>NZ_JBJZON010000018.1:0-152278 GCF_047200735.1 Pseudonocardia oceanicola
CGTGGATGGACGAGCGTGTCGCGTCCTCCTGAGCCGGGGGCGCCGGGTGGGGGCGGCCCGGGTGGCCACGGTGCTTGCGCGGAGAGGGCCGCCAGTGCGGTGGTAGGGGAACCGGAACGCCGGATCATCTCCTGGCGTCGTCTGGGGGTGTCGCTCGTCGCGGGCACCGCGGCTGGGGTCACCGCGGCCCTGCTCGGCCCGGTCCAGCTGGCGATCCTCGTTGGCTGGGCCGTCGCCGCGTCGGTCGTACTGGGGTGGGTCTGGCGCATCGGCTGGCCGCAGGGCCAGCGGGGCACCAAGCGCCTGGCGGAGGAAGAGGGACGGTCCCACGTCACGGACACGGCGGTTCTCGTCGCGGCCGTGGCCAGCCTGGTCGCGGTTCTCGAGGCCGTCCTCAGCGCCGGCCGGCACGACGCGGTCGCGGTTGTGGTCGTCGTCCTCGCCGTCGTCGACGCGATTCTGTCCTGGGCGCTGATGAACACGGTCTTCGCCCTCAAGTACGCGCGGCTCTACTACGCGGGCGACGACGGCGGCATCGAGTTCCACCAGGACGAGCCGCCGGTGTACAGCGATTTTGCGTACGTCGCGTTCACCGTCGGCATGACGTTCGCCGTTTCCGAGACCCGGCTGGCGACCACGCAGATTCGCAAGGTCGGTCTGGGGCACGCACTCCTGTCCTACTTGTTCGGAACCGTGGTGATCGCCGTCGCCGTCAGCCTGCTGACCAACCTGTGAGAGTGCGCGGGAGGTGGGTAGAGCACAGGGGGACGGCGCTGCAACCGGGGAGTTCGCCCGACCATCGTGTAGCTGATCGACGCCGCCGTGCGGCCGACCGAAGAAGGAGATGGCATGCGTGCAGAGGATCTGTCAGGAGCGGATGCCGCCGTGTACCGCGCCGTTGCCGAGCGGGAGGTCAGCGCAGGCGCGCCCCATCTGCAGGACATCGCCCGTCAGGCCGGGCTGAGCCTGGAGGCGACCCGGACGGCCGTTCATCGGCTCCTGCACAGCGAGCCGAAGATCCTGCACGAGGTCCCTGACACCAGCCCCACCGACCTGGGGCCGGTCTACGAACTCGCGCCCCGCACCTGACACCTTGCGGAGGTCCCGGGCCTCCGGACGGACAATCCGGTCATTCGGGTCGGCGTCGCGCGCCGGTGCCCCTATCCCTCGCGGGGAGTGCGCATGTGCTCGGCGACGCGCGGAGGTGCGTCCGTCCGCGCCTGCTCGGCGGCCAGGCCGGAGGGGCGCCCGGGGGTCGGGTCCACTCGCACCGAGCGCACGACCTCCGCGCGGCTGCGGTACTCGACCGGTGGCATGGCCCGCAGGCTCCGGAGCACCTCGTCGGGCGCCCCCGACCGCTCGGCAGCGCTCAGGAGAGCGTCCTTGTCCGCCGGGTAGTCGACATCGGCCAGGTAGTCGAGCACCTGCTCCGGGGTGATCGAGTCGGCCACTACTGCGCCCCGACCGTGCGGACCGGAGCGGATCCCATGAACTCCTCGTACTGCACGTGCCCTCCTCGTGGGAGGCGAATGCCCCCGCTGCGGCTCCCATCGAAGCCCCGGACGAGGCGCGTATCCATCGGGAGAACTGCCGATATCTCTCCGCCCCACCCTCCGGGTTCCGTCGGTGCCCGCCCGGCCGATCCGAGGAAGATGGGCAGTTCTGCCGTCGCCGCCGGGCCCCGGCCCGAGGACCATGGAGCACCGGCGGCCGGACGGGCACGGGCGCGGGCGATCCCTCAGCGGCTCCGCACCGTGATGCCGTGCCACCCACGCCGGCGGTCGCGTCTGTGCGGCGAGGGGAGGTGACCGCGTGCTCCATCTGGTGTCACGGGCGGTCTGCACCCGCCACCGGAGCCTCGCGGGCTACGGGCGGTGACTCCCGTGGACGAGCCGATGCAACTGCTGCCGGCCCGGGAGCAGATGGCGTTCACGCTCGGCTTCCACATCATCCTGGTGCCGTTCGGGATGGCGTTCACGGTGCTGATGCTGATTGCGGAGTACCGGGGCATCAGGCGGGGGGACGACGTAGCGCTCCTGCTGGCCCGTCGATGGTCGCAGGTGGCCGCGGTCCTGTTCGCCGTCGGCGCCGTCTCGGGGACCGTGCTCTCGTTCGAGCTCGGCCTGCTGTGGCCCGGGCTGATGGGCCGCTTCGGCGCCGCGTACGGCATCCCCTTCGCGGTGGAGGGACTCTTCTTCTTCCTCGAGGCGACCTTCGTGGCGATCTACATCTACGGGTGGGACCGGCTCCGCGGGTGGACGCATTTCTGGAGCGGGGTGCCGGTCCCGCTGGCCGGGATCGGGGGCACGTGCTCGGTGGTCGCCGCGAACGGGTGGATGAACGAGCCGGCCGGAGTGGTGCTGCGCAGCGAACAGGTGGTCGCCGTGCATCCCCTGCAGGTCTTGTTCAACGGAGCCTTCTGGTTCGAGGCGCTGCACATGTTGCTTGCGGGCTACATGGTCGCCGGCTTCGTCGTCGCCGGCGTCTACGCCGTCGGCCTGCTGCGCGGGCGACGGGACCGCTACCACCGACTGGGGCTCACCATCCCGTTCACGGTGGCCGCCGCGGTGACGCCGCTGCAGATCGTCGTCGGCGACGTCGCCGCCCGGGAGGTGTTCCACCGGGAGCCGGCCAAGTTCGCCGCGATCGAGCTCCTTCCGCGTACGGACGACCACGTTCCGGAGGTGCTGGGAGGGGTGCTGGTCGACGGGCAGCAGCGCTACGGGCTGCCCGTCCCGTCGGCCGCCTCCCTCCTGGCGGGTTTCTCCCCGTCGACGGTGATCAGAGGGCTGGACACGGTCCCGGTGGACGTGCGGCCCCGCGACGACCTCGTGTCGATGGTCCACCTGTCCTTCGACGTCATGGTCGGGATCGGATTCCTCCTGCTGGCGCTGTCGCTGTGGTTCGCCGTGTCGTGGTGGCGGCGGCGCAGCTCCCCGGTCAGCCGGTGGTTCCTCCGGCTCACCGCGATCGCCGGGGTGCTGACGGTGATCGCACTGGAGGCCGGCTGGGTGACCACCGAGGTGGGCGGCAACCCTGGACGGTCGTCGGTCTGCTCCTCACCCGCGACGCGGTGACGACCACCGGCAACCCGGGCCGTTGTTCGTGGGCACTCTGACGCTCTACGCCGCAGTGGGCTACGGCACGGTGACGGCACTACGGCTGCTGCGACGGCGTTGGGCCGGGCAGGCCGAGCCGGACGGCGACGCCGACGTCCCCTACGGCCCCTCACCGACCCGGGAGCATCGGGCCTCCTCGATCGGCGGCCGGTCGTGAGCACGTTCGCGGCCGTCGTCCTGTTCATCGGCGTTCTCGCCTACGCCGTCCTCGGTGGCGCCGACTACGGTGCCGGGTTCTGGGACCTCACCGCGGGCGGCGCAGCGCGGGGTCGGCGTCCCCGCCACCTGGTGGACGAGGCGCTGGCTCCCGTGTGGGAAGCCAACCACGTGTGGCTGATCTTCTGCCTGGTCATGCTCTGGACCGGCTTCCCGCAGGCGTTCACCGCGATCACGACGACCCTGTACATCCCGCTCGGGCTGGCCGCGTTGGGCGTCGTCGTGCGCGGCTCCGGCTTCGCCTTCCGCTCGGTGATGGTTCGGACCGACCGGCAGCGGGTCGCCGGCGCCGCGTTCGCGGTGTCCTCGATTCTGGTGCCGTTCTTCCTCGGGACGGTCGCGGGGGCCATCGCATCGGGGCGGGTCCCGTCCGCCGGCAACGGGGACGCGGTGCACAGCTGGGTCAACCCGACCTCGTTGCTCGGGGGTGTCCTTGCCGTGCTCGCAGCCGCCTTCGTGGCCGGCGTCTTCCTGACCGCCGAGGCGAGCCGCCGCGGCGACGCGGAACTGGTCGGTTGGTTCGCCCGCCGGGCCCGGCTCGCCGCGGGGGCGGCCGGCGCCGTGGCGCTGGCCGGAATCGGCATCCTCCGCGCCGATGCGCCCCGGCTCTTCCACGAGCTGCTCACCCGGGGACTGGCGCTGGTCGTGCTGTCGGCAGCCCTCGGACTCGTCACCCTCGTGTTGTTGCGGCGCCTGCCCCCGTGGGTGCTGCACGGTCTCGCCGCGGGTGCTGCGGCGACGGTCGTCCTGGGCTGGGGGGTCGCGCAGTACCCCTACCTGCTGGGCACCCACCTGCCGATCGCTGCCGCCGCGGCCCCGATCCCCACGCTGTCCGCCCTGACCGTGGTCGCCGCCGCGGCGCTGGTCCTCGTGGCGCCGTCCCTGGGGCTGCTGTTCGTGTTGCAGCAGCGCGGGCGTCTGGGCAAGTCCTCGTAGCCGCACGTCCCGGGGCGTACCGGATGACGGCTCGGTGGCGAGGAGGAAGCGGCGGAGCGCGACGCCGATCTCGGACGCGCCGCCCCATCGGCAGAACGACCGATTGCCGTCGGCGGGGCGAAGGACGAGCGTGGACGGCACACTGCCGCGGACTTCGATGCGGCCACCGCGCAATCGGCGGCTCACCGTTGAACTCTCTCCGACAGGAGGAACCCGTGCCTCTGAAGGACCCGACCGGCTCGCGAGGGGGTGCCGCTGCCCACCCGTGGTCTCCCGGTAGCCCCGACACCTCGGCCCGCTCGGCCCGGCGGACCGTCGCCTCCTACACCAGCTACGCCGACGCCGAGCGTGCGGTCGACCGGCTCGCCGACCTCGACTTCCCGGTCGAGCGGGTCGCCATCGTCGGCCAGGACCTGCAGACCGTCGAGCAGGTGACCGGAAAGCTGGACTACCCCACTGCCGCCTGGCGGGGTGCGGTGAGCGGAGCCGTCCCGGGCGCGCTGCTCGGCTGGATCTTCGGACTCTTCGGCTGGGCAAATCCGTTGGTGAGCGCGCTTCTGCTGGCCCTCTACGGACTGCTCATCGGGGCGGTGATCGGAGCGGTCATCGCGGTGATCGTCTACGCGCTGCAGGGAGGTCGCCGGGACTTCGCGTCGGTGACGTCCATGCGTCCCCAACGATTCGAACTGGTGGTCGACGACGAGGTGGCCGACCAGGCTGCCCGGCTGCTCACAGAGGGGGTCTGAAGATGGCGCGCGCGGTGGGTATCGATCTCGGGACGACGAACTCGGTCATCGCCACCTGGGAGGGGGGTGAGGCCTCGGTCGTCCCCAACGCCGAGGGAGCTCGCACGACGCCGTCGGTGGTGGCGTTCACGGAGAACGGCGAGCGTCTGGTCGGCCAGTTGGCCCGTCGGCAGGCGATCCTCAACGCCAAGGGAACGATCTACTCGGTCAAGCGGTTCGTCGGCCGCAGGTTCGAGGAGGTCGAGGACGAGGCCGGTCAGGTCACCTATGACGTGGTCCCCGACGCGAACGGGCTCGCCCGGATCAAGGTGCGGGACAAGTTGTATGCGCCGGAGGAGATCTCCGCGCTGATCCTGCGCAAACTCGCCGACGACGCCGGACGGCACCTCGGCGAGCGGGTCACCGAAGCGGTGATCACCGTCCCGGCCTACTTCAACGACGCGCAACGGACCGCGACCCGCGACGCGGGGAAGATCGCCGGTCTCGAGGTCCTGCGGATCATCAACGAGCCGACTGCTGCGGCGCTCGCCTACGGGATGGACAAGGGCCAGCACGAGACGGTGCTGGTGTTCGACCTGGGCGGCGGGACGTTCGACGTCAGCGTCCTCGACGTCGGCGACGGCGTCGTCGAGGTGCGTGCCACCGCCGGTGACACCCACCTCGGAGGTGACGACTTCGACCGACGGATCGTCGACCACCTGGCCGAGGAGTTCCAGAAGGAGAACGGCATCGACCTGCGGAAGGACCCGCAGGCGCTGCAGCGGCTGTACGAGGCCGCCGAGAAGGCGAAGGTCGAGTTGAGCTCGGTCAGCCAGACCCAGGTCAACCTGCCCTTCGTCACCGCGGACGCCAACGGGCCGAAGCACCTGACGATGACGCTGATGCGCTCGAAGTTCGAGCAGCTCACGGCGGATCTCGTGGAGCGGACGATGGGGCCGGTACGTCAGGCCATGTCCGACGCCAAGGTCGGGGCGGACGACGTCGACGAGGTCATCCTGGTCGGCGGGTCGACCCGGATACCGGCGGTGCAGGCGCTCGTGCGCCGGCTGACCGGTGGCAAGGAACCGAACATGACCGTCAACCCCGACGAGGTCGTGGCGGTCGGCGCCGCGATTCAGGCCGGGGTGCTCAAGGGCGAGGTCTCTGACGTCCTCCTGCTCGACGTCACGCCGCTGTCGCTGGGGGTGGAGACCCAGGGCGGGCTGATGACCAAGATCGTCGAACGAAACACCACGATCCCGGTCCGGCGCAGCGAAGTCTTCTCGACGGCCGCGGACAACCAGCCCGCGGTCGACGTCGTCGTGCTGCAAGGCGAGCGCGAGCGCGCGGCGGACAACCGGGTGCTCGGCCGGTTCCAGCTCACCGGCATCCGGCCGGCCCCGCGCGGGGAGCCGCAGATCGAGGTCGTCTTCGACATCGACGCCAACGGAATCCTCAACGTGACGGCCCGCGACAAGGACACCGGCGCCGAGCAGGGCATCACGATCTCCGAGAGCACCAACCTGGACACCGCCGAGGTCGAGCGGATGGTCACGGAGGCCGAGCGGAACAGGGCGTCGGACCAGCAACTCCGGCAGGAGGTCGACGCGCGCAACCAGCTGGACACGGTCGCCTATCAGGTGCAGCGCCGGCTCGACGAGCTCGGCGACTCCGCTCCGTCGCACGAGCGCGCTCGGGCCGAGATGCTGGTGACCGAGGCCCGGCAGGCGGTGGCAGACCAGGCGCCGCTCGATCGAGCCCGCGAGTTGACCGGCGAGCTGCAGCAGGTGCTGGCGGGGCTCCAGGCGGCCTCGACCGACGATGCCGCGGACGTCGGCGATGCAACGGCCGGTGAGAGCGTGGCCGCGGACGACGACGTCATCGACGCCGAGTTCGACCGGAAGTGAGCCTCTGGCGATGGGAGAGCCCGGACCGAAGGTGCCGTCCGCCCGGCCGGACGGTGGAGCGGGTGCGGACGCGGACGTCGCCGAGGCACGGCCGCACCCGGAGGGTGGACCTCCGCGGGGGCCGGCGCCCACGCCGGCGGACGGCGCGACGGCGGGCCCCACGCAGCGCGCGGTCGATGCCGCCGAGGACCGCTGGCGGCGCGCCGCCGCCGACCTGGACAACCTGCGCAAGCGATACGCACGGGAGGTCGCGCGCGAGCGCGAGATCGAGCGGGAGCTCGTCACGTCGGCGTTCCTACCTGTGCTCGACACCATCGATCGCGCGCTCGAGCACGCCGCGGCGGACCCGGAATCGATCGTCGAGGGCATCCGCACCCTCCGTGAGCAGGCCCTCGCCGTCGTCTCGGGACTCGGCTACGGACGGGAGGACGAGGCCGGAGTGCCGTTCGATCCGGCGCGGCACGAGGTGGTGGGGGTGGTGGACGCCGACGGGGCCGGGACCCCGCCCGGTTCGGTGGCCTCCGTCGTCCGGCCCGGCTACGGGGCCCCCGGGCGCCAGCTCCGACCAGCGGCCGTCACCGTGGCTCAGCGGCAGGGGAGCTGACCGATGCCCCGCGACTTCTACGACGTACTCGGGGTGTCCCGTGACGCAGGCCCCGAGGAGGTTCAGCAGGCGTTCCGGCGGTTGGCGCGACAGAACCATCCGGACGTGAACAAGGATCCGGGAGCGGAGGAGCGGTTCAAGGAGATCAACGAAGCGTACTCCGTGCTGTCGGACCCGGAGCTCCGCAAGCGCTACGACCGTTTCGGGGAGGACTTCCGGCGGGTTCCCGAGGACTGGGAGGAGCGCGTCGGTGCCGGGGCGGGCGGATTCGGTGGCCGGGCCGGTCGTGGTCGCCGGGCGACCTGGACCGCGGAGGGCGCCGACGTCGGCGGGGGGTTCGGTGGCGGGGGCTTCGACGGCATCGACATCGAGGACCTCCTGGGAGGCATGTTCGGCGGCCGTGGCCGCGGCCCGCGTGCGGCCCGCGCTGCGGGAGCGGATCAGGAGGCCGAGCTTCCCCTCACCGTGGAGGAGGCCTATCACGGCGGGCGGAAGGAGATCACGCTCAACGGCCCGGAGGGCCCGCGCAGCTACACGGTCACCATCCCACCCGGCGTCACCGACGGCCGGCGGATCAGGCTGGCCGGCGAGGGAGGGCGGGGGCTCGGCGACGGCGCGGCCGGAGATCTTTACCTGGTGGTGCGGCTGTTGCCGCACCCGCTCTTCCGCGTGCAGGGCCGGAACATCCACGTCGACCTGAAGCTCGCCCCGTGGGAAGCGGCCCTCGGCGCGACCGTCCCGGTCGCCGCGCCCGGGGGCGAGACCAAGGTGACCGTGCCTTCCGGCTCCTCGTCGGGACGACGCCTCCGGCTGCGTGGGCAAGGCATGCCGGACCCGGCCGGGCACCCGGGCGACCTGTTCGCCGAGATCAAGATCATGGTGCCGGCACGGCTCAGCGAACGCGAACGCGAGCTGTACTCCGAACTCGCCACGTCGTCGACGTTCGATCCGCGCCGCGCCACGACCGACGACGCGAGGGGACGCCGATGAACCAGCAGAGTCGTCCGTCCGATTACCCGCTGGTCCGGAGCCCGAGATCCGCCCTGCTCGACGACGAGGAGTTCGCCCGGCGCTGTGGCCTGCACCCCGAGCTGGTGCGGCGCTTCTGGGCGCTGGGGCTGATCCCGGCCGCGCGTCACGTCGACGGAACGCTCTGGTTCAGCCCGACGCAGGTACCGGCCGTGGCGCGGCTGCAGCGCCTGCACGCCTCCCTGCCGCTCAACTACGCCGCCCTCGGACTCGTGTGCGACCTCCTCGACCGGATCAGAGACCTCGAGACCGCCCTGCGCGTTCGCGGGCGCACCGAACCGGTGCGACGACGCACCACCGCCCACCGACCGACCGCCACCCGACCGGAGCGGAGTCAGCGATGGACCTGAACCGCCTGACCCAGAAGTCCCAGCAGGCACTGTCCGAGGCGCAGGACCTGGCCACCCGCGCGGGCCACACCGAGGTCGACGGCGAGCACCTGCTGGCCGCACTCCTCGACCAGCCGGAGGGGTTGGTGCCCCGCCTGCTCGGGGAGATGGGCGTCGATCTCCGGGCGCTGCGCTCCGATCTGGAGGAAGAGCTCGCGCGCAAGCCTCGCACGACCCGGCCGGGGGCCCAACCGGGCCAGGTCGCGGTCACCCAGCGGCTGGCGAAGGTGCTCGACGTCGCCGACCGCGAGGCACGGCGGATGAAGGACGAGTACGTGTCGGTCGAACACCTGCTCGTGGCGCTGGCGGAGGAAGGGTCCGCCGGCGGTGCGGGCCGGGTCCTCGCCCGCCACGCCGTCACCCGCGAGGCGTTCCTCGCCGAGCTGACACGGGTACGTGGCAACCAGCGCGTCACCTCCGCCACTCCGGAAGGGTCGTACGAGGCCCTGACGAAGTACGGGACGGACCTGGTGGAGTCGGCCCGCTCCGGTCGGCTGGATCCGGTGATCGGCCGCGACGCCGAGATCCGCCGGGTCGTCCAGATCCTGTCCCGGAAGTCGAAGAACAACCCCGTGCTGCTCGGCGAGCCCGGAGTCGGCAAGACCGCCATCGTCGAGGGCCTGGCCCAGCGCATCGTCGACGGGGACGTCCCCGAAGGCCTGCGCGAACGCACCATCTTCGCCCTGGACATGGGGCTGCTCGTGGCCGGGGCGAAGTACCGCGGCGAGTTCGAGGAACGGCTGCAGGCGGTGCTGTCGGAGGTCAAGGCGGCGGAGGGCCGGATCCTGCTGTTCGTCGACGAACTGCACAACGTCGTCGGCGCAGGGGCATCCGAAGGATCGATGGATGCCGGCAACATGCTCAAGCCGATGCTCGCCCGCGGTGAGCTGCACATGATCGGTGCGACCACACTGACCGAGTACCGCAAGCACGTCGAGAAGGACGCCGCGCTCGAGCGCCGGTTCCAGCCGGTCTTCGTCGACGAGCCCACCGTCGAGGACTCGGTGTCCATCCTGCGCGGGTTGCGCGAGCGGTTCGAGGTGTTCCACGGCGTCCGGATCCTCGACGGCTCGTTGATCGCGGCGGCGACGCTGAGCCACCGCTACCTCACCGACCGGTTCCTGCCCGACAAGGCCATCGACCTGGTCGACGAGGCGTGCGCCCGGCTGCGCACCGAGATCGACTCCATGCCCGCCGAGCTCGACGAGATCACCCGCAAGGTGATGCGGCTGGAGATCGAGGAGGCGGCGCTCGCCCAGGAGGAGGACGCCGCATCCCGTGCGCGGCTCGACCTGCTCCGCCGTGAGCTGGCCGACCTGCGCGGCGAGGCCGACGCCATGCGCGCGCAGTGGAACGCCGAACGGCAGGCGATCAAGCGGGTCCAGGAGCTACGGGCGGAGCTGGAACAGGTCCGCCATGACATCCAGGAGGCCGAGCGCGCCTACGACCTCAACCGGGCCGCGGAGCTGCGCTTCACGAGGCAGGCCGACCTCGAGCGCAAGCTCGAGGCCGAAGAGCGTCGGCTCGCCGAGAAGCAGGGCGAGCACCGGCTGCTGCGCGAGGTGGTCACGGCGGAGGAGATCGCCGAGATCGTCTCGGTGTGGACCGGAATCCCGGTCGCGCGGCTGACCGAGGGCGAGCGGGAGAAGCTGCTGCGCCTCGACGAGGTGCTGCACCGGCGGGTGGTGGGCCAGGACGAGGCGGTCCAGGCGGTCGCGGACGCGATCATCCGGGCCCGGTCCGGGGTGAAGGACCCGCGTCGGCCGACCGGCTCGTTCATCTTCCTCGGCCCGACCGGCGTCGGGAAGACGGAGCTGGCCAAGGCGCTGGCCGAGGCGCTGTTCGACTCCGAGGACAACATCGTCCGGATCGACATGAGCGAGTACCAGGAGCGGCACACCGTGTCGCGGCTGGTCGGCGCCCCGCCCGGCTACGTCGGCTACGAGGAGGGCGGCCAGCTCACCGAGGCGGTCCGCCGCCGTCCGTACGCCGTCGTCCTCTTCGACGAGATCGAGAAGGCGCACCCGGACGTCTTCAACACACTGCTGCAGGTCCTCGACGACGGCCGGCTCACCGACGCGCAGGGGCGCACCGTCGACTTCCGCAACACCGTCATCATCATGACGTCGAACATCGGGTCGCAGTACCTGCTCGACGGGGTCACCGACGACGGCCGGCTCACGCCGGAGGCACGTGATCTCGTGCTGGCCGAGCTGCGGGCTCATTTCCGGCCCGAGTTCCTCAACCGGGTGGACGACACCGTGCTGTTCACGCCGCTGAGCCAGGGCGAGATCGAGAACATCGTCGAGCTCATGCTGTCCGACCTGCGCGTGCGGCTCGCCGAGCGCAACATCACTGTGGAGATCGGCGACGGCGCCCGTCGCTTCATCGCGCAGGAGGGCTACGACCCGGTGTACGGGGCCCGTCCGCTGCGCCGGTTCATCGCGCGGGAGGTCGAGACCCAGGTCGCCCGCGCGCTGCTGCGCGACGGGGCACTCGAGGGGTCCACCGTGCGGGTCGACGTGGGCGGCGACCAGCTCGTCGTCTCCCACGAGCCCATCGGAGCCCAGGCGTGAACGCGCCGGCGACGGCGCGGACGAGCATCATCGTCTGCCCGCACTGCGGGAAGCGGAACCGGGTGCCGGTGTCCGCGGGCTCGGTGCCGAAGTGCGGCAACTGCCACGAGCGCCTGCCCTGGATCGCAGACTCGGGCGACGACGACTTCGCCGAGGTCGCGGAGCGGGCTCCGGTCCCGGTGCTCGTGGATCTGTGGGCGACCTGGTGCGGCCCGTGCCGGATGGTGAGTCCCGCCCTCGAACGGCTGGCCACCGAGCGAGCCGGTGAGCTCAAGCTGGTCAAGGTCGACGTCGATCGGGCGCCCCGCCTCTCCCAGCGGTTCCAGGTGCAAGCCGTCCCCACGCTGATGGTCCTGCGGGACGGCGAGGTACTCGCCCGGCAGCCCGGAGCCGCTCCGGAGCCGGCGTTGCGAAGCTGGCTGGACCAGGCACTGCAGTCGAAGGGAACCGAGGACCGATGACCGCTCCGGCAGGGCTCGACCCGCACCTGGCCTTCGTCCGTGACGACGTCAAGCCGCGCACGCCCGAGGGATGCCAGGAGTGCCTGCGGATCGGGTCCCCCTGGGTCCATCTGCGGCTGTGCCTGACCTGCGGGCACGTCGGCTGCTGCGACCAGTCCCCGGGCAGGCACGCCCGCCGGCACGCCGGGCTCGTCGGCCATCCGATCATCCGGTCGTTCGAGCCGGGCGAGGACTGGCGGTGGTGCTTCGTCGACGAGGCACCGGTGTGACCGCCCGGGAGCCGGCCGACCAGAAGAGCCACGGTGTCGAGCAGCTGCTGGCCGACGTGCCGCCCGGGGAGACGCCGGACGTGTCCGGGGCCTTTCCCCGCCTCGAGGAGACGCGCCTCCGGGAGCTGGAGGCGTGGGGGGAGCGTCGGCCCACGACGCGCGGGGACGTGCTCGTCGCCGAGGGCGAGGCGGAGGACACCTTCTCCGTGGTGCTCTCCGGCCGGGTCGCCGTCGTCGAAGCGCTCGGCACGCCCGACCAGCGGGTGGCGCGGTTGCACGGGCCCGGCCGCTTCCTCGGCGAGCTCGGTGTCCTCACGCGGCAGCCGGCCTTCCTGAGCGAGGTCGTCGTCGACCCGGGGGAGGTCCTGGCGGTTCCGGTCGACCGGCTGCGTGCCCTCGCGGCGCGGGACCACGGCTTCGGCGATCTCGTGCTGCGGGCCTACCTCGTCCGACGATGGCTGGCGCTGGGCGAGGGCGTCGGGTTCCGGATCATCGGCTCCAGGTACTCGGCCACCACCAGGCAGCTGCGCGAGTTCGCCGCCCGCAACCGGCTGCCGCACCGGTTCCTGGACCTGGAGACCGACCCGACGGCCGAGCAGCTGCTCCGCTCCCTCGGGCTCGGTCCCGGCGACACGCCGATCGTGCTGTACCGGGACCGGCTGCTGCACAACCCCTCGACCGCGGAACTCGCAGCGGCGTTCGGGCTGCGCGACCTCGGTGACGGCCGGAAGATCTGCGATCTCGTGGTCGTGGGGGCCGGCCCTGCCGGGCTCGCGGCGGCTGTGTACGGCGCCTCGGAGGGCCTGGACACCGCGCTGCTCGACGGCGTCGCGCCGGGCGGGCAGGCGGCGCGGACGTCGTGCATCGAGAACTACCTCGGTTTCCCCTCCGGGATCCCCGGGGGCGAGCTGGCCGAGCGCGCCGTGTTGCAGGCGGAGAAGTTCGGGGCGCTGCGGTCCGTCCCGTCGGAGGTGGTGGGGTTGGAGGAGCGCGACGGGAACCACGTGCTGCGGTTCGCCGACGGCGGTGAGCTGGCCACCCGCACGGTGATCGTCGCGTCCGGCGTGCGTGTCCGCCGGCTCCCGGTCCCCGGACTGGAGCAGTTCGAGGACACCTGCGTGTACTACGCGGCCACGCCCCTCGAGGCCCAGCAGTGCGTCGGAGACCCGGTGGTGGTCGTGGGTGGGGGCAACTCGGGCGGCCAGGCCGCGGTCTTCCTCGCCGGCCACGCCGCCGAGGTCCACCTGGTGGTCAGGGAGCACGGACTCGACGAGAATATGTCGCGCTACCTCGCCGACCGGATCACCCAGGACCCGCGCATCGAGGTGCATCTGCACACCACGGTGGAGGACCTGGAGGGCGAGGGTGGCCGCCTCGAGGCCGTCGTCGTGACGGACACGGTGACCGGTGAGCGGCAGCGCCTGCTCGCCCGGGACCTCATGGTGTTCATCGGGGGTGAGCCGAGCACGTCGTGGTTGCCGGACTCGGTCGCCCTGGACTCCGGTGGCTACGTGCTGACCGGGCCGGACGCGCGCCGGTCGGCGCAGAGGGGGAAGTCCGGCGGGCCCGACCCGCTGTTGCTCGAGACCAGCCTGCCCGGCGTCTTCGCAGCCGGCGACGTGCGCAGCGGCTCCGTGAAGCGGGTCGCCTCGGCGACCGGGGAGGGGGCGATGGCGGTCCGCATGGTGCACGAGCACCTGGCCACGACCCGCTGACCGACGAGCGCGAGGAGCACGGTTCGCGGTGATCGACCGGCGGGACGGCCCGGAGACGGGCCGGGGTGGGTCAGCCGGGGTGGGTCAGCCGGAGGACCCGAGCGCGGCGATCGCCGCGTCGATCCGCCGGGCGAGCTCGACGTCCATGTCGGTCACGCGGTCGAGCGAATGCGTCCAGACCTCGAAGGTGACCGCGTCCTGCAACTGCTCGGCGCGCGCGTGGTGGGTCATCTCGCGCTCGGCGCGGGCGACGGCCTCGCGCAGCGGCCGGTGGCGCTCCGGCGGGAGCACGACGGTGCGTCGCAGCCGGTGTTCGTCGCCCTCCCAGCCCTCCAGGGCAGCGAGCGCGCGGTCGATCTCGTCCCGCTCGAGCAGTCGCGGGGTCAGCCTGGTCGGCACCCCGGAACCGCGCGGCGGAACCCCTTCGTCGATGGGTGAGAACAGCTCCGCACCGTTCGGCAGTCGCCGGGCGAGGTCGCCGGCCAGTTCCGGTTCGGAGTCGGCCAGCGTGGACAGGACCGCCTGGGTGTAGAAGCGGGCCCGTTCGGCCGGACATCCGGATCGGGTGCCCACCGCGGAGATCAGGGCGGCGCCGCTGTGCAGGGCCGGCCCCCGGATCTCAGCGGCGCCCTGCAGGGAGCCGGGCAGGACCGCGGCCAACCGGTCGCGGTCGGACTCCTCCAGCGACGCGGCCACGGCGGTGATGACCGCCTCCGCCGCGCGCCGGGCCTCCTCGGTGTCGGCCGCGCCGGCCTGCTCTCCCACGGTCTGGACGAACGTCGCGTACTGGATCACCGGGCTCCTCCCGATCTGGTGCGGCCCTGCTCCTCGGGTCCCGGCCGAAGCTCGGGCGCCGGCGAACTCAGGCCATCGGTCCGACCAGCTCCCGGTACTCCTGGGGCAGCTGGGACAGGACGTCGTCGAACTCGCCGGGCGTGACCGCCTCCCGCACCGTGGTCAGGACGGCGGCGGCCCCGCTCCGCGCCTCGTCGGGCCCGACGTCCCCTCGTTCCGCGACCCGGCGCACGAACTCGTCCACGCCGAACGCCTCCGCCTCTTCGCGCGGGGCACGCAGGTCGTCCTGGAGCCCGCCCGGGAGCTGCGCGGCGAGGTCCTGGGCCTCACCCCCCGCGATGCGGTCGGCGAGCGTGCGAAGCGTGGCGTGCTCGATGCGCTCCGCTGTCTCCTCGGGCAGCCCGGCCCGCTCGGCCGTGGTCCGCGTGAACGTCGCGTAGTCCATGTCTGCTCCCGGAGGCTCCGTCGTGCGACCGCGGCTCAGACGCTAGGACCGGTCGAGGGCGCGTGGACATCGGTCGATCGGCCGATGTTGTCGCCCGGGGGACTTCCGCTCCCACGAGCCCGGCGCCGGTCCGGTCCTCCGGCCGCGGGAGGGTCGCCACGGTCGGCCAGTGCTCCGGCGCTGACTCACGCAAGCTGGCTTGCGCGAGGGGACGGAACGTAGAGGCCGTCTCGTTCCGCGCGGACGGCGGCGAGTGTCCTCGTCGGTGCGCCGAGCTTGCAGAGGACGTGCTCCAGGTGGGCGGCCACGGTCCGCGGAGCCACCACCAGCGCATGAGCGATCTCCTGGTTGGAGCACCCCTCGACCAACAGGCCCAGCACTTCCAGTTCCCGCGGGGTGAGCCCGCGAAGGTCGGTCGCCGGTGACAGCAGGGCCAGACCGGTCAGCCCCGGTGGAGTGTCCTCGGGTGCCGCCAGGGCGGTCACGCGCATGTGCCCGCCGGGGGCACGGGGGCCACCCACCGGCCAGAGGAACGAGGAGTAGACGTGGCCGTCGCCGATATGCTCGCGTGCGGCGGCCAGGACGGGGGAGCGGGCGGCCAGCAGCGCGTCCGACGGAAGGCCCGGCAGCACCTGGCAGCCTTCGTCCGCGCAGAGCAGCACGCCGGCCGTGGCCCCACGCACCAGGCGTGTGGCGGTGAGCAGTGAACGCATCGGGTCGATGCCGTGCGCGAGCACCGGCCCGAGCCGCCCGAGCCGGCGGCGTGCGACCGGGGACGGTGGGCGCCGGTCGCCGGACAGCAGCGCGAGGAAGCCGACGTGCCGCCCCGCTGGTGAGAACAGGGCGAGGGCCAGCGCCTCGTGGATCCCGGACGGGATCAGGCAATCGGCCCAGGTCGGCAGCTCCTCGGCCGGGTAGGGCAGGTCCGACGGGCTCAACGGGGGACGCGACCGATCGGTGCCGGTGACCTCGATGTCCCGCGCCATCAGCGGGCCGGAGAGGAAATCCACGGTCGGGCCGTCGAGGTCGAGGCTCGCCAGAGAGTGGTAGCCGTGGCCGAGCGGGTCGGCGAGCGCCAGCCATGCACCGTCGAACGGGACGAGCCGGCGGAGGATCTGGAGCATGGCCTGGGCGCGGTCCGAGGTGGTGCCGGCCGACGAGGCGGTCTCGGCCAGCAACAGCTCAGTGGCCTGGTGGGAGCGCATGTGTCCTCCGACGAACTCCGCGGCAGCGGCCCGATCCGGCCATCACCGAACCGCCGGCTCGAGGGGCGCGGAGAACCGACCAGGTGGTAGTCCCCCGTGCAGCGGTCTGATTACCGCCTGCGCGGTGACGTAGAACCACAGGCCTGTGAGTCCTGGCCTCACACGTCGACGCCCGGACCCCGTCTCCCGCGGTAGCCTGCCCTGTGGAATTGCGGCAGCTCCGGTACTTCCTCACCGTGGCCGAGGAGCGGCGCTTCTCCGCCGCCGCGCGCCGGTTGCACATCGCCGCGCCGTCGCTCTCGCAGCAGATCCGTGCGCTGGAGCGGGATCTGCGCGTCACGCTCTTCGAGCGCACTCCGCGCGGCGCCGAGCTGACGCCGGCGGGGCACGTCCTGGCCGAGCGGGCGCGGGTGATCCTGGCCGAGGCCGAGCGGGCCCGCCTGGACGTGCGATCCGCGGGGCCGCACCCTCGGGAGCAGCTCGCCCTGCGGATCTGCACGATGGCGGAGCGGGTCCTCGACGGCCCGCTGCGAACGGTGGGCCTCGCCATCTCGGGCGCCGAGGTCTTCGCCACGTCCAGTCCGGGGGACGATGCCGTCGAGGCGGTCCGGCAGGCGCGGGCCGACGCGGCCGTCGTCTGGAGCCGGCCGCGGGAGCACCGTGACCTCGAGGGTGTCGTCCTCGGTTCGGTGCTGTTCGGCCTCGTCCTGCCCCTGGGGCACCCGCTCGCCGACCGGGCGCAGATCCTGGTGGCGGGTCTCGCTCACGAGCCCGTGGTGATGTTCCCGTTGTCTCCCTTCGCCGGCATCTGGCAGCGCACGGTGGACCACCTGCTGCCGAGCGGAGCGCGGCAGGGGCAGGTCGTCGTCGAGTCGGACCTCATCAACAGTCCCGAGGCGATGGTGCGGGCGGTCGCAGCGGGGTCCGGCGTCGCCCCCGGGATCCTCGGGGTCGCCGAACACATGGGTGTCCGCGGGATCGTCGTGCGGCCGCTCGATCCCCCGTTGTCCCTCGACCTGGAGGTCGTCTGGCGTCGGCCGGCCCGCCCCGCCGTCCGCAGCCTCGTCGACTTCCTCGTCGAGGCGGTCGACGACCCGAAGGTCCTCATCTCGGCCCCTCGTCGCCCCCCCGGGGCGGAGGTGGTCAGGGCTTCAGGACCACCTTCTCGCAGTCGTTCGCCTTCCTGATCGTCCGGCAGCACGGCGGCAGCCCAGTTCCCCGAGGAACTCGACATCCGAGCACAGCAGCGGCTTGACCTGTGTGTCGAAGTACTCGCGCTCGGCCGGCTCCCGGAGCTTGGCGGCCATGCGCAGCGGCACGCCCGCCGCCCGGGCCACGAGGGCGGCGAGCAGCACCTCGTGACCGGCGCGGACCGGTCCGCGGGCCGGCCGGTCGACGACCGACTCCGTGCCGCCGTAGGCGGGTTCCCTGCCATCGGCAGAGCGACCCATCCCGCGACGGCCGTCGCCCGCACTCCGGGCACGCTCCCCGACATCCGCTCGCTCGGGACGGACACCGAGATCGGCATGTCTGCCAATACCCAGGCCCACGCTCCGCCGGGTGGACTGAGGGCCCCACCCGCGCCCGGAGCGGGAGGGCGGACCCGAGAGGGAGGCAGCGTGAAAGCAGTGGTGTACGAGGGGCCGCGGCAGGTCAGCGTCAAGGAGGTACCGGACGCCAAGATCGAGCGACCGACCGACGTCCTGGTGCGGATCACGTCGGCGAACATCTGCGGCTCGGACCTGCACATGTACGAGGGCCGGACCGACTTCGAGACCGGTCGCTGGTTCGGGCACGAGAACCTGGGCCAGGTGGTCGAGGTCGGCAGCGGCGTCGACAAGGTCCAGGTGGGGGAGTACGTCGTCCTGCCGTTCAACATCGCGTGCGGACACTGCAAGAACTGCGAGCGCCAGCTCACGAACTACTGCCTGACCGCGCAGCCCGAGCCGAACATGGCCGGCGCCGCGTACGGCTTCGCCGACATGGGCCCGTACGGCGGAGGACAGGCCGAGCTGCTGCGCGTGCCCTGGGGTGACTTCAACTGTCTGCGGCTGGGGGAGGACGCCGAGCAGCGACAGACCGACTACGTGATGCTCGCCGACATCTTCCCGACGGGCTACCACGCCACCGAGATGGCCGGCGTGCAGCCCGGCGACCAGACGGTCATCTACGGCGCCGGACCGGTCGGGCTGATGGCCGCCCTCTCGGCGACGATCCGAGGGGCCGGCAAGGTGATGGTCGTCGACCGGCACCCCGACCGGCTGCGGCTGGCCGAGTCGATCGGCGCGATCGCCATCGACGACTCGAAGGTCGATCCGGTGCAGGCCGTCCTCGACGAGACGATGGGGCTGGGCGCGGACAACGGGTGCGAGTGCGTCGGCTACCAGGCGCACGAGCCCGACGGGCAGGAGCAGGCCAACCTGACGATGAACCGGCTGGTCGCCTCGGTGCGCTTCACCGGGAAGATCGGCAACGTCGGCGTCTTCGTGCCCCAGGATCCCGGGGCCGGTGACGAGCTGGCGAAGCAGGGCAAGCTCGCCTTCGACTACGGCATGTTCTGGTTCAAGGGCCAGCACATCGGCAGCGGCCAGGCGCCGGTCAAGCGGTACAACCGGCAGCTGCGCGACCTGATCGCCGGGGGCAAGGCCGAGCCGTCGTTCATCGTGAGCCACGAGCTGCCCCTTGACCGCGCGCCGGAGGCCTACGAGCACTTCGACAAGCGGGACGACGGCTGGACGAAGGTCGTCCTGCACCCGGCGATGGCGGGGGCGGGTGCCTGAGACATGGCCGGAGAGCTGAACGGACGCCGGATCGCCATCCTCGCGGCCGACGGGGTGGAGCGGGTCGAGCTGGAACGGCCGCGGCAGGCCCTGGACGACGCCGGCGCCCGCACCGTCGTCGTCTCCATCACCGGCGGCGAGATCCGGGCGCGCGACAACGACCTCGAGGACGCGGGCACCTTCGCGGTCGACCAGCTGGTCGGCGGGGTGTCGATCGGCGACTACGAGGCGCTGCTCCTGCCGGGTGGGACGGTGAACCCGGACAAGCTGCGGATGGAACCCGCCGCGGTGCAGTTCGTCCGGGACTTCGTCCTGTCGGGCAAGCCCGTCGCCTCGATCTGCCACGGCCCGTGGAACTTCGTCGAGGCCGACGTCGCGCGCGGCCGCCGGCTGACCTCGTGGCCGAGCATCCGCACCGACCTGCGCAACGCCGGGGCGGAGGTGGTCGACGAGCAGGTCGTCACGGACGGCAACATCACGACGAGCCGATCGCCCGACGACCTGCCGGCCTTCTGCGAGCGCATCGTGCAGGAGTTCGCCGGCGCCCCGCAGTCGGCCGGCGCAGGTCGGGCATGACCTCCTCCATCGGGAATGTGGCGTCCCTGGCCGTCCGCGCCGGCGAAAGCGTCGTCCGCCAGGTGTGGTCGGCCGTCGAGCCGTCCCCTGGTCGACCGGCCGGCGCGGGCCAGCCGGAGTCCGGGTGGCTCGTCGTGACCGTGCTCGGCGAGCCGTCCGACATCGACACCGCGAAGTTGCCCGCACCCCTGGCCGACTTCGGCGAACAGCTCGAGGTCCGCGTCCGCGCGGCCGCCGACGCCAAGGGAACCGAGCTCGGCGCCCGGCTGCGCACCCAGCCCTCCGGCAGCGCTCTCGGTCGGCTGAGTGGCAGCGACCCGCAGGCCGACCTGCGCTCCGCGCTCCGTCGGGCCAAACAGCTCATCGAGGTGGGTGAGGTGCTGGCGGTGGACCCCGCACCGCACGGCGAGCGGACGGCGACCCCCGGCGGGGCGCTCCTGGAGATGTGGACCAAGGTGGCGCCCAAGGCGGGTGTGCGGTGAAGGCGGTGACCTGGCGCGGGGTCAACGAGATCGGCGTCGAGGACGTGCCCGAGCCCACGATCCTCAACCGTCACGACATCATCGTCGAGGTGGGACTGAGTGCGACCTGCGGCTCGGACCTGCACCTGGTGGGCGGCTACATCCCTGCCATGCGCGCGGGGGACGTGCTCGGGCACGAGTTCATGGGCAGGGTCGCCGAGGTCGGGCCCGGTGTCACGAAGCATCAGGTGGGCGACCGCGTGGTGGTGGTCTCCTTCGTCAGCTGCGGGCAGTGCTGGTACTGCCGGCAAGGACTGTGGTCGCTGTGCGACAACGGCAACCCCGACCCGGGGATCACCGAGGCGCTGTGGGGCCAGTCCATCGGCGGCTGCTACGGGTACTCCCACGCGATGGGCGGTTGGGCGGGTAGCCACGCGCGCTACATCCGGGTGCCCTACGCCGACCAGGGGGCCTTCGCCATTCCTGACGGCGTCTCCGACGAGCGGGCGCTGTTCGCCTCCGATGCGGTTCCGACCGGCTGGACGGGGGCGCACCAGGCCGAGGTGCGGCCGGGTGACGTCGTCGCGGTGTGGGGGGCCGGCGGCGTGGGCCAGATGGCCGCCCGCGCGGCCCTGATCATGGGCGCCGAGCGGGTCGTCGTCATCGACCGGTACGACAACCGGCTCGAGCAGGTCCGCACCCACATCGGGGCGGAGACCCTCGACTACGAGGAGGTGAACGTCCCCGCCGAGCTGCGCGAGATGACCGGTGGTCGGGGACCGGACGTCTGCATCGAGGCGGTGGGCATGGAGGCGCACACCCCGGGTCCACAGCATCTCTACGACCAGCTCAAGCAGCAGATGCGGCTGCAGACCGACCGACCCGCGGCGGTGC
Source organism: Pseudonocardia oceanicola (assembly GCF_047200735.1). NCBI lineage: Bacteria > Bacillati > Actinomycetota > Actinomycetes > Pseudonocardiales > Pseudonocardiaceae > Pseudonocardia > Pseudonocardia oceanicola. Next base: position 21,103 of record NZ_JBJZON010000018.1, read on the forward strand.
GCGAGGCGATCTACGCGTGTCGCAAGGGCGGGACGGTGTTCACCCTCGGCGTCTTCGCGGGCCTCGTGGACAAGTTCCCCCTGGGTGCGGTCATGAACAAGGCGCTGACCCTCCGTGGCGCCCAGCAGCACGGGCACCGCTACATCCCCGAGATCCTCGACCACATGAGCAGGGACGAGGTGAGGACCGAGCACCTCGCCACCCACGTGATGTCTCTCGACGACGGGCCCGAGGGCTACCGGATGTTCAAGGACAAGGAGGACGGGTGCGTCCGGGCCGTGTTCCGCCCGGGTGGGTGAGGCGCTGACCTGCGACCGCCCCGGCACCGAACCTGACGACAGGTCGGCGCCGGGGCCTCGCCGGCACACGTGTGGGACGGCGTGGGGGTGGTACTCGCTCCCCTCGTTGCAGTCCCTCTCGTCTGCAACGGCTTGTGTCGACCGGACTCAGGGTCCCGAGGAAGCTCGATGGATCTGACAGCGACGACGACGGTGCGCAGATCTCTACCTGATGTGTACGCGTTCTGGCGTCTTCTGGAGAACCTGCCGACGTTCATGGAGCACCTCGACGAGGTGCGGACGACGGGCGAGAGGACCAGCACATGGGTGGCGAGCGCCCCGTTCGACCGCAAGGTCGAGTGGGACGCCGTGCTGATCGAGGACGTGGCGAACGAGCGGATCGGATGGCGCTCGGCCGAGGAGGCCGAGGTGTCGAACCGGGGCACGGTGTCCTTCGTCCTCGCGCCCGACGGGGGGAGCACCGAGGTACACGTGCACCTGGTCTACGACATCCCCGCGGGGAAGTTGGGCAAGGCCGTCGCCGAGTACTTCGGGGAGGAGCCCCATCAGCATCTCGACGACGACCTGCGCCGGCTCAAGCAGGTCCTGGAGGCCGGTGAGGTCGTGCGCTCGGACGGCGCGCCGTGGGGCAAGCGGGCTCGCAAGGAGTTCCCGCAGCGCCCGGCACAGCCCTTGACGACCGAGGAACGGCAGGAGGTGCTGGGGGTATGAGGGCGACCTGCTGGGCCGGCCGCAACGAGGTCGAGGTCCGGGACGTGCCGGATCCGGCCATCCTGAACAGCCGCGACGCAATCGTGCGGATCACCTCGACGGCGATCTGCGGATCGGATCTGCACCTGCTCGACGGGTACGTGCCGACGATGCAGGACGGCGACGTCATGGGCCACGAGTTCATGGGCGAGGTCATCGAGGTCGGCACCGGTGTCGATGCGGCGCGACTGCGGGTCGGCGACCGCGTGGTGGTGCCCTTCCCGATCGCCTGCGGTGCGTGCGGGGCCTGCGCGGCGCAGCTGTACTCCTGCTGCGAGAACAGCAACCCGAACGCCGGGATCGCGGAGAAGATGTTCGGCCACCCCGTGGCCGGGTTGTTCGGCTACTCGCATCTGACCGGCGGGTTCGCCGGTGGACAGGCGCAGTACGCGCGCGTCCCCTTCGCGGACGTGGGACCGGTGAAGATCGAGTCCGAGATGGCCGACGAGCAGGTGCTCTTCCTGTCCGACATCTTGCCCACCGGCTACATGGGTGCCGAGATGTGCGACATCCAGCCCAGCGACGTGGTCGCCGTGTGGGGCGCGGGTCCGGTCGGCCAGTTCGCCATGGACAGCGCCCGCGTGCTCGGCGCCGCTTCGGTGATCGCGATCGACAAGGAGCCGTACCGGTTGCGGATGGCCGAGGAGGCCGGGCACATCCCGGTGAACTTCGAGGAGGTCGACGTCCGGTCCCGGTTGCTGGAGCTCTCCGGCGGTCGTGGCCCGGACAAGTGCATCGACGCCGTCGGGTTGGAGGCCACCCACGGCAGCGCGCACATTCACGCCTTCGACCGGGTGAAGCAGGCCGTACGGTCGGAGACCGACCGCCCGCACGCGTTGCGTCAGGCGATCTTGTCCTGTCGTAGCGGCGGGATCGTGTCCGTGATCGGGGTGTACGGCGGGATGGTCGACAAGTTCCCGGCCGGGGCATGGATGAACCGGTCGCTGACCCTGCGGACGGGTCAGTGTCACGTGCAGCGGTACATGACGCCGCTGCTGCGGCGGATCGAGCGCGGCGAGCTCGACCCGACGCGGGTCATCACCCACCGCCTGCCCTTGGAGGAGGCACCCCGGGGCTACGACATCTTCAAGAACAAGCAGGAGGACTGCGAGAAGGTCGTCCTCACACCCTGACGGGGACCGCCGCCGCCCCCGGGGGGTGGCGACAGGGGCGGTCCCACCCACCGCCACGATGAGACAGAGGAAGCGACTCTCCGGGAGTCAGCGGGTGAGTGCGGGCAGCGCGGGTAGTCCTGCTGCATGACCAGTCGTCGAGGCCGCGAGGGGTGCGGCCGTGCCGGGTGTGGTCGCACTGAGCCGGATGCCACGCGGGCTCGCCGATCGGATCGCCGCGCAGCCGCCGGCCGGCTCGAGATCCGAGTGGGCCCGGGCTCGGGGCCCTACGCGTGCGCCGCCGGGCGCGGCGGGCCGTCGTGCACCTCGTACGGGCCCTCACCGGGCACGAACACCGCTCCGACGGAGACCCCCCGGACATCCCACAGTTGAGCCCACCGCGCCACATCAGCGCCGGCACGACACCGACGCACATCTCGCCCTGGTCGGGCTACGCGGCAGGTTGCGGCTACTCGCCGGGCCGCCCGCGACATCTTTCGACGGCCGCGAGCGCGTGCACGACTGCCGGCCCTGACCACCGTCGTCACGGCCTGACCCCTGGCGGAACGGAGCGGCGACATGGACGACCGAAGCCGGGCGATACTGGGTCACATGGCGTGGCGGCTCATACAACCCGAGTGGCCTACTCGTTGTCGTCGTGAGCTCGATGATCTTCATTGGGTCGCCTATGCCGTGGAGCGGGAGCAGCAGTCGGCCTCCGCGGCGGGTGTGGCGGCCTGCCTGGGTTGGGTTCGTGGCGGGCGGGTTGCTCCTGTCACGGAGCGGGATGAGTCTCCGGTGACGCGTGAGTTGGCGATGGCGGAGATGTGGGCGTGCGCGGCGGCTGCGACTCCCGAGGTCCCTCCGCCTCCGTTGGAGGAGATCTGCGCCGGCTCGGGGTGCGGAACTGGCCGGTGTTGCCGGCGGGGGTGGGCTGGGCCGAGGGTGGCGAGGTGTGCTTGCGGTGGCTACTCGGGCTGCAGGACCGGCCGCCGTTGCCGATCCCGGAGCGACTTGCCGACGGCTCGCTGCCGTCGCCGGAGCAACTGATGGAGCGGGAGATCGCGGCCCGGCCATGGGCGTTCGAGGAGCCGGAGCGGCGTCTGGAGTTGTGCCGTCGGGTCGAGCGCGAGGCTCAGCGGGGCCGGCAGCTCGTGGACCTCACCGCCCGAACGAAGGCTTTGTTCGCTTCTGGTCAGCGCTCGTAGGCGGCTGCCTGGTCCAGGGTCATTTCCTGGTCCCGGTCCTGCTCGGCCCAGTGGGCGAGTTGCTGTGCGCGAGTGTGTTCGGCGGATTCCTCTGTTTGGTGGGCGAGGTCGAGCTGTTGGCGCGCGTGGATCTCGGTGAGGGCGTTTTGCGCGCGTCGGATCGCCTCGATGGTGCTGTCGCCGGTCGTGCTGTCGAAGGCCTGCTCGATCCGAGCGTTGACGGCGGGTTGCCGTTCGTCCGGCGCGATGTCGAGGTCGGTGATTTCTCGGTGCTGGTCCTCGAGGAGTTGCTCGGCATGGTGGGCGTCGAGCCACTCTTGTGCGGTGACCTGGTCGGCTGGGCTGTCGAGGTCGACGCCGCGGGCGGCGAGCTCGTTGCGGGCGCGGTCGGCGTTGACGCGGGTGAGCGCGGTGTGGGCGTACCAGGTGGCGCGGGCGTCGTCGATGATCTCCAGCTCGGCGGCGCGAGCGGCGGCGCGCTCGGCCTCGGCACGGGCTTCGGCGGCTGCGGCGAATAGCTGCTCGCGCTCGGTGGGATCGGCGAGCGTTTCTGCCCGTGCGGTCCATAGTTCGGCATCGGTGTGGTGGCGTTGGGCTTGTTGGTGGGCGGCGGCGAGGTCGTCGGCGACCCAGTCGGGTGCCCAGGTCTTTTCGCGGTCGTAGGCGGCGACGCGGACCCGGAGTTGGCCGTCGGTCATCTGTTGTTCGTCGGCGCCGCGGTCGGGCAGGTCCAGGGCGGTGTGCGCGGCGTGCCACGCGGCGTGGTGTTCGGCAACCCCGGCTGGGGGTGGCGGGCCGAGGGGGTCCTGGTGGTCGGTGTGGTCGACGAGTTCGCGGTAGGCGGCGGCCCAGCCGGCGCGGTGTTCCCACTCGGCGCGGGCCACCGGGTCGTCGGGGACGGGGCCGAGGGCTTCGACGGCCCATTGCGGGGCGTGCTCGGCGGTGTGGGCGCCGAGTTCGCGTCGGCGGTCGTCGGCGGCGTCGGCGAGCAGCTGGAGGCGGTCGCGGTGGTGCTCGGCGAGGTCGGCGGGGATGAGCTCGGCGTAGCTGCTGATCTGGGGTGGCGGCACGCCGTCCAAGGTCTTGGTGATGCGGGCATGAAGCACCTGCGCGGGGTGGTCGGCGCCGTCGAGGCTCCGCGCGGTGACCGCGGCGGCCAGGAGCGCATCGGGGTGGTGGCCGGCGAGTTCGCAGCTGCGCAGCAGCCGGTCGAGGCCGGGCAGGGCGGGGTCGGCGGCCAGGTCGAGGCGCTGGGTTCCGGTGAGGTGCCCGTGGTCGGTGAGCCGGTCGAGCAGGGTGTTGGTGCGGCCGGCGGTGGCGTCGGCGATCTCGGCGGCGAGCCGGTCGACGTGGCGCGCCATCGAGGCCGCCTCGTGTTGGGCGTGTTCGTGTTCGGCGAGGGCGGTGCGGTCGGTGTGGTCGCGCTCGAGGATGTCGGCGAGTACCGCTTGGCCGGTGCGGGGTGCGACGGTGGTGGTCTGCCCGGCGGGGGAGTCCTCGGGGGTGGGGCGGGTGATGACGTGGGCGGTGTTGTGGTGGCGCCCGCGGGTCAGGGCGACGTAGAGCGCGGCGGTGTCGGCGCCGGGTGCGAGGACGGCGTGGGCGGTGTCGACGGTGCGGCCCTGGGCGGCGTGCACGGTGGCGGCGTAGGCGAGCGTGAGGTGCTCGGCCACGTAGTCGCGGGGCAGGGACAGCGTGACGCCGGTGGGGTCGGTGACCTGCAGGCCGCCGTCGTGGAGGGTGGCGGTGACTCGGTAGGTCTGGCGGTTGATCGGGGCGCGGGTGTTGCCGTCGTGCCCGAGGAGGTGCCAGGCGTTGCGGCGGGCCTGCACGAGATCCCCGACACCGGCGACGGTGGCTTGGGCGGTGAGCTCGACCCCGTGCTCGGCGACCCTGCCGAGGGCGACGAGTTCGGCGCGCAGCCCGGCGGACAGCCGGGCGGCGGCTTCATTGGAGCCGACCAGCAGCACGGATTCGCCGCCGGCGAGGGTGTCGGCGAGCCAGGCCCGCCGCGCCGCGGTCTCGGTCTGCTCGCGGGCGCCGCCGTCGCGGATCCGTCCGTGGCGCTGATAGGCGTCCAGTGCGGCAGGGTTGCCGTCGCGCAGGTGCAGGGAGGCGGTGGCTTCCCAGGGGTGGGTGAAGCGGCGGACCTCGGCGAGCTCGTAGCGCAGGCCACGCTCGCCGAGGTCGGCCAGCGCGCCGCCGGGCCCGACGGCGGCGAGCTGGCGCGGGTCCCCGACGAGCAGCAGCTTGCCCCCGTCGGTCGCGACGTGCTGATTGATCCGGGCGAGATCGGCGGTGGTGGCCATGCCGGCCTCGTCGACGACCACGAGGTCACCTTCCTGCACGACCGGAGTCGAGGTGAGCCAGCGGGCGATGTTGTGGGCGGGCAGGCCTTCCTCGGCCAGGACTTGCGCGGCGATCTGCGACGGGGCCAGTCCGATTACCCGGTGGCCGGTGGCGGTCCAGGCGTCGGCGAGGGCGGCGACGGTGAAGCTCTTCCCGGTGCCGGCCGCAGCAGACAAGACTTCGACCCGGGCCCCCGACGACAGCACCCCGACCACAGCCGCGGCCTGGTCCGCGCCGAGCTCGCGCCCGGACTCGGCGAACCGGGACACCACCGCGCGTGCCTCGTCGACGACCAGGGCGGGAGCGCCGCGGACGACCGCGGCCTTGCGCAGTTCGCGCTCGGCGGCGATCTGCCTGCGGCCGCGGCGGGCAGGAGCCGCCGTGTTGCCCCATCCGTAGGTGGCGGTGGGCACCGTGCCTTCGCGCCTGCTCACGAAGTGTCCGAGCGGTTTTCGGCGCGGGTCCGAAGTGTGAACACCCCTCGGCGGCCATCGGCCATGCTGGACTGAATCTGGACAAGGCCGGGTACTGGCTGGGTATGGTCGATGCCGGGGCGTGATCGCTCGCGGATCGGGCGAGGCGCTGTAGTGGGCAAGCCGCGGCCGGCGCAGGTACACGAGCCGGGAGTCGGGCACACCGCCTTTAGCGTGGCCCACTCACTCCGAGTCATGACAGGTGGTGAGTTGGGTGGCCGAGCCTGAAGTGCAGCGCGGCGTGGGGATGCCGGCAGAGCCGCGCTCGACCGGGCAGGTTGCGGATCGCGGGTTTGCCTTCGTCGATGTTCCGCGGCTGGAGCTGGACCAGCTGCTGGGGCAGCTGGTGGACCGGGCGCAGGAGGTCATGGCGAGCCAGGGGCGGCTGCGGGGGCTGCTGCGCGCGCACCAGGCGGTGGGCTCGGATCTGGAGCTGTCGGTGGTGTTGCGCCGCATCGCTGAGGCGGCGCGGGAGCTGGTGGGCGCCCGGTACGCGGCGATGGGGGTCATCGGCTCGGACGGGCACCTGCTCGAGTTCATCCACTCCGGCATGTCCGACGACGCCGCCGAGGTGATCGGGCATCTGCCGCAGGGTAAGGGCCTGCTCGGGGCGTTGATCGACACCCCGGAACCCATCCGGCTTCCGCAGCTGTCCGAGGACGAGCGCTCTTCGGGCTTCCCGCCCGGGCATCCCCCGATGGACAGTTTCCTCGGGGTGCCGGTCCGAATTCGCGACGAGGTGTTCGGCAACCTCTACCTGGCCGAGAGCACCCGGGGGGAGTTCAGCGCCGAGGACGAGGAACTCACCCTCGCGCTGGCCGCCTCCGCGGCGGTGGCCATCGACAACGCCCGCCTCTACGCCGTCGCGCGCGCACGCGGCGAATGGCTGCGGGCCGCGGCCACGATCACCCACGCCGTCCTGGCCCCCGACGATCCCGCGACCGCAGATAGCCCCGAACGGGACTCCGCGAGAGACCCGCTGAGGATGATCGCCGAGCTGTGCCAGCAGATCGCGGATGCCGACGCAACCTCGGTGTGGCTGCCGACCCCCGACGGGCAGCGGCTACGCGCCGAGGTCACCGTGGGCACTGAGGTCACCCCGGGCGCCGAGGATGCCCCCGGTCTCGAGGCCCAACTGGATCATCACCTGCTCCGTGAGGCGGTGGATGCCGGGACGCCGTCGCGGTTCGGTTCCTCAGACAGCGACGCGGCCGGCGTCGTCCCGGAGTGCCTGGACGTGGGCCCGATGATGGTGCTGCCGTTGCGCGATCCGCGCAGTGGGCGCGGGGTGGTGACGGTGCTACGCCGGCGTGGGCGCCCGGTGTTCACTGCCGAGGATCTGGACATGGCGGCCGGGTTCACCAATCAGGCCGCGGTCGCGCTGGCGCTGGCCGAGGCCCGGGTCGAGCAGGAGCGGCTGGTATTGCTCGACGAGCGCGACCGCATCGCCGCGGACCTGCACGACCACATCATCCAGCGGCTGTTCGCCACGGGGTTGTCCCTGCACAGCGCCGCAGCCGGGATGCCGGCGGGACGGGGGACCCAGCGCGTCGTCGACGCGGTCGGTGAGCTCGACTCGGTCATCGGCCAGATCCGCACCACGATCTTCGCCCTCAACCAGCCGGCGACGGAGGGGGCCGGAGGACTGCGGGCTCAGGTGTTGGACCTGGCCACCGAGCTGACAAGGGTGCTCGGGTTCGAGCCGGTGGTGCGGTTCGCGGGCCCGATCGAGACGGTCGCCGACCCCGGGCTGGCTCCCGATCTGTTCGCCGTGGCGCGTGAGGCGTTGACGAACATCGCCCGCCACGCGCACGCCACGCTGGCCGAGGTCGACCTGACCGCGGCGGGCGGCGAGCTGATCCTGCAGGTCGCTGATGACGGCGTCGGTATCCCGGCCGGGGGTCGTCGCTCCGGTCTGCAGAACATGCGCCGCCGCGCCGAGCAGCGCGGTGGCCGCTTCACCCTGCAGCCTCGCGACCCCCACGGTACGGTGCTGACCTGGACCGTTCCCGCCCGCTGACCCGCGCGCCGGGACGCGCCCTCCGGCCCCGACAAGCAGCTTCTCGTAGGTGGCCCCGCGAACCCGCCCACCTGCCCACGGTCGGACAGGTCCATCGCATCCCCGCATCGGGACTTCCGGTGCCCCCGCCGGAGCCTGCAGGCGCGAACCCTGGGTGTCAGCCACCACCGCACCCTGGGAGATCGAGATGCCTATCCGTCCTGCCGAACGCACCGGGGTCGACTCGGCGCAGTGCCGTGTCCTGCTGGCCAAGGCGGCGGTCGGGCGGGTCCTGTTCACCGACATGGCGATGCCCGCCGCCGTGCCCGTCGTCTACGTCCTCGACGACGACGCCGTCGTGTTCCGCGTGTCCGACGACAGCCCCCTGGCCCCGGTGGGCGGTTCGGTGGTCGGGTTCGAGACCGACGACCTCGACCCCGCCACCGGCGAGGGCTGGTCTGTTGGGGTTGTCGGCCTCGCCACCGAGGTCACCGACCCCACCCGGCTCGACGCCCTCAGCACCGTGCTGCCTGGCCCGCCGCACGGGCGCACACTCGCGATCACGCTGGCCCGACTGAACGGACGACGCCACGCCCCGCAGCCGTGACCGGACCCGATCGCGGCACCCCGCCACGGGTGGGGACCGTGCGGAGACCGGTTGATCGGCGAGTTGGTGTCTTTGGTCCCTGGCCACGGGCCCGGGCTCTGGTCAGGGTGACCAGGCCTGTGGCGATCGTGATCGCGGTCGCACGACGCGTCCGTGGCGTCCGCATCGCCGGCCGGCCGGACGTTCGGGAACCGACGAGGAGGACGTGTGCGTGTTGTCGGGGGCGAGCTGAGCGAGATCAGCCGCGCCGAGTGCCTGTCGCTGCTTGCCGGGGCCGAGGTCGGGCGTGTGGCGTTCACCGCGCAGGCCCTGCCCGTGGTGCACCCGGTGGCCTTCCTGCTCGACGGCGAGGAGATCGTGTTCCGCACTGCCGCGGGCAGCACGCTCGCCGCCGCAACCCGGCACGCGGTCGTCGGGTTCCAGGTCGACCACATCGATCCGGCTACCCGCACGGGCTGGACCGTGCTCGGGGTCGGTGAGGCCTACGAGGTCGTGGTGCCGGAACGGCTCCATCAGCTCGCCACGGTGATGCCCGGACCGTGGGCGGCCGGCCGCGACGGGCACGTCATCTCGATACCGCTGCAGCTCCTGCACGGACGCCGGCTCGAACCCCTGGCAGGTGCCCACGGGCCGGATCCGCATCCGGGCTGCTGCGCCTGACACGGGCCGCTCCACCACCGGATCTGGCAGGCGGCAGCCCCCGGTGTCGTGGGTGACCCTGTTCGAGCCGGTACGAGGCGTCGCGCCAGCCCGTGCCGGTCGACGTGCCGGCCGGGGGCCGATGCCTTGCCTCAGCTCAGGGAGGGGCCGTGGTCGGGCTCTTGCTGATCGACCAGTTCATGCCCGAGTACCACTTCTGCATCGTCTTCTCCTGGGTGTTCCGGGCCCCGCCGGCACGATCCTTCGAGACGTTCGTCGGCTCGGATCTCCTGCGGATACCGCTATTGCGGGCGTTGATCGGCGCCCGTGAGATTCCGCAGTTCGTGGCCGACGCAATGCGGCATGGCGACGAGGATTCGGAGGTGCACTTCGGGCGGCCGACGTTCCGGCTGAGGGACATGCCCTCGACCGGCTGGGTGCTGCTCGGGGAGAGGCCGGGTGCCGAGCTCGCGTTCGGCCGGGTGAGCAAAGGCGTGGGAGGGGCGGGGCGGCACGCCGGACGAGCCCGTCGCACCGGACGCGTTCGCCGGCTTCGACCGTCCGGAGTTCGTCACGCTGGTGGAGAGCACGCGGGTGGATCCGTATGGCGAGCGGGCGTCGATCGTGACCGTCGAGTCACGGGTCCTGTGACGCGGCGGTTCTGCAGCCGGCCGACGGCGGCGGGCCGATGGTCGACGTCGGTCGGGGCCGCGTGCCCTACACGCGGCGAGGGTTGCACCGAGAAGGTCACAGGTGAGTGAGGCGCCAGTGCCGCATCCCGCGGGCGGCGCTGCCTGATACGGGGTGGTGCGTAATGACGGGGACGAGTCCGCAGAGGGGCCTCCGGGTAGGCGCTCGACAGGAGGATCGATCGCGGTCGGAGGGCCGGGTGCGCCGGTCGGCGGTGGTGTTGTCGGTCCTGGGCCTGGTGGCGATGGCCGTGGCCGCCGTTCTCGGCCTGGCCGTCGCCGGCGTCTACGGCCCGCCGGCCTCGGTCGCGGCGATGCTGCGCGGCTACGACCTGGTCACCCTCGCCGTCGCCGTTCCGCTGCTGGCCGGGGCGCTGCTCGGCATGCGGCGCGGGTCGGTGGTCGCCGAGCTGGTGTGGGTCGGGGGGCTGGCCTACGGCGTCTACACCTATGCGGTCTACCTGTTCGCGGCGGGGTTCCACGGCCTGTTCTTACTGCATGTGGTCGCGTTCGCGTGCTGCGTCTGGGCATTGCCGTCGGCCCTGACGACCCTGGACCCGGCCGCCGTCGTGCGCCGGGCGTCGGGTCGGGTGCTGCCGCGCATCGTCAGCGTCGTCCTGGCGATCCTGGCCGTGGCGCTCGGCGGCATGTGGGTGATCGCCGCGCTGCGGTATGCGGTCACCGGCGTGCTTCCCGTGAGCAGTGCCCTGGTGGAGCCCGACGTCCTGGTGCACGCCGGCATCGCGCTCGACCTGGCGCTGCTCGTACCGGCCTACGGCCTGGCAGCGGTGCTGCTGTGGCGGCGCACCGGCTGGGGCTACGTGGCGGCGGGCGCGGCGCTGGTCTCCGGCACGCTGCTCCAGGTCGGCTACCTGGTCGCGCTGCCCTTTCAGGCCGCGGCCGGCGTTCCCGGCGCGCAGGCCTTCGATGCCGGCGAGCCACCGATCGCGCTGGCCTACCTGCTGGCCACGATCACGCTGTTCGCCTGCCTCCGCCATCCGGCCCCCGCCCAAGGGGACGGTGCAGGGCAGGCCTCCACCGTTGCTCGGGCAAGCTCGTGACGATCCGCATCGGCGGCGAGGTGACCATCGCTCGGCCGGTCGAGGAGGTGTTCGACGTCCTCGCCGACCCCACGCAACGAGCCGCGGTACAACCCGCGGATGCATCGGGTCGAGCAGCTGACCCAGGGACCGCCCGGCGTCGGTGCCCGGTTCCGGCAGGTCGTCACCGGCCTGGGGCGCCGGGGGAGCGTCACCGAGTGACCGGCTACGACCGGCCGCACCGGCTGGCGTTCCGGATCCGGATGGCGGCGATGGACGTCGCCGGCGAGCAGACCTTCCGGCCGGTCGACGGCGCGACCTGCGCCCGTTGGCGCTGGGAGATCCGCCCGCGCGGGGCCTGGCAGGCGCTGGCCCCGCTGCTGCGCATCGGCGGCGCTCGGCTTGAGCGGCGGGTCCGGCGCGACCTCAAGGCCTACCTGGAGCAGACCCCGGGCCGCTGGCCGCCCCGCCACCGGCAGCCGCTCCCAGTGGCGGCCGGGGTGGACGTCGTGCCGGTGGGCCCGGGGCGCCTGGCCTCCACCGTGTACCTGGTGCGGTCCGGCGCCTCCTGGGTGCTGGTGGACGCCGGCTGGGCCGGCGATGCGGAGCGATCCGGCAGGCGGCCGGCGAGGCCGGCACCGCCGCCCAGGCCCTGGCCCGGATCCCGGCCGCCCGCCCGGACGTGGCCATCCTCGACGTGCGGCTGCCCGACGGCGACGGCGTGACCGTCTGCCGCGACGTGCGTTCGGCGATGGAGCCGCCCCCGGCCTGCCTCATGCTCACCTCGCACTCCGACGACGAGGCGCTGTTCGGCGCGATCATGGCCGGCGCCTCGGGCTACCTGCTCAAGCAGGTCGCCGGCACCGACCTGATCGGGGCCGTGCGCACCCTCGCCGCCGGCGGGTCGCTGCTCGACCCCGAGGCCACCGCCCTGGTGCTCGAGCGGCTCCGCGCCGGGGACAAGCCGGAGGACCCCCTCTACGAGGCGTTGTCCCCGCAGGAGCGGCGCATCCTCGGGCTGGTCGCCGACGGGCTGACCAACCGGCAGATCGGCGCGGAGCTCTTCCTGGCCGAGAAGACGGTGAAGAACTACGTCTCCTCGCTGCTGCACAAGCTGGGCTACTCGCGGCGCACCGAGGCCGCGGTGTACGAGACCCAACGCCGGTCCGCCCGATGACACGCGGGATCCGGCAGGCTCGGCGCCGGCACCGGCGGCTGGTTAGCCTGCGGCGGTGACCTCGACGACCTCACCGGCATCTCCGTCCTCTCCCACCGAACGTGTCGTGGTGGGGGTCGACGGATCCGAACCGTCGAAGCAGGCTCTGCGCTGGGGCCTGTTCCTGGCTCGCACCACCGGCGCCGAGCTCGAGGCCGTGACGGCCTGGATGTTCCCCGCCCTCGCCGCCTCCGGCGGTCTCTGGCCTGCGGAGTGGGACCCGCAGCAGGACGCCGTGGACGCACTCCACCGTTCGGTCGTCGAGGTGTTCGGCGAGCAGCCACCGGTGCCGGTGCGCGAAACCGTCGCCGAAGGCGGCGCCGCCCGGGTCCTGCTCGAGGTCAGCAAGGACGCCCGCATCCTGGTCGTGGGCAGCCGCGGACACGGCGGGTTCAGCGGCCTGCTGCTCGGCTCGGTCAGCTCCGCCTGCGCCGAGCACGCCCCCGGCGCGGTCCTGGTCGTGCACGGCGAAACCCCGCCCCCGCCGGCGGTGAACGCATAGCGTTCGCCCCGCCGCTTCGAGGGTGGACCCGCTGTGGCGGCGGAGCTGTTCGTCGCTGCACGGTCACCCGGAACACCGGGAAGCGTTCGGCGACTGCCTCGAACTCGTCTCTGGTCAAGGCGGGTCCGACGCCGAAGTAGTGGCGTGCGTCCTGCTGCACGCGTCCTGGCCGCGACTGCCGTTCCGGGCGGAGCACGTACGACCGCAGGATGGGCGCGCGGTCCTGCACCGGAACCTCGGCCAGCACCGCCGCCCGTCGCAGTGGTCCACGGGCGAGCGTCACCCGTCCACCGGTTCCCGGATGTTGCGCACCCACTCCGACTGGCGGTCAGCGAGACGAGATCGGCGCTGCCCGCGTGTTCGGTCTGCAACAGGGTGGTCCGCCGGACGACTCCGCTCCGGCGCCCGGGGACCTCCAGGGTGGCGACGTCCCGCGGAGTGAGCCCCAGTCGGGTCAGCATCAGCCCCACCGGCTGCAACCGGGCTTACCACGCAGGCGGGGGCCGGTACCGGTCGTCGCTCGGGTTCGCCAGGGGACGGAGTGCGGAGTGCAGGTCTCGGCGCGCGCCCTGCCGTCGGTTCAACCGCCGGTCGAGCATCCGGAACGCTCGCCGGCGGATCAGGTGGCTGAACGGGCCCACCACCCGCCAGTAGCGCAGGAAGCGCCGGCGGCTGCGGGCGTCGGTCAGCAGGGCACGAGTCTCGACGACCAGGATCGACGCGCTACTGCCGTAGGGAGTGACCCGGAAGCTGATCGCGATCTTCGCGAACCCGGGATCGGCGAAGTCGGCGAAGGTTTCCGCGGTCACCTGGGGTTCGGCTCCGCCGAGAGTCCATGGCCGTCCGACGGAGCCGAGCACCGTCTCGACCCCGGGTGTCTCCCCGAGCAGCAGCCAGCCCCTCCCGGTCATGTCTCGGATCAGGAAGGTGTCGTCGCGCTCAGCGCGCGGGTGCCGTCGGATCAGCCGTTCGGGCAGTCCGCGGGCGGCGATCAGCAGGCGGATCAGGGGCGAGTCAAAGGCGTCGAGCGACAGGAGCGCTTCGTGGCACTGCTGCGGCGGGACCCGGAAAACCCCTGTGTGCACCACGCTGATGTCGTAGGTCGGCAGGAACCGGTCGAGTGTCAGGACGGGGCTCGGCGTGCCGGGTGGTGGTTGGGCCGTCATCGTGCGACCTCCCGTTTCTCCGGATCGGACGTGGTGCTCATTCTGCTGCTGCCTCGGGTGCTCCGAAGCGGGGCAGCCAGCGCCGCAGTGCCTCGTCGGGCGCGCCCCGGGTGTCCGACGGGACCGTCGGGCCGGACGGCGAGCGCGCCGGTGGCCGGGGCACCTCCAGGGTGTGGGCGTGCGCGTTCGGGGCGCGGTACGGCGGGAAGGGTGAGGGCCGGCGCTCCACAGCGGACCTGCGCGCCGTGTGCGTGCGCCTGCAGGGCCAGAGCCCGATCGGCCCGGCGCCGAGTACGAGGACGTCGGGTCGAAGGGGTCACGCGACGGCGCCCGGGCGCCACCATTGTGGCGCGCCGTCGCCGGGCAGGGCGCGGCCCGCCAGCGAGGCATCGCGCAGCAGTTCGTCCCGTTGCAGTCCCGGCAGCACCTGGTAGTGGATCGACGCGCGCGGGCACACGAGCGCGAGCACCCGCCAGAGCGCGCGGGCGTAGGCTTCGGCGAGCGCCGGGTCGTCCCACTCGTCGAGCCCGCAGTAGACGCCGTGCTCGTCGTGGGCCAGCCACAGCTCGGGCACGTATTCGGGGAACCCCAGGAACAGCGGAGTGTTGGGCAGGCTCTCGGCCCGCAACGCGGCGTGACCCAGGCGGCCGCGAACCGCCCGGAGCCGGAACCGCACCACGAGCACACACGGATCAAATGGCGCCGGGTGGTCGACGACCGTCTCGCGGTACACCCGGGCCGAGGTGCCGTCGGCGAACCGCAGGCGCATCCCCACATGGGTACGCGGCAGGTGGATCCGGTGGCGGGCCAGCAGCACTCCCGTGGTGGCGGCGCACCGGGCCAGTGCGCGGGCCGCGGCTGCCACCGGAAGCGGCCCCTGCACGACTGGGGTCAGGTTTCCGGGCACGTCGGCCTCCGGTCGGGTATCGGCACGTCGGGAGCCTGTCCGCCCGCGGCCGTGCGGGGGCAGGGGCCAACGGCCGGAACGCGATGGGCCGCTGCGCCCTCGTCTGCTGGACGGGCACGACCGCCGAGGGCGAGAGGTCTCCGCGGACAGCGGCGCGGCCACGGGGCGCCGTGCCGGCGTCGGCTGCCCCGCTGAATCGAGCACGGGCGTTGCGCGCCGGCACCGTCCCGCGCGAGAGCGCAGCCTGCTGACGCCGATCGGCAGACGCGCCTCCTCGCAGAGCGGACCAGACCACAGACCGGGCTGTATGGGCCGGAGGAACGGGACGTCCGGTGCCCCGGTTCGGTGCCCTCGCCCCGGGACGGGGTCCTGCGGCGGCCGGGATCGTCGTCGGCGAGCCCCTCGGAGGTGCACCGTGACCCGACCCGACTTCCCGCCCCCGTCCGTCTCTCCGCCCGTCGGGCGTGGTGAGACCCGCAGGCTGCGCCGCAGCCGGCGGGACCGCGTGTTCGGCGGCGTGTGCGGCGGCGTCGCCCGTTACCTCGACGTCGACCCGGTGCTGCTGCGGATCGCTGCCGTCGCGCTCGCCCTCTCGGGCGGGTTCGGCGTGCTGGCCTACGTCGTCGCCTGGATCGTCGTCCCGGAGGCCGACGAGGACGAGCCGGACACCGCACCCGCGACCGGGGACCGGCACACCGTCGCGATCGCCTGGGGCGCCGTGCTGATCGGGCTCGGCGCCCTGCTCCTGGCCCGGCAGTGGATGCCCTGGTTCGGTGCCGAGGTGTTCTGGCCGCTGGTCGTCGTCGCCGTCGGGATCGTCGTGCTCGTGTCGGGGCACCGGGGGCGGTCGTGACGGCGACCGAGCCCCGCGTCGTGGAGGCGCCGCGGATCCGGCGCAGGGCGGGCCCGCAGTGGGGGCGCATCGTGCTCGGGTCGTTGATCGTCGCGGTCGGCGTCGGCTCGATGCTCGACGCGCAGGGTGTCTCCGTTCCGTGGCGGTTCGTGCCGGCCGTCGGGCTCGTCCTGGTCGGCGTGGTCCTGCTGCTGTCCCTGGCGGTCGGGGTCGAGGCCGACGTCGTCGCCGGCAGCGTGACGGTCGACGGGGGCAAGGTCGAGGAGGGTGTCGATCTGTCGTGGTCCCGGCCCGCGACCTCGCCGGCGCCCGTCGTCGCGGTCGACCTGGGGGTCGGGGACGTGGAGGTGCACCGTGTCGGTTCCTGAGACGGCCCCTTCCGGGGCGTTCCCGGAGTTCTCGGCGGGCGTGCTCGGTGCCGGTCTGGGCTTCCTGCTGCTCGGTGTGGTGTTCCTGTTGCAGGAACTGGGGCTGCTCACGATCACGTGGTCGGTGATCGTGCCCGCTGTCCTGATCGTCGTGGGTGCGGTGACGGTCGTCGGCGGGGTGGTCGGGGTGCACCGCCGACGCGGAAGGCGCTGAGGCGGCCACGCCGCGCGGATTCAGCCGGCCCCTCCGCGCGCGCGGTGGCTGCGCATGACCAGCGCGTTGACCGCGCACAGCAGCACACCGACCCCGAGCAGCCCGCCCGCGACGGCGAACTGCTGCGCCGGCCGGCCCGACAGCGGTGTGGCCAGGTAGCCACAGGTCAGCACCCCCAGCACCGGCGCCCAGGTGGGTGCGCGGAAGTGGCGGTGGTCGACCGGTTTGCGCCGCAGCACCAGCACGGCGACGTTGACGACGGTGAAGACCGCCAGCAGCAGGAGCGAGGTGGTCCCGCCCAGCAGGCTGATGTCCGAGGCGAGCACGAGTGCGTAGGCCACCACGCTGGAGAAGAGGATCGAGACCCAGGGTGTCCGGCGGCGCGGATGGACGGCACCGAACGGCCGCGGGAGCCAGAACCGTTCGTCTGACGCTCCCGCATGCGGCAGTACCTGAGCCGGTAGCCCCACGCGTGGCGGCAGGGCTGTCATCATCACCAGGTCACCGTCACAGTGGAAGGCAGCCGCGTGAACTCGGCGGTCCAGACGTCTCCACGGACCAGGTCGTGGCGGGAGAAGCTGCCGGTGATGACGACGTCGCCGGCTCGGAGATGGCGGCCGAACCTGGCCAGCTGACTGGTCAGTGCCGCGAGTGACCGGTACGGGTGGTCCATGGGGCTCGGCAGGAACGCACCGAGGTGCTCCTGGTTGTGGTCGACCCGGACCGGGTCGAGATGCGGATCCGGCGTAGGGGCCACACCCGGCCCGAGGACGACTCCCCAATGGGTGAGGTTGTCGGCAACGAGAGAGGCATGCGACCGGTCCGGCCCAAGACGGAACTGGTTGATCTCGAATGCCGCGTGGACCGAGTTCAGAGAGTCGGAGACGTCTTCGGGACGAATCGGTTCGTGGATGTCGCGACTGATGCGGAGGGCGATCTCGGGCTCGATGCCCAGGTCGTGCGGCCCGGTGATCGCCAGGTGTGCGCCGCTGGGGAGGATGCGGCTGCGCGGGATGTGACCGAACGGCCTTACCCCTCGCCCCATCATGTCGTGCGCTGCACCGGAGGTGAGTCCCACCTTCCAGCCGGCCACCTCGTCACCTGACGCTTCGAGCACATCCGCCAGGAGCAGTTGCGTGCGCAGGGCCAGGTCCATGTCTGAGCCGAGGAGCTGGTTGAGCTCCGCGACGTCGACATCGCACTCGTCAGCTCGCTCCAGCAGCCGTGCTGCGCGGGTGGCTGCGTGTTGCCGCTCGCCGCTGTCCATCTCCTGCATCGGCCATCCCTCGTGTCCCGACCAGTGCCCAGAGTCGCACGTTGGTCGTGTCGACCCTGGCGACTAGATTAGCGGGCGCTCGTCAGTGCCGCAAAAGACCAGGTCAAAGCTGAGTAGATCTACTAAATCCGATAAAGGTGACCGTTGACACACAAGCTGCGGATGGTTATCGTCGCCCTGCACCACGCCGGAACCCGGGCCTGTTGAGGGCAGCTCGTCCAAGGGAGGAAGAGCAGATGAGGACTTTGCGATTGACGACTCGCCGGGCGAGGTGCGCCATCCTGGCAGTCGTGGTCGCCGTGGGGGTGTCCGCCTGCGGATCGTCCTCCGGGAGCGGCGGCGCGACGGCCGTCAAGTTCCAGTTGAACTTCGTCCCGTACGGCGGCGATGCGCCGATCTACCTCGCGGTCGAGCGTGGGTACTATCGGGACGAGGGACTCGACGTCACGATCCTCCCCGGTAAGACCGGTGTCGAGACCATCAGCGCGGTCGCCAACGGCCAGGTGGACTTCGGTACGGCACCGGATTCGCAGGTCATCTCCGCAGCCGGTCAGGGTGCCACGGTCGTCTCGGTCGGCAACCGCTTCGCTGCACCGGCCGTCGGGGTGATCGTTGATTCGAGGCTGCAGGTGAACGGGCTCGCCGACCTGGCGGGGAAGCGAATCCTGAGTTCGTCGCCGGTGTACGCGGAACTGCTGAAGTCTTCGATGCGGGCCGCCGGGGTCGACCCCGGGTCGGTGGAGCTGGTGACGGTGAACGGACCGGCGCTCTTGTCGACCTACGCGGGTGGTGAGGGTGAGGGCCTCGTCACCTCGGTCCCGTTCGCCCTGCCCGTCGTCTCGCCCCAGCGCGAGAGCGACGTCGTTTCCCTGGTCGACTACGGCGTGACCATCCCCGAGTTCAGCTTCATCGCGAACCCCGCCTTCGTCGACAGCAAGGCCGAGACCGGCCGCAAGTTCCTCAGCGCGACCTATCGAGGCATGGACGCGGCCATGCGTGATCCGCAGGCCGCGATCGACGCGCTGATGGCCGCGGTCCCCGGGATCGACGAACAGGCGGCCATGGGTCAGATGCTCGCCTATGGTCAGGCTCAGTGCTCGAGCGGCACCAACGGCAAGACGGTCGCCTACCAGGACCTCGACGCATGGAAGTCCGGCTACACCCAGATGATGGAGATCGGTGCTGCCGAGGCCGGCGTCGACATCAGCCGGCTCGTGACCAACGAATTCCAGGACGCCACTTCGACGTCGTGTCCCACCAGCTGGAGCAAATGATGGAGATCGCGGTCCAGAACCGTTCCCGTTCCCCCCTGCGCTCGGGCGACGCCTATATCGCGCTGGAAGGCGTCAGCAAGCAGTTCCACGACCGGACGCGGACGGTGCCGGCGCTCGACCCGGTCGACCTGCGCGTCGACCGAGGCGAGTTCGTGAGCATCCTGGGGCCGTCGGGGTGCGGCAAGAGCACTCTGCTGACGATGATCGCAGGTCTGGAGAGGCCCTCGACGGGGACGGTCGAGGTCAACGGCCAACCCCTGGCGCGGGTCAACAGCGACCTGGGCATGGTATTCCAGAGGGATCTGCTCTTGGAATGGCGCTCTGCGCTCGACAATGTCCTTCTCCAGGTGCAGCTGCGCGGCCTGCCGGCCAAGGAATACACGGGCAAAGCCGGTGTGCTCCTGGAGCAGGTCGGCCTCGGCTCGTTCGCAGACGTGCGCCCACGTCAGTTGTCCGGAGGCATGCGACAGCGGGTCGCGATCTGTCGCGCCCTCCTGCACGACCCACCGCTGCTGCTGATGGACGAGCCTTTCGGTGCACTCGACGCCATGACCAGAGAACAGCTGAACGTCGACCTGCGGAAGCTGACCGAGGAACGCGATACCACGGTGCTGTTCGTGACCCACAGCATCGAGGAGGCGGTCTTTCTCGGCAGCCGAGTGGTGGTCATGACGGGTCGGCCCGGCCAGATCGCGGCCGACATCCCGATCAAGATCGACGGCCCCCGGGATCGGTGGCCACGGGGCGCCTCACCGTACGACCCGTACATCGAACAGGCCAGGGACGCACTGGAAGGAATCCTCCGATGACAGTCGCCGAGTCACGCGTCCAGCCGGACGCATCCGAGGCACTGGCGAGCGGTGGCCGGGGGCGTAGGCTCCGTCGCCCCGTATCGGGGGCGTCCAGCGTCTCGTGGGGCCTGCTGGGCATCGCGATCACGATCGTGATCTGGCAGCTCGTCGTCTCGTTCACCGATGTCGCGGCGGTGACGCTGCCCAGCCCCGGGCTCGTCGCCCGCAGTCTGATCGACCACCACGCGATCCTGATGGCCGACACCGTGGTCACACTCGCGGAGACGGTCTACGGTTTCGCGATCGCCGCGGTCGTGGGGCTCCTCGTTGCCTTGGTGCTCACCGCTTCCAAGACGATCGAGAAGATCGTCTACCCGCTGCTGGTGATCAGCCAGGCCGTGCCCAAGGTGGCGGTCGCCCCCGTCTTCTTGGTGTGGTTCGGCTTCGGTATGCAGGTCAACGTCCTGACGGCTGCGATCCTGGCGGTCTTCCCCATCATCGTTAACGGCGTCCTGGGATTCCAGGAGACGAGCAACGACTACCTCGCACTCGGACGCGTGATGGGCGCCAACAAGCTCCGTCTGCTGTGGCGCATCCGGCTCCCCGCCGCCATGCCCAGCATCTTCGCCGGGCTCAAACTCGGCATCACCTTCGCCACGGTCGGTGCGGTCGTCGGCGAGATGGTGGCGGGCCAGGAGGGGCTCGGGTACCGGGTCCAGTTCAGCTCCGGCCAGCTTGACACCCCGATGGTTTTTGCTGCGCTCGTCCTGCTGTCCGCCGCCGGCGTCGCCCTGTTCTACGTCCTCGTCGGCCTCGAGAAGCTCGTTGTCCGACGCTGAGGCACCCGGCCCATTCCCACTCAGACGCCTCTCCGGACACAAAAGGCTCGAGAAGGAGTCGACATGGATGTCAAGCTCGAAACGATCGTCGAGTTCGTGCACGTAGCACGTCAGCAACCGCTGCGCGAAAACGTGGCCGCGGCCGCGGTCCGCCACTTCGTGGACGGTCTCGGATGCGCTGCGGGGGGCCTGCGCTCGACCGGCCCCGCCAAGCTCACGGCTGCCTTCGGCGGCCTGCAGTCGGAACGGTCGGCGTCGGGCTGCGGGATGGACGAGAAGGTGTCCGTCTACGCAGCGGCCATCATCAACTCCTCCATGGCGCGGGCCCTGGATTACAACGACACCTACATCCGGGTGCCGTCGGGTCACCCGAACGACATGACGCCGGCATTGTTCGCGCTCGCCGAGTCGATCGGCGCCTCGGGGGAGGAATTCCTGCGTGCCTCATGGATTTCCTACGAGATCTTCGCCGCTCTCTCGGACGTGGCGCCGATCAGAGATCGAGGCTGGGACCAAGGGATTCAATGCTCGACGGGCGTGGCGGCCGCAGGCTCCTACCTGCTGGATCTCAGCCCAGAACAGACGGCCAACGCGATCAGCCTGGCCCTCACGCCGGCCCTACCGATGCGCGTGGTCCGCACCGGCGAACTCTCGGAATGGAAGGGCTGCGCGACCGCGCACGCAGGCATGACCGCGCTGATGGCCGTCGACATGGCGCGTGCCGGGCTGACAGGACCGCCGATGCCGTTCGACGGAGTCGACGGTCTGTGCGCGTTGGCCACTGGCCCCTTCAAGCTCGAGGTGCCGTCACACTCCACCAGATCCGCGTTCGACGACACCCTTGTCAAACACTTCCCCGCGGAACTCAGCTCCCAGGTGCCGATCGAGATCGCCCTGGCCCTGCGTGACGAGGGGCTCGACCCTGCGTCGGTCACGAGCATCGAGATCGACATCCACCGCCTGGGCTGGACCGAGATCGGTGGCGGGCAAGGCGACGTCGACGAGAAGTGGCACCCGACGACGCGCGAGACCGCCGACCACTCACTGCCGTACATCTTCGCCGCCGCGCTGGTGGACGCCGCCATCACGCCGCACACCTTCGCCGAACAGCGGCTGTCCGACCCGCGTCTGGCCGACCTCATCGCCGTGACCCACGTGCGGGAGGATCCGGAACTGACCGAACGACTGGCCAGCGATCAGGCGCTCGCCACTCGGATCACGGTGCGGACCGGCGCGGGCGAGGAGATCGTGCGAGAGCAAGACCACCCGCTCGGCGCGCCGGCACGGCAGATGACCCGGGCCGACATCGAGGAGAAGGCCCGGCCCATGCTGAGCCAGGTGCTCGGCCGGCCCGGTGTCGACGAGCTCCTCTCGGCGGCGTGGGACCTGCCCGCGGCGGCACGGCTGGACGACGTGGCCGGCCTCATGCGTGCTCTCACGTGACCCGTGACATCACCGCGCTCCGAGGGCCACAGGCATCCGAGAACGACGGACAGGAGGAGCATCCCGTGCACCAGAACTTCCGGCGCCTCGACCGACCGGAGCGGGAAGAGATCGTCCTCGACGCGGCCCGAGACCTCTTCCTGACCCAGGGCTACTCCGCCACCAAGATGTCTGACCTGGCCGCGGCCGCCGGAGTGACCCCCGCCGCCCTCTACGGGTACTTCTCCTCGAAGGACCACGCCCTGGCTGCCGTCCAGGCCGACGTCGAGGCGTCCGTCATGCGCCAACTGCCGGTGGCGTCGCCGATGGCTCGTCTCGAGGCCTACCTCGAGATCGTCCGAGAGACGTCACGACCCCTGCACCGCATGATGCACGAACGGGCCGCCCACTCCGACCAGGTCGCCACCGTCCTGAAGGAGGTGCACCGCAACATCGACACCCTCATCAGGGAAGCGGTCTCCTCCTACGGCATTACCCAGCCGGACGAGGACCGTCTGGTCGAGCTGTGCACGGCGGTCATCGAGGGCACCAACGCGACGCGGTCGCCACTGCACTCCTCCCAGCTGGTGCGATTTGCCATCGAGCGGGTCCGCGACGCGACGCTCTCGAAGCCGGGTAGTCGTCCGCTGCCGGTGCAGGGCGAGAGGGCGGCGCCGGACGACGCCGGGCCTGCCGCGGTGCAGGTGCACATCGAGGCGTTGGACAGCGAGGACATCTTCGCCGCCGTGGACGTTCCGACGGCGCGCCGCCTCCTCGAGGTCGCCACGAGCGAGTTCGCGGCACACGGCTATGGCGGAACCACTACCCGACGGATCACCTCCCAGGCCGGCCTCAGCTCGACCGCGCTGTACGCGCACTTCAAGACCAAGGAGGAAATGCTGCACAGGATCAGCCGGCTGGCGCACGAGCAGCTCCTCGCAGCAATGCGTCGAGCCTCGCTGACCGGCACGGGTTCGGTGAGCTCTTACCTGTCGATCGTCGGGACCTTCATCAGGTTCCACGTCGACCACTCGACACTTGCGCGGGTGATCCAGTACGAGCTCCGCGGGCTCTCGAGGCCTCACCTGTTGCAGGTGGCTTCCTACCGTCGCCAGATCGACACCCTCATCCGATCGAGCATCGAGGCGGGCGTAGCCGACGGTCAGTTCCGCTGCGATGACGTCGCCGGCACTGCGCTGGCAATCGAGTCGGTGGCCATCGACATCGCTCGGTGGCACGACGCGGAGAGCACGGCCGCAGGCAGGTCCGCGATCGTCGAGCGCTACCTCAGATACTCCCTCGCCCTCGCGGGCGCCCGCAATCGAGCGATCGCCCCGGCCATTGTGCTCCTGCACGGCCGGAGCCGGGAGAGCAGCCCGCTGCCGCATCCCGACGACGCAGTTTCGGCGCAGACCGGCACTGTCGAATAGGAGACCCGAAACCATGTCAACTGTTGCTTCGGCGCGCGATCACCAGCGGCCGACGCGGAGGGTCTCTCTCAGCGACCGCTACGAGAAGCGCGACGGGCTCGTGTACCTGTCCGGGCTCCAGGCCCTCGTGCGCATCCCGATGGAACAACACCGGCTCGACAGCGCGCGTGGGATCGACTCCCGCACCCTCATCGCGGGCTATCCCGGCTCGCCGCTGGCCGGTCTCGACCTCGAGCTCTCCCGCCAGTCGTCGCTCCTCACCGAGCACGGCGTGGTATTGCGCCCGAGCGTCAACGAGGAGCTTGCGGCCACGTCGGTCCAGGGTTCGCAGCTGTCGTCGGTTGCCGGTCGATCGAGCTGCGACGGAGTCGTGGGGATCTGGTACGGCAAGGCGCCAGGCCTGGACCGAGCCACCGACGCCATCCGTCATGCCAACCTAGGTGGCTCGGCACCCACCGGCGGCGTGCTCGCCCTCGTCGGGGACGACGTCACGGCGAAGTCCTCGACCGTCCCCAGCAGCTCGGAAGTGGCCATGGCCGAGATGGGTATGACCGTGTTGAGCCCCTGCGACCCGCAGGACCTGCTCGAACTCGGCCTCCACGGGATCGCGCTCTCGCGTTTCACCGGGCTGTGGACCGGGCTCAAGCTCGCGACGAGCGTCGTCGACGGCGCGATGACGGTTGATCTCGACGCCGCGCTGCCCAACCCGGTGCTGCCCGACAACACGGTCGACGGTCGCCCCTACGTGCACGAGGTGTCAGCCCGGTTCCTGCCACCCGTCCTCGGTGAGCTCGAACGCACGGCGCAGGGAGTGCGCCCGGAGCTGGCGCGACGCTACGCGGCGGCCAACGAACTGAACCGCGTGGTGGGCGACCCCGAGGCCACGATCGGGATCGTCGCGCACGGTCCGACGTACCTCGCCGTACGCGAGGCCCTGCTCCGGCTCCGAGTCGACGTCGACCGTCCCGGTTCCGGCGTTCGTCTGCTCAAGCTGGGAATGATCGCACCGCTGGAACCTGACATCGTGCGGCAGTTCGCTGCCGGTCTCGACGAGGTGGTGGTCGTCGAAGAGAAGCGGGCCTTCGTGGAGCTGGCCATCAAGGACCTGCTCTACGGCACTTCGGGCGCACCCGACGTCTACGGAAAGCGGGGCCCCGGTGGCGCACCGCTGTTACGCGGCTTCGCGGACCTGCCACCCGAGGAGATCGCTCGCTCGCTCCGCGGGCGTCTCGCGCGGCACATCCCGGACTTCGACGCACCGCCCGCCCCGTCGGCGTCACGGGGCCGTCGATCGCTTCCCCTGCTCGCCCGGGAGCCGTACTTCTGCTCCGGCTGCCCCCACAACACATCGACCAAGGTGCCGTCCGGGTCGCTCGTCGGGCTGGGGATCGGCTGCTCCACGCTCGCCGCGTTCATGGACGAGTCGGTCGTGGGCGAGAGCCTGGGGCTGTCGCAGATGGGAGGCGAGGGCGCGGCGTGGATCGGGATCGCGCCCTTCGTGGAGGAGACCCACACCTTCCAGAACATCGGAGACGGCACCTTCCACCACTCGGGCAGCCTCGCGATCCGAGCCGCTGTCGCTGCCGGGGTCAACATCACCTACAAGCTGCTCTACAACGACGCCGTCGCCATGACCGGCGGGCAGCAGGCGGTCGGCCACCTGTCCATCCGCGAGATCGTGCAGATGCTCCTCGCCGAGGGCGTGAGCCGCATCGTCATCACTACGGAGGATCTCCGCGACTACCGGCGCGTGAGATTCCCCGCCGGGGTGCAGGTGCGCCACCGTGACCGATTGATCGAGGTTCAGGAGGAGCTCGCCACCACCGCCGGGGTCACGGTCCTCATCCATGATCAGGAGTGCGCCACCGAGCTGCGTCGCAAGCGAAAGCGGAACAAGGCGCCGGACCCGACCACCCGAGTATTCATCAACGAACGCGTCTGCGAGGGCTGTGGCGACTGCGGTCAGAAGTCGAACTGCCTCTCAGTGCAGCCGGTCGAGACCGAGTACGGGCGCAAGACCCAGATCCACCAGGCATCCTGCAACAAGGACTACTCGTGCCTCGACGGAGACTGCCCGTCGTTCGTCGAGGTCCAGACGGCAGGTCGCGGCGCCGGGCAGGCGACGCGCCGTGAGCCTGCGTTGGTCCCCGCTGGTTCCCTGCCGGCTCCTCGCCCCCAGGTCTCGAGTAGCGGCTTCTCGCTCCGCATGACGGGGATCGGCGGGACCGGTGTGGTGACGACGGCCCAGGTGCTGGCGACCGCCGGCGTGATCGATGGGTACCACGTCCGAGGTCTCGACCAGCTCGGCATGGCCCAGAAGGGCGGCGCGGTCGTTTCCGACCTCCTGTTCGCTTCTGATCAGGAGCGCAGGCCCAACAAGGTCGGTGCGGGCGACTGCGATCTCTATCTCGGCTTCGACCTGCTGGTGGCCTCCGCGGAGGCCAATCTCACCGTCGCCTCGCCCGACAAGACGTTCGCCGTCGTGTCGAGTAGCCAGGTGCCGACCGGGGCGATGGTGACCCACCCCGAGGTGATGTTCCCGACAGCAGCGAGCACGGTAGACGTCATCGCCCACAACGTCAGGGACCTGGCCCAGGTCGATGCCCGGTCCTTGTGCACCGAGCTGTTCGGCGACGACCAACACGCCAATTTTCTCCTCGTCGGGGCCGCTGTCCAGGCGGGTGTGCTGCCCATCGATCCGGCGAGCGTGGAGGCGGCCATCACCCTCAACGGTGTCGCGGTCGAACGCAACGTGATGGCCTTCCGATACGGCCGCCTGGCCATCGCGGACCCGGCGGGTCTCGAGGATTCCGACGGGGCCGGTGCGCGTGCGGAGCCGATCCACGAGGTCGCGCACGCAATCGCCGCTGACGCGGTCGAGCCGGCCTCGGGGGAACTGTACGACCTGGTCGTGCGGCGGGTCGATGACCTCATCGCCTACCAGGACTCCGCCTATGCCAGGCGCTACGCCTCGATCCTCGGGGAGGTGCGTCTTGCCGAGGAGGCCGCCACCGTGGGCCACGGTGAACCGCTCATCACGCTCGCTGTCGCACAGAACCTGCACAAGCTGATGGCCTACAAGGACGAGTACGAGGTGGCTCGCCTGTCCCTCGCCCCGGAGCTGTCAGACGCCATCACGCGTGAGTTCGGTGCCGAGGCGCGTTGGGCGATCATGTTGCACCCGCCGGTCCTGCGTTCGATGGGGTTGAAGAGGAAGTTGACGTTCGGCCCTTGGTCCAGGCCGGTGCTGCGCATCCTGCGCTCCTTGCGCAGGCTCCGCGGCACGGTTGTCGATCCCTTCGGGATGGCGCGCGTGCGCCGGGTCGAACGCGACCTCATCGACGAGTACGTCGTCGCCGTAAAGGCCGCGGTGCGCGCGCTGACCCAGCAGACTCAGCAGGACGTCCTCGAGCTTGCGTCGCTCCCGGACACGATCCGCGGATACGAGGAGATCAAGTTGCGCAACGTCGACGCATATCGGGAACGACTGCGGCAGCTGTCGGACCGCATCTCGCGCCGCCACGAGCCGGGGGTGGTCGGGGCATGAGCAGCACCACGCCCTCGCGTGCCTCGATCGCGGGTCGCACGGTGCTGATGTCCGGAGGGAGCCGGGGGATCGGTCTGGCGATCGCCCGGCGCCTCGCCCGAGAGGGCGCCAACATCGCGTTTCTCGCCAAGACCGATACGCCGCATCCCCGGCTACCCGGCACGGTTCACACGGCGGCGGCCGACATCGAGGCCGCCGGCGGCCGCGCCCTGCCGGTGATCGGTGACGTGCGGGATGCCCAGGCCGTCGCGGGTGCGGTGGAGGCCTGCGTCAAGGTCTTCGGTGGGATCGACGTCGTCGTCAACAACGCGTCGGCGATCGACCTGAGGGGGTTCGGCGAGCTGGACCGCAAACGGCTCGACCTCATGCTCGACGTGAACGTGCGCGGTACCTACACACTCGTATCGCAGGCCCTGCCGCACTTGCTCGACGCCGAGGACGCCCGAGTCCTGACGCTTTCCCCGCCTCTGAACCCCGATCCTCGTTGGCTGGCGACGCACGCGCCGTACACCGTGAGCAAGTACGCCATGACAATGCTGACCCTGGGGGTCGCGCACCAGTTCCCCGCACGGATCGCAGCCAGCTGCCTCTGGCCGGAGACCCTGATCGCGACCGCCGCCGTCAGCAATGTCGTAGCGGGCGAGCTGGGGATGCGGGCCGCGCGTCGGCCCGAGATCATGGCGGACGCCGCCCATGTGATTCTCAGCTCGTCCTCGGCCGACGTCTCCGGACGCTGCTTGGTCGACGCCGCAGTACTGCGAGCCGCGGGTATGGACGACCTCGACCACTACGCCGCGGTCGCCGGCACGGCAGAGGAAGCCTTGGAGACCGACCTCTTCATTCAGTGAGTGTTCCCGTTATCGGTCGCACCAGCGGCTCGCGGTCGATCGGCTGGCGCCAGAGGCGCCGCCTTGATCAGGTAGAGGAAGTCTGGACCCCGTGTGCTCGCGCCGCGGGGGCCGGCCAGAGGTCGGCGTTCATGACCTGGCCGGTGTCGGTGAGGTCGTATCCGCCGACTGAGGTGATCTCAGCAGGGATTGCGAAGTCGTAGGTGTTCGATCTGTGTGAGGACAAGCGCGGCTTTCACGTGGTTTCCGATCCTGGAGGGGCTGGCGGTGATGCGTTGCAGTGCTCGCCAGTGTCCGGTGAGCAGGGCGAATCCGCGTTCCCCGAGGCCGCGGGTCGCTCGCAGCAGGGTGTTGTAGGCCTGGTTGTCCGGAGCGGGGGTCTGTCCGCCGCTGGGCTGTGTGATCGGGGTCTTGATGGATGGGCCTGCGCCTTCGTGGCCGGAGTCGGCCGGTGCGGGCAGCCGCAGTTGCGACGCCGACCAGAGTCGCCCACCGGCTTGGTGATGTCGATGTGGCCCGCGGCGTCGGGGCCGACGGCCAGCTTCTCCATGTAGAACACGGCCGAGGGGTCGAACATCGCGTCCCGCTCGGCGACGGCGAGCACTGCCGGGGCGTTGGGCATGCCCTTGGCCATCAGGGTGGTGCCGTCGATGGGGTCGACGGCGACGTCGCACCAGGGGCGCTCGCCGTTGCCGACCTGCTCGCCGTTGTAGAGCATGGGCGCCTCGTCCTTCTCGCCCTCGCCGATCACGACGATCCCGCGCATCGACACGGTCCCGATCAGGTGGCGCATCGCGTCGACCGCCGCCCCGTCCCCGCCGTTCTTGTCGCCGCGGCCGACCCAGCGCCCCGCCGCCATCGCGGCGGCCTCGGTGACCCGCACCAGCTCCATGGCCAGGTTGCGGTCGGCGGGCTCACCACGTCGCTCGGACTGGGACTCGGCCATCTGCTCTCCTCGGCTCTCGTCGGGGTTTCGCCAGTTGGATCGACGCCTGCGGGGATTCGGATGCGAAGGGTCGCGCGCTCGAAGCGGACTTCGGCAGCCAGCCGCAGCATCCCAGACGCGCCGCAGCTGTGACCCGCTACTGGCGACGAGCTGTCCGCCGAAGACAATGCCTTGGGGCAGTTTTATCCGCGTTGTCCATCGGCGAGGCTGGTGAGCCACGGCACTGTGACCAGCGCAACGCCGAGGCTCCGCAACGCTCGAGCGGGGCGTGAGGCTACGTGCGATCCCAGTTCAAGGAGGAACTTTCATGGCCGAGGTGCTGGCCGAGGGCTACAACGTCTTCGACACCAGTAAGTCCCCGAGCGGGACGGTCAAGTACCTGTCCTCGCCGGCCGACGTGATCACGCTGATCCAGTCCGGCAAGCTGTCCGAGCACATCCTCCTGGTGCAGGGCGGCACGACCACGTTCCTCGCGCCTGCCCTGAGCATGGGTGCGATCGGCGTGATCACGATGTCCGGGGCCCCGGAGTCCCACCTCGGGATCCTGTCCCGGGAGTTCCAGACCCCGTGCGTGATGACCGCCCACCTGACCTCCAGCGGGTCCCGCTATGTCGTGGGCAACACCGACCCGTCTCACTTCGAGGAGATCGCCAAGGCCCTCGACGGTCGCAAGGTGCGTCTCGACTGCTCCGACCACGAGGTCGGCCGCGTGGTCGCCGACGACTGAGCAGCGACTGAGCAGCGGTGTGATCCGACGGCTCAGACGGCTGCTGGGTCGACAGCAGCGCATCTCATCCATCCCACGCGACTCCGGTGATCCAGAACAGGAGCAGAAGTCAGTGACGACGACCGAGGGCAAGCGCGCGACCTACAAGAAGCGGTACGAGGAGGGCGACGAGGGCCTCCGCTTCCAGGACCTCACCTACACCGGCAACTTCGTCGGCCTGGAGCCCGTCACGGACGGGATCAAGGGCGACAAGATGCTCAAGGCCCGGGCCAAGAGCAAGGTGCTGGAGAAGGTCTCCAAGGAAGACGTGCTGAACCCCCAGTTCAGCATCGACGAGCTCAACGACCTGAACAACTACCTCGCCTGGAACATCTGGGACGTGCTGGTCATGCGCGCCACCGAGGGCGTCAGCGGCATGATCCCGCGTCAGGAGTACGAGATCCTGGCGTTCATGCACGAGTTCTACCGCTGGCCGGAGATCTTGCGCATGACGACCGAGGAGGTCGGCGCCCAGGGCATCCTGGACATCGGCGCCTCGGCGCGCCGGGAGATCGGCACCAAGGTCAACTCCGTGCACGACTGGTGCATCGGCGCCGTCGGGTTCGGCATGGGCCGGTGCGGCCTGCTTGCCCTGGAGGCCATTGGCCCGGACGACTACGTGGCCGAGTCGAACGAGATTCTCAAGTTCATGCAGCGCGTGCTGTGGGGCAAGCGGCAGGACGGCTTCATCCTCAACTCCCAGGACCGCTACCGCTGCCGCATCCACGAGCAGGACTTCCTCGACCAGCTCGTCGGCCAGATCGAGACGCTGGAGCCGAACAGCCCGAAGCACCACGCGTTCACGCAGTTCAACGCGGCCACCGAACTCCTGGCGTTCCTGCACCACTACGACAACCGGCTCGGCTTGGGCGACACCGGCCCCTACGAGCTGCCCGACGGCAACCTGCTCATCCTGCGGGACCTCTTCGTCAACGAGGAGATCTACCACTGGTCGGACGTGAGCGAGGACGCCGGCCTGCCCTACTCCTACACCCTCGCCCTGGTCATCGACCCGGAGAAGATGGCGCTCGAGGAGATCCGGGTCAACGACATCTCCACGACCTTCACCCGGCCGAAGAACTACGTCGAGGCGATCATCGGCGGGGCAGTGTTCGCCCGCCAGAAGTGGGACACGCCCATGGGCGAGGTGTACCCGATCGCCGTCGACGACCTGGGGGAGCACCTGGGCCGGGTGCAGCAGGCCACGCTGAAGCTGTACTCCAAGACGTCGAAGATGTGCCGCCGGGACCTGATCTGGAACGGCCAGTACGTCTACTACATCGACATGATCCTGCCGCACCTGCGCAAGGCGGGCACGTACGAGAAGGCCTGCCGCGACTACGACCTGTGGGAGATCGACCAGCGGGTCGCGAACTACTACTACGAGATCACCAAGCGCGGCTTCGCGCAGGAGACGGTGCCCAGCAAGATCTTCTCTGGTGCCGGCTACCTACCCTTCTCCGAGAAGGCGAACCTGCGCAGCTCGAAGGGCCGCTGGCTCTAGGGCGGTTCGACCGCCGGAGCCCCCTGCCGACGGTCTCCCTGCCCCGAGCCACCCCTACCGGGCGGCGTGGCCACCCCCCTGCCGCGCCGCCCGGTCCCCGCTAAGGACACCCATGACCGCACTCGTGTTGGACAAGACCGACTACGACGTCCTCAACGTCGTGGCTTTGAAGAAGATGGCGACCGCTCAGGTCGTCGCCGCGGCCTCCGGGATCGCCGAGGACGGCGTCGACGCCGTCCTGGCCGGCCTGGCCGAACAAGGCCTGGTCGTCGTCGCGGCCGGATCCGCACTGCCGACCGACGAGGCCGAGCCCGCGCTGAAGTCCGCCGCCGCGGAGCACTACGCCGGCGTGCGCGCCGACGAGGGCCTCGCCGAGCTCGTCGACCGGTTCGAGAACATCAACGCCCAGTTCCTGACGACCATGTCGGCCTGGCAGCAGATCGACGTCGGAGGACGCAAGGTCGCCAACGACCACTCCGACTCCGAATACGACGACAAGATCATCGCCCGGCTGGACAAGCTGATCACACGGCTCCGACCGCTGCTCGAGGCGCTCGCCGAGCACGACGCCCGTTTCGGTATCTACCCCACCCGGTTCGCCGCCGCGGTCGATGCCGTCGACCAGGGCCGCCACGAGCTGGTCTCCTCGCCGACGCTGGACTCCGTGCACAACATCTGGTTCGAGTTCCACGAGGATCTGCTGCGCACGCTGGGCCGGGAACGAGTGGAATGAGCAGTGCGATCGTGAGCACCCCGACTTCCTCAGGCCAGCACGACACGTCCGGCACGTTCACGCGTGCCTTCGCCGAGGCCGATCCGGCGGACGTGGACTGGCTCGGTGGCAAGGGCAGCGGCTTGGCCCGCATGGCCCAGCAGGGCCTGCGGGTCCCGCCGGGCTACGTGATCGGCACCAGCGCCTGCCGCAGTTACCTGCAGGAGACGGCGGTCCCGGCGGGGCTCGCCGAGGAGGTCTTCGCCCGGCTGGGTGACCTCGAACGCGAGACCGGGAAGACCTTCGGCGGGGGCCCGGTGCCGCTGCTGCTGTCCGTGCGGTCCGGAGCGCCCATCTCCATGCCCGGGATGATGGACACGATCCTCAACCTGGGCGTCAGCAGGGACGCGGCGATCGCGCTGGCCGAGGTGACCGGCGACAGCCGGTTCGTCGCGGACCTGATCGCCCGCTTCCACGCCATGTACTCCGAGACGGTCCTGGGCGCGCTCGACCCCGGCGAAGGTGTGGACGTGCTGGTGCACGCCGTCGAGCCGGACGAGGACGCCGGCGCGGTCTACGACCGCATCTGGGCCGCGTGCGAGCACGCCTTGGCCGAGGACACCGGGGACTCGGTCCCCTCCGAGCCTCGCGAGCAGCTGTTCGGCGCCATCGAGGCCGTGTTCCGTTCCTGGAACACCCGCAGGGCGCGCACCTACCGCGACTTCCACAAGATCCCGCACGACTTGGGAACCGCCGTGGTGGTGCAGTCGATGGTCTTCGGCAACCTCTCGGCCGACTCCGGGGCCGGGGTGGTCTTCACCCGCAACCCGGTCACCGGCGAGCCCGGCCTGTTCGGGGAGTATCTCGCCCACAGCCAGGGCGAGGACGTCGTCGCCGGCACGCGTACCCCGGATCCCGTCGTGGAGGCGCTCGCCCCTGATGTGCTGGCCGAGCTGCGCACCACCTGCGAGGAGCTGGAGAGCGCACAGGGCGACGTGCTCGACATCGAGTTCACCGTCGAGCGCTCCACGTTGTACTTCCTGCAGGTCCGCAGCGCCAAGCGCACCCCGGAGGCTGCGGTACGCATCGCCGCCGATTTCCTCGCCGAGGGCACGGTCGCGCCGACCGCCGCGCTGCGCAATGTGTCGCCCGAGCAGGTGCGGCAGGTGCAGCGCCCGGGCTTCGACGACGACGAGGTCGAGCAGGCACGATCCGGGGACCGGCTGCTCACCACCGGGATCGGGGCCTGCCCCGGGCAGGTCAGTGGCACGCTGGTGCTCGACCCGGACCGGGCGAAGGAATGCGCCGACGCCGGCCGCGACGTGATCCTGGCCCGCGCCGTCACCAGCCCGGCCGACCTGCATGGGATGATCGCCTCCCAGGGGATCGTCACCGCCACCGGTGGCTCGACCAGCCATGCCGCCGTCGTCGCCCGCGCCCTCGGTACCGCCTGCGTGGTGGGAGCCGGCGCGATCGAGGTCGACGAGGCCGGCCGCACTCTCACCATCGGTGATCGAGTCATCGCCGAGGGCGAGGAGGTGTCGCTGGACGGTTCCACGGGTGAGCTGTTCACCGGCACCATCGCGACGTCCACGCCGGCGGCGGCAACCGGCGCGCTGGCTTCCTTGCTGCGCAGCGCAGCAGAAGAGTCGGGGTGCGACGTCCTGGCTCGGGTCACCCTGCCCAGCGACGTGCCGGTGGCGCGGGAGGCCGGGGCGACCGGGCTGGTCACCGCGATCGACGACGTCCTCGCCGCGAACGGTCACCTGGACGGGCTCGTGCAGCAGCTGCTCGCCGACGCCGACGGCGCGGGTGGGTTCGGTCAGGTCGCGGACCTGGTCGCCGAGGAGTTCTCGGAGCTGTTCGCAGCGGCGGGGGACGTCGAGATCGGGGTCCGCGCGATCGACCTCGTGGCCGACGAGTCCCGGGAGCTGCTGCAGCAGACCGCGGTCACCACTCGCCATCCGGAGCTGTCGGTACCGCTCGGGCGTCCGGCGCTGGTCGAGGCGCAGCTGCGCGGACTGGCCCGCGCGCTCGACTCCACGGTCAGCCCCACGCGGGTGCACCTGGCCGTCCGGCACATCTCCGACCCGGCCGAAGCGGTTGGCCTGCGCGAGCTCGCCGCCAAGGTGGGTGGGCGGATCTCCGTGGGGGCCTACCTGACCAGCCCGCGCTCGGCCTACCGGGCCGCGGGGATCGCCGACGGCAGCGATGTCGTGTGGGTGGAGGTCCGGGCGCTGCAGTCGGCGGTGTTCGGGATTCCGGCACGCCAGATGCTCACCGCCGAGCCGCTGGACGGCTACCTGCGCCGCGGGATGCTGGCCAGCGACCCGCGCACGACACTGGATCCGGCGGTGCAGGAGCTGCTGGCCAAGGTCGCGGCGGTTCAGAGCTCGAGCTGCCCGGTCGGGATGCGGCTCACCGGCGAGGTACCGGAGGAGGCCGCAGCCCAGCTCTACCGGCTCGGCTTCCGCCGATTCGCCGTCGACGCCGGCGAGGCTCGTCCGCTGATCCTCGCCCTGGGCAAGGCCGCTCTCAGCCGCGGCTGAGCCAGTAGCCCGAGGGGTTTCGAGAGCTCCCGGACGGTGTCCAGCGGGGAGGTTCCCGGCTCGGCTCCTGATCGTCAGCCGGGGCCGAGCCGGGACCACGACTGCCCCGCCCCAAGGGGGCGGGGCAGTCGCGTGCTCCAACCTTCCCGGTTCCGGCCCTCCCGGCGTCGACCCGTCACGCTGCAACGGCCGGAGGGTGACCTGAGGGCGCGGGCAGGTCCCGAGGATTCACCGGCCGAGCAGTGACGAGCCGCTCGGCCGCAAGCTCGTTGCCGACCACAGGAGTGTTGCCGCCACACGAGTACTGCCCCGCCGCTCGGGTGAGTGGCGGGGCAGTACATGTTCGCCTGTGGTGTCGTTCGCGGTGGCTCGTGGAGCCGGGGTCAGACCGCGGGCATGAGCAGGCCCTCCCGGAGCCGGCGGATCTCGACCGGGGATATACCGCGCGACTCGGCCCAGGCATCCGCGCCGCCGTGGTGGGCGTCGAGGCCTTCGAGGAAGCCGCGCATGGTGTACTCCTGGGCCTGGTAGACCTCGGCGGGAACCACGGACATGTGGTCTCGGTAGCGGGGCCAGCCCTGGAAGCGCTCGACGATCCGGGGCATGTTCGTCCCGGACACCAGGTAGTCGGCGACGATGTCGTCGTCGTCGACGCCGAGCAGGCGCAGCAGCAGAGCGGTGACCAGGCCCGTCCGATCCTTGCCGGCGGCACAGTGCAGCAGCAGCGGGCGGCCCGCGAGCGCTGCCACCACCCGTACCAGCGTTGCCAGCGCGGAGGTCGGCGAGGCGAGGTGCTCGAGGTAGAAGTGCAGGCTCTGCTCGCGCGCCGGCAGGTCGGAGACCGGAAGGTCACGAAGCGGGGCGTTGAGGTAGCTGACCGGCATCTCCGCCATCGGCCCGCGGCCCTCGGCCACCGCCTCCGGCCCGATCCGCAGATCGATGATCAGCTCCAGCCAGAGTTCCTCGGTGAGGTAGGCGACGTCGGCCGGGGAGAGGGCCTGCAGGGTGTCACTGCGGAACAACACGCCGGGCCGGATCCGCAGGCCCGGCCCGGCGCGCAGTCCGCCGAGGTCCCTGAAGTTGAACGCCCCCTCCAGCGCGTGGCTCTGATACGCGCGGGCCATCACTGCATCACCCGCCGCACCGCGGCCAGCAGCTCGTCCACCGCTCCCGGGGAGGCGCCGTTTCCTGCCGTCGCGTCTGCGCCTGTGTCCGGCATCCCCGACATCTGCTGCGCGACGGCGTTGCGTCGGCGGTCACGCCGCACCTTCGCCGCGGTAGCGACAACCTCCTCGGTCGCGGCGGTCCCGTCCCCGCCGCAGCCGCATCCACAGTCGCCGCTCCGGGCTCCGACGAAGCCCGGGGGCGGTGCCAGGGCCTGGCCGCCTGGCGAGGGTGTTCCGGCGGGCGTGGGGACCGCGCAGGCGCCGCCCGGCGAGAGCGCAGCGGCGTCGCCGAGCAGGTACGCGGTGATCTCCTGCGGCCACAATGCCACGAACTCGGCCCCGGCTGCGGTGAGTTCCTCGACCGAGTGCATGCCCCAGGCGACGCCGACGACGCGGATGCCGACCTCGAGGGCGTCGCGGACGTCGCCAGCGGTGTCGGTGACCAGGACGGTGCCCGCCGGGTCGGGTACGCGGCGGGCGTCGGCCTCGTCGTAGTCCGCAGCGCAGCGGCGCCCGAACCCGCTTCCGGCGTCGGCGAGGAAGGTCCGGATCGCGGTCTTCTTGTCCGGGGTGACGTCGCCGCCGAAGACATGGGCGAAGCAGAAGGCGAGGCCGTTGGACGTGAGCACGCGACGCATGACCTGCATCGCGTTCGACGACATCACCGCCAGCGTGCAGCGCCCGGCCAGCCGGCGCACCACGTCGGTGACGCCGGGGACCAGGGGCGGGGTGTAGTCGCTGCGCAGGAGCTGCAGGAACGCCTCCTTGACCTCGGCGGCCTGTACGTCGTCACGGCACAGCTTGGCGATCGACTCGTAGACGTTGCCGCGGAACAGGTCGAAGTACTGTTCGGGCTCGTCCACGCCGAGTCGAAAGCGGCGGTTGACCTGCTCGAAGATCTCCCAGGAGGCGATGCGGGTCTGCACCAGCGTCCCGTCCAGGTCGAAGATCACCGCCTGCACGGGTGGGGGCGTGCTCATCGGCGGCTCACACACTGGTCCCGCTGTGGACTCGGTCGTACACCGCGCCGAGCTCACCCATCCCGACGAAGTCCATGCACTCGCCGTACCCGGTCTGGCCGTCGACGGTCCAGCGCAGCAGGCTGTTGTGCCCGACCACACCGGGCTGGGACTGCCACGGGAAGGTCGTCAGGGCCTGGCCCTCGGCCTCCCAGGTGCGGTCGGTGGAGTCCGTGACCGTGAACTGGATGCGCTCGGGGTAGAGCCCCGCCCGTTGGGTCACTCCGCTGCCGGCCTTGAGTCCGTGCACCTTGCCGTGGTCGAGCACGTAGCCGTGCGTCAGCGTGATCGGCGAGGGCCCGTCCGGGCCGTTGTCGGTGCTGAAGTCGAACAGGCCGTGCACCGCCAGGTCGGGGGAGACGTGGGCGTGCATCCAGCTCAGCCGCGATGTCTGGCGCTCGGCCCGCACACCCCAGCTGTGGTCCATCGTCGAGACGCAGTCGATGGGGGTGGTCACCCCGCGCAGCCTGATCTCGCCCTCGAAGTGCCCGGTCTGGTCGAAGTGCCCGGCGTAGGCGTGTCCCCAGGTCTTGCTCATGTCCCGAGCGGCGGCCATGGGGTCCATGTCCGGGTCGTTGATGTCGTAGGGCTCCATCAGCGCCGCGTAGCGGAACCTCAGCTCGAGGTCGGCGGCCGGGTCGGAGTAGGAGACGTCCCAGACCTTGTTCGGCTCGGAGCACACGACCTTCAGCCCGTTGGCCAGCTCGTAGTCCAGCAGGTTCGCCGGCTGGGGGACGACCAGGTGCTCCCAGGCGTCCCAGTAGTCGGCCGCCCACGGCATGCTCACGCGGCGGCTGTTGACCGAGACGGTGGAGCCCACCACGCCGAGCGGCTCGCGGAAGAGCCCGTAGACGCCGATGTTCATCGGCCGGTCGGTGTCCTGACCGGCGTAGAGGCCGAAGTAGTTGGTCTCCGCCCACAGCGGGTCGTCGCTGGTCGGGGGGTGGAACTGCGCGTCCTCAGGACGGATCACCGATGAACCTCCTCGGGTTGAATGCACCTGCTCCCGGCGCCGGCCGCTCGTACTCGGTGGATCTGGGCGAGCCCACCGCGCGAGCAGGGGATCGTCCCGGGAGCAGGGCTGTGCCTTGTGTCACGAACACTGACCGGTGGACCAGCAGCGGAACAGTACGCCCAAGGACAACGGAACCCCTTGACGTTGTCCGTACTGGATAGCGCCGAGGCCAGGTGAGCCGCCTTAGTGTCCCGGCCAGCGGTGGTCCGCCTCACAAGAAGGCGACACGCACCGCGCAGTCGACCAACGGAGGTGGCCCGGGCATGCAGCTGGCCAAGGTGCTGGGCCAGGTCGTCTCGACGGTCAAGGAGCCAGGGCTGGAGCGTTTCACCCTGCTCCTGGTCCAGGACGCATCGGGTGCAGACCCCGAACAGACCCGCGGCCCCGCGTACGTGGCGGTCGACGTGGTGGGTGCCGGTGTCGGCGAGGTCGTCCTGGTCGCCACAGGAGGAGCCGCGCGCGTCGCTGCCGGCGCGGAGATCCCCACCGACCGAGCCGTGATCGCGATCGCCGACACGGTCATCCGGGCGGGCACCGTCAGCTACCGCAAGACATGAGCACCACGAG
Source organism: Pseudonocardia oceanicola (assembly GCF_047200735.1). Lineage (NCBI taxonomy): Bacteria > Bacillati > Actinomycetota > Actinomycetes > Pseudonocardiales > Pseudonocardiaceae > Pseudonocardia > Pseudonocardia oceanicola. The sequence continues at coordinate 59,165 of NZ_JBJZON010000018.1, forward strand.
TGGGACTTCGCGGGGTCGCGGGCGCCGGCCGTCCCCGGCCGGCCCGGCACCCGGGCCTGCACCAGCGTCCGCGCAGAAGCTCACCAACGAGACAGACAACCCAGGCCCCGTCGAGGACGGGGCGAACCACAGGGAGGAAGACATGGCTGCGACTACCGGTGCCAACGGAGCGCCCGCACTGCGCGGGGCGCTGGGCCTGATCGAGACCAAAGGCCTGGTCGGGGCGGTCGAAGCCGCCGACGCCATGGTCAAGGCTGCGAACGTGCAGGTCGTCGGGCACCGCGAGATCGGCGGCGGCCTGGTGACGGTGATGGTCCGTGGTGACGTCGGCGCGGTGAAGGCCGCGACGGACGCCGGCGCGGTGGCCGCGGAGAAGGCCGGCGAAGTCGTCTCCGTGCACGTCATTCCGCGTCCGCACGACGAGACCGAGGGCATCCTCGCGGTCCTGACCCGCCCGAAGGGCTGAGGACGCGGGTCCGCCCGCCGAACCCCCGGTCGCCACCGACCCAGCCGCGGCGGCGGCCGGATGCGCACCGGCGGGCGGAGCCCGGTGCCGTCCTTCCTTCTGACCTGAGGTGTGGAGATGACCGCCGCATTAGATGCTGATCTGGCCGGCCTGGCCGACGTGCGGGCCAAGGCCCGCGCCGCGCGCCGCGCCTTCGCCGCGCTCGAGGGAACCGATCAGGGGACCCTCGACCGCTACGTGCGGGCCATGGCGCTGGCCGGGACCAAGGCCGCCGAGGAGCTCGCCCGCCTGGCCGTCGACGAGACCGGCTACGGCGTCGACGAACACAAGATCTACAAGAACCGCTACAACACCGGCTTCGTCGCCAAGTGGATGCTCGAGCGGCGCGCTGTGGGCGTGCTGTGGGTCGACGACGACTCCCGCGTCACCGCCGTCGGCTCCCCGATGGGGGTGATCGCCGGAATCATCCCGGTCACCAACCCGACCTCGACGGCGCTGTTCAAGAGCCTCGCTGCGGTCAAGTCCGGCAACGCCATCGTTCACGCCCCGCACCCCCGAGCGGCGAAGTGCACCCTGCGCGCGGCGGAGATCATGGCCGAGGCCGCGGTCGCCGCCGGAGCTCCGGAGGGGTTGATCTCCTGCCTGGAGAACCCGACCCTGCCCGCGACCCAGGAGCTGATGCGCCGCGAGGAGATCGCGCTGGTGCTGGCCACCGGCGGACCCGGCATGGTTCGTGCCGCGTACTCCTCGGGCAAGCCGACGATCGCCGTCGGCGCCGGGAACGTCCCGGCCTACGTCGGCGCCAGCGTGCCGGACCCGGCCGAGGCCGCCGAAATGATCATCACGTCGAAGTCGTTCGACAACGGCACCGCCTGCGTCGCCGAGCAGTCCGTCGTGGTCGTCGACGAGGTCGCTCCCGCCTTCCTGGCCGCGTTCGAGGCCCGGGGTGCGTACTGGATGAACGCGCCGCAGCAGGCCGCCCTGGCGCGTGTGCTGTTCGACGAGCGGGGCGCGATGCGCCCTGCGACGGTGGGGCAGACCGCGATCAAGCTCGCCGAGCTGTCCGGGTTCGCTGTGCCGTCCTCGACGCGGGTGCTGGCCTGCGAGCTCGATTCGGTCGGGGTCGACACCCCCCTGTCGCGGGAGATCCTCGGCCCCGTGCTGTCGGTGTACCGGGTGCCCGATGCCGCAGCGGGCTGGAAGCGCTGCCGGGAGATCCTGGCCCTCGACGGCGAGGGCCACACCACCGCGGTGCACGCCGCGGACCCGGAGGAGATCGCTCCGTTCGGCGCCCTCCCGGTCGGCCGCATCGTGATCAACACTCCGGCGCTGTTCGGCGGCATGGGCTATTCGACCGACGTCGACCCGTCCTTCCAGCTCGGCACCGGCACCTGGAGCGGGTCGATCTGCTCGGACAACGTCACCCCGCTGCACCTGGTCAACATCAAGCGGATCGCGCACGAGGTCCGGCCCTGGCGGACCGTGTACGACCCGGTGGAGCTGTAATGCCGCCCGCCACCTCGGCCACCCGGCCCCGCCGCCGGCGCTCCGATCTCGCGCAGAAGCAGGCCCGGGAGAAGCAGGCCACGCAGAAGCAGGAACCGCGCGCAGTGGATCTCCAAGCCGCAGCGGAGGGACCGACCGAGACCGGGCCCGGTCGCGGGCCGGAGGAGCTGCTCGCCCAGGCGGCCGAGGTGGCGCAGGTCGTGGCCGGTCACGGTCGGAGCGACCTCGCCGGCGGCGCCGCCGGGGAGATCGCGCACTGGCAAGAACTGGTCAGGGCCTCGACAGCGCTGCGGGTCGGGGTCGACCTGGGCACCGCCAGCTGCGTCCTGGTGGTACTCGCCACCGATGACGCCGGTCGCGAGCGGCCAGTGTGGGTGGACAGCTACGCCTCCGGTGCGCTGCGCGACGGGGTCGTGGTCGACTTCGCCAAGGCCACCGCCACCGTCCGCCGCCTCAAGGAGACCGCCGAGCAGGCGCTCGGTGTCGAGCTCGCCTCCGCGGCCACCGCCTACCCGCCCTGCATCCCGGTCAAGGACGCCCGCGCCTGCACCTACGTGTGCGAGTCCGCCGGCTTCGACGAGGTCGTGCTGGTCGACGAGGTCACGGCCGCCCAGCGCACCCTCGAGGTGCGCGACGGGGTGGTGGTCGACGTCGGCGGCGGCTCCACAGGCGTCGGGGTGTTCCGCGACGGTGAGCTGGTCAAGCTCGACGACCGGCCCGGCGGAGGCCATCACCTGGACCTGATGCTCGCCGGGGCGATGGGCATCCCGCTCGAGGACGCCGAACCCTACAAGCGGACCTACCCGCGTGAGTCCTTCCCGCTGCTCGTGCCCGGGCTGCAGCGCATCGCCGAGAACGTGCGCGCGCTGACCACCGGCGACGAGGAGCTGCCCCTGCATCTCGCAGGCGGCGCATTGATGATCGCCGGCGCGGGTGACGTGCTGGCCAAGTACCTGGAGCGAACCGTCGTGACCTATCCGCACCCCCTGTTGATCACCCCGATCGGGATCGCGAGGTCGGCGGCATGACCGCGCCCAAGGCGACGCCGACCCTGCGGACCTACGCGTTCGTCGACCGGATGCAGCCGCAGTGCGCCGCGCACATCGCCGCCACCAGCCCCGGTGACGTCCCGATCGCCGGTATGGCAGAGCTCTACATCGAGATGGCGCCGGGCAACGAGGTCTTCCGCGCCGCGGACATCGCCCTCAAGGCGGCCGGGGTGCGTCCGGCGCTGCAGATCATCGAGCGCGAGTTCGGTCTGCTGGAGATCCACTCCGAGCAGCAGGCCGAGGTCCTGGCCTCCGGGCAGGCCATCCTCGACGAGCTCGGGATGACCGAGAGCGACCGGATCAAGCCGAGCATCGCCTCGACGCAGTTCATCACCAACGTCCACCCCTACCAGGCGCAGCTGCTCAACAAGTGGCGCAAGGGCTCGATGCTCATGCCCGGGCAGAGCCTGTTCGTCATGGAGGTCGCGCCGGCGGCCTACATCTCCGTGGCGGCCAACGAAGCCGAGAAGGCCGCGAACATCACCGTGATCGAGCTGCGCGCCGTCGGCCGGTTCGGCCGGATGTTCCTCTCCGGCAGCGAGAGCGAGGTGCAGACCGCCCGCGACGCCGCGGTCGCCGCGCTGGAGGGCATGCACGGGCGGGAGGACAAGCGATGACGGTATGGGGGGCATCTGCGGTCGACGCGGCCGTCACCGGCGCGGACTCGGGCGGAACGATCTACATCGGTGCGCGGGACGTGGTCACACCCCTGGCGCGGGAACGCGCGCGGGAGCTGAAGGTGGAGATCGTGGTCGGATCTCCACGGCCGGCAGCTTCGGCGTCGTCGTCTCCTGCCGCGGCCGGGTCGGCGGCCGCGGGCCCCGCGGGTGCCGGTGGAGCACCGCCTCCACCGGCACCCGCTCCCGGCCGCCCCATCGCGTCGGTGCCCCAGCCGCAGCCCGCTCCCACCACGCCTCGGCCCTCACCGGCCGGGCCGACCCCGAACCCGGCCGCTGTAGCTGCCCGGCTCGGCACGGCGCCACGCCCGATCCGTCCGCCCTCGGGAGCACTGTACCGGCGTGGAGCCCCACTTCCGGCCGAAGTGCGCCCGGGTGGAGCCTCCTCGCCGCGTCCTGTCGCGAGTGGCCGGCAGGCCATCGGACGGGTCGTGGTGGTCGGCGCCGGCAACGTCGGCATGATCGCCGCCATGCGGCTGGCCGACGCCGACGTCTTCGACGAGGTCGTCCTGGTCGACATCGACGAGGGCCGCGCCGGCGGGGTCGCCCTCGACCTCACCCACACCGCGGCGCTGAGCGGGTTCGCCACTCGGGTCCGCGGCGTCGGGTCCGTCGAGGCCGCCGGCCCCGCCGACTACGTGATCATCACCGCGGGGCGGCCCCGCCAGCCGGGGATGAGCCGCTCGGACCTGATCAGCACGAACGCTGCCATCGTCGGTGACGTGGCCCGGAGGGTGGCCGCGACCTCGCCGCAGGCGGTGATCGTCGTGGTCACCAATCCGCTCGACGAGATGACCCAGCACGCCTGGGCCGCCTCGGGGTTCCCCGCCGAGCGCGTCCTGGGCATGGCGGGTGTCCTCGACACCGCCCGCTTCCAGGCGTTGGCGGCGCTGACCGGGGTCGCCCGCGCCGACCAGATCCACGCGTGGGCCTTGGGCAGCCATGGCGAGGAGATGGTCATCCCGTTGTCGCATGCCACTGCCGCCGGGCGCCCGCTCACCGCGGCGATCCCGACGGCCGACCTCGACGCGATCGTCAACCGGGCTCGCGGGTCGGGTGCGGAGGTGGTCGGCCTGCTGAGGTCCGGCAGCGCGTTCATGGCGCCGGGCATGTCCGCGGCCCGCATGGTGCTGGCGATGGTCGCCGACAGCGGCGAGGTCATGCCCGCGGCGGTCCTGGCCGACGGCAGCTACGGCATCCGCGACGTCTATGTGGGGCTGCCCGCCCGCCTCGGGCGGGGAGGGGTCCGCGAGATCGTCCAGCTGGACCTGCGTCCGGACGAGCTCGCGGCGCTACGCGAGGCGGCCGACCGGATCAGGGAGCGGCTCGGGCAGCTCGCCGAGGCCTCCTGATGGACTCGACCCGGGAGCTCAGGCAACTGGTCCGGCCGACGACAGGCCGGGGGAGAGGACGGCGATGAAGGCGGTGCTGTTCGCGGGCGACGGGGCCGTGCGGGTCGAGTCGATCGACGAGCCGCTGATCACCGACCCCGGTGACGCGATCGTGCGGGTCCGGCGCGCTGCGGTGTGCGGCACCGACCTGCACACCGTGGCGCACGCCGAGCACGTGCCGCGCGGCACCGTGCTCGGGCACGAGTTCGTCGGCGAGGTCGTGGAGATCGGGCCCGCGGTCAGCGGGCACCGCGTCGGCGACCTCGTCGTGGGCGCGGACTTCACCGCGTGCGGCACCTGCTGGTGGTGTCGACGTGGAGACCACTGGGAGTGCAGCGAGCGGCGATTCTTCGGCACCGGCGCCTCGTTCGGGCCACCGCTGGCCGGCGCCCAGGCCGAGCTGGTGCGGGTGCCGTTCGCCGACACCGTCCTGCGCCCCGTCCCGGCGGGAATCGGCCTGGATGCCGCGGTGTTCCTTGGCGACACCCTCGCGACCGGCTACGCCGCCGTCCGCCGCGCGGAGCTGCGCCCCGGTGACACGGTCGTGGTGATCGGTGGCGGCCCGGTCGGGCAGCTGACCAGCCTCGCCGCGCAGGCCTGCGGCGTCGGCGTCGTCGTGGTCGTCGAGCCGGTCGAGCCCCGGCGGTCCCTCGCCGGTCGGGAGGGCGCGGTGACCACCGAACCCGGAACCGCGCGGGAGGTCGTCGAACAGCTCACCGACGGTCGCGGTGCCGACGCCGTGATCGACGGCATCGGCGGCCCACGCGGTCTGGAGACCGCGTTCTCCCTGGTCCGGCGGCGCGGCAGCATCGTCTCCGTGGGCGTGCACACCGACTCGTCCTGGCCGATGCCCGTCGACTGCGCGTTCGCCGACGAGCTCACGTTGCGCTTCGCCATCGGCAACCTGATGCGCGACGGCGAGGAGCTGGTGGCGCTCGTACGCTCCGGGGCCATCGCCCCCACCGTCGTGGTCTCGGAGACCGTGCCGCTCGATGCCGCACCCGAGGCGTACCGGCGGATGGCCGAGCGCCGTACCCTCAAGTCCCTGATCGCGATCTAGCCCACGCTCGGAGCAAGTGCGATCCACGCGGTCAGAGCCCGACGCCGGGAGGTGAGCATGCCAGCCGACAACGGCGAGGCGACCCTCGCCGACCAGCCCGAGAACGCGGCCGGTACGGCCGACCGCACCGGCGACGGGACGGCTGGCGACCCCGCCAACGGAACCGTCCACAGCGCGGCCGACGGTGTCGAGCGTGGGGTTCTCAGCCTGCTGCTCACCGTCCCCGGGGACTTCACCTCCGCGGCCGAGGACCTCGCGACCCACGCCTCGCTCCTGACCGGCACCCCGGTCACCGTGGCCGGCTGGACCGACCAGCGATGGACCGTGCTCGCCGGCGCCGGCACCGGGCTGGCCGGGCTGCCCCGCAACGGTCCGCCCCCGGCCGGGGCGGCCATCGACCGGTCCGGCCTCGTCGCCTGCGGGCCAGGGCCGGTGGCACTGTGCTGGGATCCCGAAGCGCGGCTCGCGCCCCGGGCCCGGCGGCTGCTTCGCCAGGCCTGTGTGTGGCTGAGCCTGCAGCTGTCGGGTCAGTCCGCCCGCGGCGAGGTCGACGAAGCCACCGCCGAGGCCGAGGCGATCCGCGACGTGTCGCGGCAGCTGCTGTCGGTCCGCGATGTCGACCGGTTGCTGCACTCGATCGCCGAGCGCACCCTGCGTCTGCTCGACTCCGACATCTGCGGCGTCATGCTCCGCGAGGACGACGTCGTCCGGATGCGGGCCATCGTGGGCAATCGGGCGTCGGAGACCGCACGGCTGCGGATGCACCGCGGCCAAGGCGTGGCCGGTCTGGTGTTCCTCACCGGGGAGCCGGCCAAGGTCGACTCCTACCTGGAGGACGAGACCATCAGCCAGGACTTCATGTCGTTGGCCGCCAAGGAGGAGACACGCTCGGCGCTGGCCGTACCGCTGCGCCTGCAGGGTGAGTTCATCGGGGTCCTCGAGGTCTGGCGACGCCGGGCTTCCATGTTCACCGAACGCGACGTGCGGCGCATGGTGACCCTCGCCGACTTCGCCACGATCGCCATCGACAACGCCCGCCTCTACGATGAGCAGGCCGCCGCCGCCACCGAGAGCGCCAGGGCCCGTGACGCCCTCCAACAGCAGGTCGCGATCCTCGACCGAAGCTCCCGCCTGCAGAAGGACCTGCTCAGCACCGTCATCGAAGGCGGCGGCCTGCCGGCGGTCACCCGCACCGTCGCCACCGAGCTCAACTGTGAGGTCGGGGTCTACGGACCTGACGGCGCGCCCATCGCCTCGCACAGCGGCCGCCGCCTGGTCTCGTCGCTCCCGCCGACAGTGCCGGCCGTTCCCGGCGGTGGGCGACCCGGCGCGGTCACCCACGACCAGAAGATCTGGGCCCGCCCCGTCTATGCCGACGGCGACCAGATCGGACACGTCCTGCTGGCGCAGGGCAACCAGTCGAACGAGATGATGGAGGCCGTCGCCACCCAGGTCGCGATGGCCTGCTCCCTGGCGCTGCTGCGGGAGCGTGCCGCAAGCCGGGCCCGCGCCGAGGCCACCGAGCAGGTCCTGTGGGACCTCCTCCAAGGCCCCGTCGAGCACCGCCTGGCGGCCCGGACCCGTGCACAACAGCTCAACGTCACCCTCACCGGAGGGCTGCGGGTGCTGCACGGGCGCATCGACAACATCGAGGGCCTCGCCTCCGAGAACGGCTGGGACACCTCCCAGACCGACCGGGTCCGTCGGCAGGTCCTGCGCACCGTCCGGACTCTCGAGGGGCGTGAGCTGGCCTTGGCCAGCTTGCGGGGCGATCTGCTCGTGGCGATCGCCGCCGACCTCGATCGGCTCGGCGCCAAGGACCTGGTCAACGCCTACTCCGCCGCCGTGCACCAGGAGTGGCCACAGCTTCGGCTCACCTGGGGCATCAGCCGCGAGCACCACGATGTCGTCGAGCTGCCCAGCGCTCTCAACGAGGCCCGCACGGCGTTGTCGGCCGCGAAGCGGCTCGGTGGGGAGAGCGTGTTCCTCTACGAGGAGCTCGGCATCGTCCGGCTCCTGCTCGGCTCCGGCGACGACCCGGATCTGCAGACCTTCATCGACGAGGTCACGGGCCCGCTCGTCGCCTACGACCGCGACAACGACGGTTCGCTGATTCGCACTCTGCGCGCGTTCTTCGATGCCGACTGTTCCCAGCGGGTCGCCGCGGAACGGCTGTTCGTCCACCACAAGACGCTGCGCTACCGGCTCGAGCGGATCCGCCAGCTCACCGGTCTCGACCTGAGCCGTCACGAGGACCGCATGCGCGCGGACTTCGCTCTGCGCCTGCTGCAGGTCAACCAGAGCGTCCAGCCCGAGGGCACCCCGGACGGCGGACTCCTGGGCGAACGACCGGGGCCGAGCTGATCGGCTCAACCACTTGGTGCCCCGCCCTGACCGGCCGAGGGGTACCTCTGACGAGCCAGTCGAGGGCGTGACACGCGGCTTACACCGCGGTGTCACGCCCTCCCCGTTCAGCCGACGGCCCTACTCTCCGGGCGCGATCGGGACGACTGCCTCCTCGAGGACACCCTCGGTCTCCCCGTGCGGGCGAGGAATGGTGTGGCTGGCGTACAGCTCGCCCACCTGCGAGGCCGCCGCTCGGCCGGCGTCCACGGCCGCCTTCACCGCACCCACGTCGCCGCGGACGAGCACCGACACCTGGCCGTTGCGCAGCGTGCGGTAGCCCTCGACCTGAACGTTGGCGGCCTTGACCATCGCGTCGGCGGCCTCGATCGCGCCGACCAGCCCCTTGGTCTCGATGAACCCCAGGGCGCCGCCGGCCCGCCTGTCCTCTGCCATGGCTTTCCTTCCGTGGACCGCGTCAGAGCGGACCTCCACGTCCGCCATCCGCCCCGAAGGTAGTGCGCTGCGGCACACACGACGCTGTCCCGGTTGGATAAGCACCACAGGCGCTGTTGTCCCTTCCGGAGATGGGCCAGTGCGCCGGTCGTGGGGGAGGGTCGCCACACCGAGCGGTACCGATTGGCACCCGCTGAGCAGCTGAAGAGCCGGATGTCGTCCGACTGTGCAGGCGTCGGCCAGGCCATCCGGCCAAGGATCTGCGGCCGCTCGGGACACAGCCCGTCCCCGCACAACCCACTGCGGGGGTTCTACCTGCCCGAGGTGGTGCGCGTGAGCTTCGTCCTGCTGTGCGACCGGTGCGGCACCGTCTGCATCTGGGACGTCCCCCCGCCCGACAAGCATCCGCTCTGCGACCCTTGTGCGGGCCGCCCGCCGCGGATCGCCCGTCGCCGGCCTCACCGGCCCGACCCGTTCAACCTGCGCCGCCGGCCGCACACGGCGGCATGAGCATGAGCGAGCTCCACAACTACGGAACGACGCACCTCGACGGCCTGCCCGAGCAGGTCCGGATCTGGGAGGTCGGCCCCCGGGACGGGCTGCAGAACGAGAAGGCGATCCTGCCGGTCGAGGTGAAGGCCGAGTTCGTCGAGCGGCTCGCCGAGGCCGGGAACACCGTGGTCGAGACCACCAGCTTCGTCAACCCGCAGTGGGTGCCGCAGCTGGCCGACGCCGAACGCCTGTTGAAGCGCCTGTCGACCCGGCCCGGGGTGCGCTACCCCGTGCTGGTGCCCAACGAACGGGGCCTGGCCCGAGCACGGTCGCTCGGGGTCCAGGACATCGCCGTGTTCGCCAGCGTCACCGAGAGCTTCGCCCGCCGGAACCTCAACCGAAGCGTCGCCGAGTCCCTGGAGATGTTCGCCCCCGTCGTCGACGCGGCCCGCGCGGACGGCATGCAGGTCCGCGGCTACCTGTCGATGTGCTTCGGCGACCCCTGGGAGGGACAGGTCGACCCGCACCAAGTCGTGCCGGTCGCCCGGCGCCTGCTGGGAATGGGCTGCACCGAGCTGAGCCTCGGCGACACCATCGGAGTCGCCACCCCCGGCCGAGTCACCGCGCTGCTCGACGCCCTGACCGCGGACGGGATCGAGATCGGCCGGATCGCCGTGCACTTCCACGACACCTACGGACAGGCCCTCGCCAACACCGTTGCGGCCCTGCGACGGGGCGTGACCACCGTCGATGCCTCGGCCGGCGGGCTGGGCGGCTGCCCGTTCGCCAAGAGCGCGACCGGCAACCTCGCCACCGAGGACCTGCTCTGGCAGCTCGACGGGCTCGGCATCGACACCGGCGTGGACCTACGCAAGGTCGTCGAGGCCAGTGTCTGGCTCGCCGGCGAGCTCGGTCGTCCGAGCCCGGCGCGCACCGTCCAGGCGCTCGCCGGCTGACTGCCGCGTCCCCGTCCCGGCCTTTCCGGCTTCCCGTCTCGAGTTCCGAGGAGAGCTTCGGTATGGACAAGGTGATCTCAACCGAGGAGGCGTTGGTCGACATCGCCGACGGCGCCACCCTCGCCGTGGGAGGGTTCGGCCTCTGCGGAATTCCCTCCACCCTCATCGCCGGCCTACACCGCTGCGGTGTGACGGACCTGCGAGTGGTGTCCAACAACTGCGGGGTCGACGATTGGGGCCTGGGCATCCTTCTCGGCGACCGCCGGATCAGCCGCGTCACCGGCTCCTACGTCGGGGAGAACAAGGAGTTCGCCCGCCAGTACCTCTCCGGGGAGCTCGAGGTCGAGCTCTGCCCGCAGGGCACCCTCGCCGAACGGCTGCGCGCAGGCGGCTGCGGTATCCCCGCGTTCTTCACCCCCGCCGGGGTCGGCAGCCAGATCGCCGACGGCGGGCTGCCGTGGCGCTACGCCCCCGACGGCTCCGTTGCCGTCGCCTCCCCGGCCAAGGAACAGCGCGAGTTCGCCGGTGTCACTCATGTGCTGGAGGAAGCCATCGTCACCGATTTCGCGCTTGTCGCCGCGGCGAAGGGCGACCGGCACGGCAACCTCGTGTTCGAGAAGACCGCGCAGAACTTCAACCCACTGTGCGCCATGGCCGGGCGCGTCACGATCGCCGAAGTACAAGAACTCGTCGAGCCCGGCGAGCTCGACCCCGCCGAGATCCACCTGCCCGGGGTGTTCGTCCAGCACGTCGTGCACGCCCCCGACGTGGAGAAGCGCATCGAGAAGACCACCATCACCGAGGTGACCCGATGAGCCCGACCCGACAGCAGATGGCCGCCCGCGCTGCCGCCGAGCTGCGCGACGGCGAATACGTCAACCTCGGCATCGGGTTGCCCACCCTCATCCCCGGCTTCCTGCCTGACGACGTCCACGTCGTGCTGCACAGCGAGAACGGCATCCTCGGCACCGGCCCCTACCCGACGCCGGACGCCGTCGACCCGGACCTGATCAACGCCGGCAAGGAGACCGTCACCGTTCGGCCCGGAGCGTCCTACTTCGACTCCGCGCTGTCGTTCGGCATCATCCGCGGCCGCCATCTCGACGTCGCGGTCCTGGGCGCCATGCAGGTCTCCGAGCGAGGCGACCTGTCCAACTGGGCCGTCCCCGGCAAGATGATCAAAGGCATGGGCGGGGCCATGGACCTCGTCCACGGGGCGCGGCGGGTCATCGTCCTCATGGAGCACACCGCCAAGGACGGCTCGCCGAAGATCCTGAGCGAGAACACGCTGCCCTACACCGGCTTGGGCGTGGTCAACCGGATCATCACCGATCTCGCCGTCATCGACGTCACCGACGACGGACTCGTCCTCGTCGAGACCGCGCCGGGAGTCACCGAAGACGACGTCCGGGAGGCGACCGACGCCCCACTGCGCGTGGCCATCGGCGAGCAGGGGATCCGGTGATGACCGTGAAGGACCTGAGATCGCCAGGTTCGCGCCGCGGCTCGACGGCGTGACCGGCCTGGACCCGTCCGGGGCGGGCATCACCGCGGACGCCCTGCACACCCAGCGAGAACACGTGCAGACCCTGCACGCCCGTGGGCCGCACTGGGTGCTCACGGTCAAGGGCAACCAGCCCACTGTGCACCGACAGCTCGCCGACCTGCCCTGGCGCGATGTCGAAGTCGGTCACCGTAGTGTCGAGAACACCCACGGTCGCCGGGAGATCCGCGCACTCCAGGTCGTCACGATCGCCACCGGGATCGAGTCCCCCACGCCCGCCCCGACGAGCTCGCCGCCTGGATCCGCGGGCACTGGCAGATCCAGAACGGCCTGCACTGGGCCCGCGACGTCACCTTCACCGAAGACGCCTCCCGCACCTACACCAGCAACGCCCCACAGGTCATGACCCCGCTCCGCAACCTCCCAATCAGCCTGCACCGCCGGAAGCAGGGTGACGTCACCTCGGGAGGTGAGACAGCACGTGGCGCGGACCGTCAGTGCTGGTCGTGGACCACCACGGACAGGCAGCGCGCGGTTCGGGGGGTCGGGTTGCGGTACAGGTGGGGGACGGTCGGGTCGAACGCCAGCGAGTCACCTTCGGCGAGCTGCAGCGTCTCAAAGCCGATGACAGCCTCGATCTCGCCCTCCAACACCCGCAGGTACTCGCGGCCGTCGTGGCGCACTGCGCGGTCGTTGTCCGACGACCGGCCGTGGGGCTCGTAGACCACGTCGAGAAAGTCGACACGGCTGTCGTGCCGGGGGGTCAGCCGCTCCCACCGCACCCCCGTGGACAGCTCGATCGTGTGCCGCTCACCGGCGCGTTGCAGGATGCCAAGGCCGCGGTCGCCCTCGGCGCGGCCCCAGCTCCCCCCACCGAAGGGGTAGGGGGCCGGCTCGACACCACCAGGCTGGGCCGGCAGGTCCTCGGGCAGTAGCTCCTCGGACCCGAAGAGCAGGTCCAGCGAGATGCCCAGCTCGTTGGCCAGTGAGTAGACGACCCCAGCGGACGGGGTGGTGAGCCCGCGTTCGACTTGCGACACCAGGCTGGCCGAGCAGCCCGCCCGCCGGGCGAGCTCGCGCACCGAGAGGCCGCGGGCGCTGCGCAGCTGGCGCAGTCGCCGGCCGAGATCCGACTCGTGACTCTTCGGTGAAGCGCTCACCGGTTCCATCCTCGCTGTGCAGTCTGGTGAACGGGGTGCCCGCTGCTGCGGACCGACTCTAGCCCCTTCCGACACATGGCCAGACCGGACAGGGCCGGGAAGGCTGGATCGTTCGCTACCGCGGACATGTTGACACGTTCACTGCACATGCGTGTACGTTACTGCACGATCTGGTTCCTGATCCACCGTCAGCCAACGTGCTTGCCCGGCTGAAACGAGGCGACAATGTCAAGGACGACAGACAGTCAACTGCTCCCTACCCGCTCGCTGCTCGCCGTCCTCCTCACGGCGTGCGCACTCGTCGCGGGATGCTCCGCGACCGGTCCTGACGGCGGGGATGGTCCGATCCGCATCGGCGGGTCCCTGGGCCTGACCGGGTCGCTCGCCGCTCCGGCGGCGGAGTACCACGCGATCTATGACGCTTGGGCGGAAGACGTCAACGCACGGGGTGGCCTGCTCGGCCGCAAGGTCGAGATGGACATCAAGAACGACTCCAGCACCGCGGCGGGAGCCGCGACCCAGTACCAGACCCTGCTCACCAAGGACCAGGTCGACCTGGTCCTCGCCCCGTACTCGACCTTCGTCGGCGCGGCGGTGGTACCGATCGTCAAGTCCTCGGGAAAGTTGATGTTCAACGGCGGCTTCCCGGACACCGGTCTGAGCGACGCGGCGGGCGGCCGCATGCTCACCGCGTACCCCTACCAGCCCCAGGACTACACGAAGGGCATGTTCTCGGCGGTCGCCGAACTCCCCGAGCAGTCCCGCCCGAAGACGGTCGCCATCCTGACCAACAACAACCCGTTCACCCTCGACGTCCGCGACGGGCACGACGGGGTGGGCGGCGCCCGGGCTTACGCGCTCGACGCGGGGATGAGCGTGGTGTTCGACGAGACCTACAACGCCGAGACCGGTGACTTCACCGGGGTGGTGGGTAAGGCGAAGGCCTCGGGCGCGGACCTGTTCCTGGTCCTTGGGCTGCCGGAGGACACGACGACGATCCTCAAGGCCACCCGCACAGTCGGCTACCAGCCGAAGCTCGTGTGTGCCTGTGGATCGCAGGTCATCACCCTGCCGAGCTGGAAGGACCTCGGGCCTGCCACCGAGGGCGTGGTCGGCGGGACCGGCTCGTGGCCCTCGCAGAACTTCCCCGGCACCGACGCGCTCGTGCGGATCTCGCAGGGCCGGGGCGAGACCGTGATCCCTGCCTATTCGGCCGTCGCGTTCGCCTCGCTCCAGATTCTGGAGCAGGCGGTCCAGGGCGCGGGGACGCTCGACCAGGAGAAGATCAAGGACTTCGCGTACTCGCACACCTTCGAGACGGTCGTCGGGCCGATCAGGTTCGAGCCCAACGGGACTGCATCCTACCGCCAGGTACTGCTGCAGACAGTAGACGGCGAGGTGACCCCCGTCTGGCCGAAGGACGTCGCCCAGACCGGGCTCCGGACGACGGCGGCGGCCCCGTGACCGCGTCCGCTCTCGAGGTGATCGGCGTCAAGCGCCGGTTCGGCGGGATCCAGGCCGTCCGCGGGGTCAGCCTCGCGGTCGCGCCCGGCACCATCCTCGGCGTCATCGGGCCGAACGGCTCGGGCAAGACCACGCTGGTCAACCTCGTCACTGGCGTGCATCGCGCCCAGTCGGGGACGATCCGTGTCGGGGGGGTGGAGACGACCCGTCGCCCCGCCCACGCGGTCGCGGCGCGCGGCGTGGCCCGCACCTTCCAGAACGCCCGGGTCTTCCGGAGCCTCACGGTGCGGGAGAACCTGCTGGTCTCGGTAGCGCACCGGACCGGGCGCGAGGGTTTGCGCGGGCTCGCGGGCGAGGTCGACCGGTGGCTGGAGCTCGTCGGGCTGGGGGCCTTCGCCGAGCGCGTCGCGCACGAGCTCTCTGGCGGCCAGCAGAAGCTCGTCGAGTTCGTGCGGGCAATGGTGCACCGGCCCACGGTTGTCCTCATGGACGAGCCGTTCGCCGGGGTCCACCCGCACGTCAAGGCGACCCTGCACGAGCAGATCGCGGCCGCCGCGGACACCCGCGGCACCGCGTTCCTCGTGGTCAGCCACGAGATCCCGGACCTCGTCCGACTGTCGCACCGGTTCCTCTGCATGGCGGGGGGCCAGGTGCTGGCCGAGGGGGACCCGGACGAGGTCTGCCGGCTCCCGGCCGTCATCGACGCGTACCTGGGCACCCCGCTCGAGGGGGTGGACCGGTGACCGCCACCGCCACCCTGCAGCTCGATGACGTCGACGCCGAGTACTTCCCTGGTCAGCCGATCCTGCGCGGGCTGACCCTGCGACCCGAGCCAGGCGAGGTTTCCGTGATCATCGGGCCGAACGGCTCGGGCAAGTCGACCGCCCTGCGCGTGCTGGCCGGTCTCCTGCCACCCTCGCGCGGCCGGGTGCTGCTGCGCACCGAGGCCGGGGAGCAGGACGTCGCCGCGGCGCCGGCCCACCTGCGCAGCGGGCTGGGCGTGAGCTACCTGCCCCAGGGGCACTCGGTCTTCCCGGCCCTGTCGGTTCACGACAACCTCGTCCTGGGCGGCTGGCCGATCCGCCGGTCGCGTTCGCGCGCCGCCCGCGCCGTCGCGGCGATGTACGACCGGTACCCGGCGCTGGCGGCCAAGCGCACCGCGCCGGCGGGCAGCCTCTCCGGGGGCCAGCAGCGGATCCTCGAGCTGGCCCGCGCCCTGGTGCCCGACCCCTCCGTGCTGCTGATCGACGAGCCGTCCGCGGGCGTGGCGCCCGCGGTGGCAACGGTGATGTATAGGGAGCTACAGGCGCTGCGCGGCGAAGGCCGGACGGTGGTCCTCGTGGACCAGGACGTCCGGGCCGCCCTCGGTATTGCCGACAGCGTTCACGTTCTGCGGTCCGGCCGGGTCGACCGGTCCGGCTCCGCGACCTCGTTCGACGGGAACCTCGACGCGCTGGTGCACGAATGGCTCGCGGTCGGTCCCGGGCGGTCTACCGGAGGTGCCGCATGACCAGCGTGCTGCAGGTCCTCGTGCTCGGGCTGTTGCTCGGGCTCGTCTACACCCTCGCCGGGCTGGGCATGACGCTGTCCCTCGGCGTGCTCAAGGTCCTCAACCTGACCCACGGCATGGCCGTGCTGGGCGGCAGTGTGCTCGCCTACCAGCTGCACAACGCGCTCGGGCTGAGCCCGCTGGTCTCGGCACTGGTCGCGCTCCCTGCGTTCTTCGCCGTGGGCTGCCTCCTGCACGCCGGGCTGGTCCGGCGAGCCCAGGCCGTGTCGGCGGAGTCCGGCCTGCTGGTCCTGTTCGGAGCGATGACCCTGCTGCAGGCGGCGACGGCCCAGTTCTGGTCTGGGGACATCCGGACGTTGAGCGCGGACTACTCGAACGCAAGCGTCCGGCTCGGCGGGATCCTCGTGCCATCGGACTATCTGGTGGCCGGGCTGGGCGCGGCCGTGCTGCTCGTGGTCGTGGGTTCCTATCTGCGGTGGAGCACGACCGGGCGGGCTGTGCAGGCCCTCGCGCAGCACCCTGACGCCGCCCGCATCCTGGGCGTGCCCGTCGAGCGCTACGCGACGCTGGTCTTCGGGGCGGCCACGGCGGTCGCCGGGTCCTCCGGGGCACTGCTCGCGACCGTCGTCCCCTTCTCGGTCGCGACCCAGACGGTGTGGCTGACCTACGCGTTCATCGTGGTCCTGGTCGGTGGGACCGGTGGGGTGCGGGGTGCCCTGGTGGGTGGGCTCGCGCTCGGCATCGGCCAGGCGGTGTTCAACTACCTGCTGCCTCTGACCTGGGTGTCTATCGTGGTGTACGGGTTGTTGCTGGTGGCGATGGTCGTCCGTGGCGGCGGCCTCGCCAGCGTGCGGGAGCGTGCGCTGTGAGCGCCCCGCAGGTCAGCCCGGTCGACCGGCCGCAGGCGGTCGAGCCGGCCCGCCCTAGGCGCCGGATCGGCAAGCCGGCGGAGACCATCGGGGTAGGGCTCGGGGTGGTGGTGGTGCCCTGGGCACTGCTGTCGCCCGATCTCGCGGCGATCAAGATCGTCGGCGCGGTCCTGATGTACGTGGCGCTGAGTTCCGCGTGGAACCTGCTGGGCGGCTACGCCGGCTACCTGAACTTCGGCAGCGCGATGTTCCTTGGCGTCGGGGCCTACACCACTGCCATCATCAGCACGAACACCGGCATCGGTCCGCTATGGACGCTGCCGGCCGCCGCGCTGCTCGCCGCTGTGGTCGGGCTGTTGGTCGGGGTGCCGGGGTTCCGGCTGCGCGGGGACTACTTCGCGGTGGCGACGTTCGTGCTGACCCTGGCCATGCAGCAGCTCGCGCTGGCCCTGAGCATCACCGGCGGCGCGGAGGGCCTGTCCCTGCAGAGCCCGACCGAGTCGCTGGAGAGTGCGGTCCGGCTGTTCTGCCTGCTCTTCCTCGGCCTCGCCGTGGTCGCGACGCTGTGCTGTTGGGTGGTCGAGCGCACCCGCTGGTTCAGCGCGCTCACCGCCGTGAAGGAGGACGAGGACGCCGCAGAGGTCCTCGGTGTCCCGACTCTGCGTGTCAAGCTCACCGCCTTCGTGGTGGGAGCCGCGCTGTCCGGCGCCGTCGGCTGCTTCTTCGCCGCCCAGCTGCTGTTCCTCGAACCCACGGGCGCCTTCGACTTCCAGGTGTCCCTGGCGGTCGTCGTGGCCGCGGTGATCGGCGGCAAAGGCACCTGGTGGGGACCGGCGTTGGGCGCCATCGTCACGCAGCTCGTACTCCAGCAGCTCCTGGCCACCGTCGACGGTGCATGGAACCAGCTGATCTTCGGCGCCGTGCTCGTCGTGGTCGTGCTGCTGCTGCCCCGTGGCATCGCGGGACTCGTCACGAAGGCGCGCGGCCGCCGCTTCGGCGTCTGACCCGTTCGACCCAACCGAAAGGTGCACGTCATGTCCCTGCAGGAGTTTCTGCCCACTCCCCGTTTCGAGGAGTACCAGGAGACGTTCGCGGACTTCTTTACCCTCGACCGCCGCGACGACGGCGTGCTGCTCGCCCGGGCACACACCAAGGGCGGTCCCATCCAGCTCAGCGTGCAGAACCACCGGGCGCTCGGCCAGTTCCTCAAGATCGTTGGCGCCGACCCGGAGAACGAGCTGCTGATCCTCACCGGCTCGGGCGATGAGTTCATGATGGACTCCGACCCGGAGGGCTTCGAGCTCGAGCAGGACGACGTCGCGCACTGGGCCTACGAGTACGCCTACAAGGACGGCCGGATCAATGTCAGCTCGCTGGTCAACGACCTGGAGATCCCGACGATCGGGCTGGTGAACGGCCCCGGCTTCCACTCGGAGATCCTGCTGATGTGCGATCTCACGCTGTGCAGTGAGCAGGCGCGCATCTACGACCTGCACTACGGCATCAGCTCGGTGCCCGGCGACGGCATCCACAGCTGCTTCGAGGAGCTCCTCGGCGTCAAGCGGGCCGCCTACGCGATGCTGACCGGCCAGTCCATCGACGCGAAGACCGCCCTGGCCTACGGCATGGTCAACGAGGTGCTGCCGGCAGACCAGCTCGTGGACCGGGCCTACCGGATCGCGGATCACATCATGGCCCAGCCGCGCACCATCCGGCGGCTGACCACGCAGATCATCCGCAGGCCGTGGAAGCAGCGGATCGCCGACGACCTCGACGGCGGCTTCGGCATCCAGATGTTCGGTCACCTGGCCAAGGGCCGAGCCGTGCACTCCCGCGAGCACATCGCCTCCCGCGGCGACTACGTCCGCGAAGGTCGCACGCTGCCGTTCGACTAGCCCGACCCGAGGAGCCGTTCCCGTGCCCAAACACCGACGACTGCATCCCGCGAGCCCGTGGACCGAGCTCGCCACCACCGCCGCCGACTGGAAGGGGGCCGACGCCGGGCTGCTGGTCGGCATGTTCGGTCAGCTCCACCTGATCCGGGCTTTCGAGGAGTCCGTCCTGGAGCTCGGGGCAGAGGGGCTGGTCAACGGCCCCGCCCATTCGAGCATTGGCCAGGAGGGCGGTGCCGTGGGCTCGATCGTGGGCCTGCGCCCCACGGACGGGATCAACGGCTCGCACCGCAGCCACCACCAGTTCCTCGCCAAGGCGCTCACCTACGTCACGAAGGGGGTCATGGACCCCGCCGCCCTGGTCACCGACGACGTCGCAGCCGTGCTGCGGCGCACGCTGGCGGAGATCCTGGGGCTCGCGGAGGGGTTCTGCGCGGGGCGCGGCGGCTCGATCCACCTGCAGTGGCTCGAGGCGGGCGCCCTGGGCAGCAACGCCATCGTCGGCGGCGGGGTTCCGCTGGCGGCGGGCAACGCCTGGGCGCAGCGGGCGGCGGGCACCTCGGATGTGACCGTCAGCTACTTCGGTGACGGCGCGATGAACATCGGGTCGACACTCGAGACGCTGAATCTGGCCGCAGCCTGGCACCTACCGCTCTGCCTGTTCGTGGAGAACAACCTGTACGCGGTCGCCACGCAGAACGCCGAGGTAACCGGTGAACCTCGACTCTCCGCGCGCGGGCCCGGCTTCGGCATCCCGTCCTGGCGGGTCGACGGGATGGACCCACTGGCCGTGCACCTCGCGATGCGCGAGGCCGAGGAGGTCATGCGCGCCGGGAACGGCCCGACCCTGGTCGAGGCCGAGGTGTACCGCTTCTTCCACCAGAACGGCGGTTATGCGGGCAGCGCCTTCGGCTACCGCACCAAGGACGAGGAAGAGGAGTACAGGGCGCGCGATCCCCTGGCCCGGCTGGATTCCGAGATCCGCCGCCTCGGCCATCTCGGCGACGCCGCGCTCGCCGGGCTGCGCGAGCAGGCACAGCAGGCGATGCGGGAGGTTGTGGACGGGCTGGTGGAGGCCGACCCCGACCGCGTGGGCCGACGCCGAATCCGGCCCGCGCTCTGGCCCGACCCGGCCACCGTCGACGACGGGCTGCTCGGGGACCTCACCGAGCTGGCGGGCGGCCGGGAGCTGGAGCCGACCGAGTACACCGGGGAGACCGAGTCCCGCCGATTCGTGCAGGTGGCCTCGGACGTCCTCGGCGCCCGGATGGCGGCGGACAAGCGGATCGTCGTGCTGGGCGAGGACGTTCACCGGCTCGGCGGTGGCACCAACGGTGTGACCCGCGCCGCGCTAGAGGTCGCGCCGGAGCGCGTCCTCGGCACCCCGATCAGCGAGAACGCCTTCGCCGGGCTCGGGGCCGGGATGGCACTCGACGGGCGGTACCGGCCGGTGGTCGAGTTCATGTACCCCGACTTCCTGTGGGTGGCCGCGGACCAGGTCTTCAACCAGATCGGCAAGGCGCGGCACATGTTCGGAACAGGCAACTCGGTCCCGCTCGTGCTGCGCACCAAGGTCGCGATCGGTACCGGATACGGCTCGCAGCACTCCATGGACCCGGTGGGCATCTTCGCGACGAGCCCGGGCTGGCGGATCGTGGCCCCATCAACGGCGGCGGACTACGTCGGGCTGCTGAACACCGCCCTCGACCTGGAGGACCCGGTGCTCGTCGTCGAGCACGTGGACCTGTACGGCAAGCAGGAAACGGTGCCGCGCGGCGACCTAGGCTACCGGCTGCCGCCCGGGCGTGCGGCGGTACGCCGCACCGGGAAGGACGTCACCGTGGTCAGCTACCTGTCCTCGGTGTGGACGTGCCTGGCGGCCATCGAGCGGACGGGCGTGGACGCGGACCTGATCGACCTGCGCTGGCTCGACCCAGCATCGCTCGACTGGGAGACACTGACCGCGAGCGTGCAGAAGACGAACGCCGTGCTGATCGTCGAGCAGGGCCCGCGCGGCACCTCCTACGGCGGCTGGCTGGCCGACGAGATCCAGCGCCGTCTCTTCGACTGGCTCGACCAGCCCGTCGCACGGGTCACCGGCACACGGGCGAGCCCCAGCATCTCGCGCGTCCTGGAGCGGGCCGCGATGGCGACCGAGGACGACATCGTGGCCGTGCTGGAGCGGATGCGCGCGGCCCAGGGACAGGCGTCATGAGCCAGGTGATCAGGCTGCCCGAGGTCCTCACAGGCATGGCGGAGGCCACCCTGACGGGCTGGCACGTGCAGGTCGGGGACGAGGTCCGGCCCGGCGAGCCGCTCGCGGACATCGAGACGGATAAGGCGAGCGTCGAGTACGTCGCCGACGCCGGCGGGGTGCTCGCCGAGTACCTCGTCGAGCTGTCGAACCCGGTCCCGGTGGGGACGCCGATCGCCCTGCTCGCCACGGACGGGGAGACGGTCGAGCAGGCGCGCGCCGCGGCGGGCCACGCGCCGGCCGGACACGGGACCGGCAGCAGGACGGAGACCGGGACCCAAGCCGGGAGCCAGGCGGGGCCGCAGATCGAGGCGGGGTCCGGGTCGCGCGCGTCCGGGTCGGGATCGCCCAGTTCGAACGGGTCGAGCCCTGCGGACGACCTGCGCCCGCTGCGACTGCGGGCCTCCCCCTTGGTGCGGCGGCTCGCCCGGGACCGGGGGCTGGACCTCTCGGTGGTGGCGGGCAGCGGACCGGCCGGCCGGATCGTCCGGCGCGACCTGGAGCGCCTCGACCGCGAGGGCCCGGCCCCCGCCCCGGCCGCGGCTCCAGCCCCGGCCGAGCAGGTGCCGGCCGAGCAGGTGCCGGCCGAGCAGGTGCCGGCCGAGCAGGTGCCGGAGCCTGCGGCCCGGCAGGTGTTCCCACCCGCCGGAGTCGAGGCGGTCCCGCACAGCGGGATGCGCAGGGCCATCGCGCGGCGGCTGACCGAGAGCAAGACCACGATCCCGCACTTCTATCTGTCCGCCGACGTCCGCGTGGACGCCCTGCTCGCCCTGCGCCGGCAGGTCAACCAGACCCTCGACGAGCGCGTGTCGGTCAACGACCTCGTGGTCAAGGCCGTGGCCGGGGCGCTGCAGGAGGTGCCCGAGCTCAACGCCGTCTGGACCCCGGACGCGGTGCTGCAGCACACCACGGTGGACGTCGCCGTCGCCGTGGCGCTCGACGACGGGCTGGTCACCCCGGTCGTCCGGGACGTCGCGGGTCGCTCGCTGACCGCCCTCGCGCGGGACCTACGCGACCTTGCCGCGCGCGCCCGGTCCCGTGCCCTAGCGCAGGACGAGCTGGAGGGCGGGGCCTTCGCGGTCTCCAACCTGGGCATGTACGGCATCGACCAGGCGACGGCGATCATCAACCCGCCGCATGCGGGCATCCTCGCCGTCGGCGCGGCGACGCGGCGCCCCGTCGTCGACGGCGACGAGGTTGCAGTCGGGACCGTCATGACGGTCAGCCTCTCCGCCGACCACCGTGTGGTCGACGGAGCCACGGCGGCGCGCTGGCTCACCGCTTTCGTCCAGCGGGTCGAGAACCCGCTGCGCATCCTTGCCTGACCCGAACACTCCGACCCCGAACACCCGACACCTCGAGGAGGAACCCGGCGTGATGGACACATCCTTCGGCTGGCTCGGCACCGGCCGCATGGGGACCGCGATGGCGACCCGGATGATGGAAGCGCGGGTCGAGCTGGCTGTGTGGAACCGGACCGCGGCGAAGTGCGGCCCGCTGGTCGAGGCGGGTGCGATCCACGCCGTGACCCTCGACGAGCTGGCGCACCGGGACGTCGTCCTGGTCTGCGTGACCCGGTCCGAGGACCTGATCGAGGTGCTCAGCGGCGAGGGAGGGCTACTCACCCATGAGCACCGGCCCCGTGTGGTCGTCGACTGCTCGACCGTGTCCGCCGAGGCGTCCGCACAGGCCAGGGCGGCGGCGGAGGAGCGCGGTGCCGCCTTCCTCGCCGCCCCGATCAGCGGCAACCCGGACATGATCCGCGAGGGGGCGGCCGCGCTCGTCGCTTCTGGGCCCCGCGAGATCTTCGACGAGCTGCACGAAGTGTTCAGCGCGATCGCCCCGACGGTGGTCTACGCCGGCAAGGGCGAGGAAGCCCGGCTGGTCAAGATCTGCCACAACCTGCTGCTCGGCGTCCTCGCCCAGGCGTACGGCGAGGTGACATCGCTGGCCGAGAAGGCGGGGGTGGCCCCGGAGGACTTCGTGCACTTCATCGACGGCTCCGTACTGGGGTCGCCCTGGCTCCGGCACAAGGGGCGGGCGATCGCCGCGCGCGACTACACCCCCACGTTCTCCACCCGCAACTTGCGCAAGGACTTCGACATCGGCGTAGGCGCCGCCCGCGAGCACGAGGTCCCGATGCCGCTGACCGCCTCGACACAGCAGCTCATCCAGACCGCGATCGGCCGGGGTTTCGGCGAGGTCGACTACGTGTCGCTCTACGAGGTCCAGGCCGCCAGCGCGGGCCTGCGGGAGCAGGCATGAACCAGAACATCGCCGGGTACGACGTCCGGGTGCCCACCGGA
This sequence comes from Pseudonocardia oceanicola, assembly GCF_047200735.1. Taxonomy (NCBI): domain Bacteria; kingdom Bacillati; phylum Actinomycetota; class Actinomycetes; order Pseudonocardiales; family Pseudonocardiaceae; genus Pseudonocardia; species Pseudonocardia oceanicola. Next base: position 82,520 of record NZ_JBJZON010000018.1, read on the forward strand.
CTGCTGATCGACGGCCGGTGGCGCGAGGCGCAGGACGGCGCGCAGGTCACCGTGGTCGACCCGGCCACCGCTAAGCCGTTGGCCGAGGTGGCGAGCGGCGGACGCGCGGACGCCCACGCCGCGGTCGATGCCGCAGCCGCGGCGGGGCCGGGCTGGGCCGCGACCGCGCCGCGTGAGCGCTCCGAGATCCTGCGGCGCAGCTTCGACCTCATGATCGAGCGCCGGGACGAGCTCGCGCGGCTGATCGTCGCAGAGAACGGCAAGACCCTCGCGGACGCCCGAGGGGAGATCAGCTACGCGGCCGAGTTCCTCCGCTGGTACGCCGAGGAGGCGGTGCGGGTGGCAGGGCAGTGGCAGACCGCGCCGTCCGGGGCTAGCCGGATCCTCGTGACCCGCCAGCCGATCGGCGTCGCGCTCCTGATCACCCCGTGGAACTTCCCCGCGGCGATGGCGACCCGCAAGGTTGGTCCCGCCCTCGCCGCCGGGTGCACGGTGGTCCTCAAGCCCGCGACCGCGACGCCGCTGACCGCACTGGCCCTCGGCGCCCTGCTGCAGGAGGCCGGGGTGCCCGGCGGCGTGGTCAACGTGCTGCCGTCGGCCCGCGCCGCGGCCGTCACCCCGGTGATGCTCCGCCACCGTGCGGTGCGCAAGGTGTCGTTCACCGGCTCGACGGAGGTGGGTCGGACGCTGCTCGCCCAGGCGAGCGAGCGGGTGCTGTCGTGCTCGATGGAGCTGGGAGGCAACGCGCCGCTCGTCGACGCCGGGGCGGTGGGGAAGGTGAACGAGCTCGTCGGCGAGGCCGTCGACCGGGGGGCCACCCTGGCCACCGGCGGGCCGCTGCACGACCGGGACGGTTACTTCTACTCGCCCACCGTGCTCACCGCCGTCCGGCCCGGGTCGCGCATCCTGGGCGAGGAGATCTTCGGGCCGGTCGCCCCGATCGTCGTCTTCGACGACGTCGAGGAGGCGGTCGCGCTGGCCAACGACACCGAGTACGGGCTGGTCAGCTACCTCTACACCGAGGACCTGCGGGAGGGGATGCGGGTCGCCGAGGCCCTCGCCGCCGGCATGATCGGGCTGAACCGGGGCGTCGTGTCCGACCCGGCGGCACCGTTCGGCGGCACGAAGCAGAGCGGGCTCGGGCGCGAGGGCGGGCACGAGGGCCTGCTCGAGTACACCGAGTCCAAGTACATCGCGACCCAGTGGTGAACGGCGCGGTGAACGGGGCAGGGATGAACGGACCGGCATTGGCGGTCAACCACATCGGCCTGACGGTGCCCGACGTGCACGCGGCGATCGACTGGTACGGGGAGGTCTTCGGGTTCCGCTGCATCATGGGCCCGCGGGTGCTGGAGTCCACCGGGCACGGGGAGGCCGCGGCGGTGTTCGGGCCGCGGTTCCGCACCGCCTGGCAGGCCCACCTGCTCACGGCCAACGGGGTGGGCCTGGAGCTGTTCCAGTTCGTGGATCCCCCCACGCGGGGGCCCGGCGACGAGCGCGTGCCCTACCTCGACCGTGGGTCGTGGCACCTGTGCTTCACCCACCCCGACGTGCAGGCGATGCTGGACCGGGTCGTCGCCGCCGGGGGCGCGGTCGTCGCGCCGCCCTTCGCGTTCGTGCCCGGCAGGCCCTGGGTCCTGGCCTACGCCACCGATCCCTGGGGCACGGTGCTGGAGCTGATGAGCCACAGCTACGCCGAGGCGTTCTCGAACTGGCCGCAGCCGGGACAGACCGTGCCCCCCACTTTGGCGCCGCGGCCCACCCGGGCGGATTAGGAGCCGGGCACGGCGGCGACCGGCGCCGGGGTGGGCGAGGCGGTCAGGTGGGGCCGTCGCCCGCCTCGGCGATCCTCAGTTCCTGCTGACCCGCGCCGTGGCGGCGGAAACTCGGCCGACTCGCGGTACTCCTCTTGCCCTGGACGGAATCGAAGATCGTCGCGTGGGTGGCCAGGTCGTCCGTCCCGGTCGGTGGATGGCGGCGAGCGAAACCCTCGGGAACAGGACGCCTGCGGCGATATCCGTGTCCTCCGGCCCAGGGCTGGACGGAGATCAAGGGACCGGGACCACGCCGGGACTTTCCGGGGGCGGGACGTCGACCGCCCATCGGGCGAGGACATGCCTGCTCCGGAGCTCGTACCCCCAGTGCGGCCCCGTGCGGCGAACCTCGAGGCGTTCGGCGCCTCGGTCGCGGGGTGGGCGAGTGCCCCTGACGGCAGCGGAGACCGAGACGACCTGGCGACGTGCGAGGCGAACGGGCGGTCCGTCGCGTCGGGCCCGCTCCGAGGAGGTGAAGTCCCCGCTGTTGGCCAAGGTGGCCGCGTCGGGCGGGCGTCGCTGACGGCGGCTCAGGGGGCGGGGCGCTGGGAACGGTCCCACGCCTTGCCCCCCGGGTAGCTGACCAACTCGAACTGCATGCCCCACGGGCTGAGGAAGTAGATCCAGCGGTTGCCCTCCGCCGGGCCCCGGCTCGCGGTGGGACCGTCGAGCACCTCGACGCCGTGGGCTCGCAGGTGCGCGATCGCCTCCTCGAGGTGGTCAGTGTAGAAGGCGACGTGGTGCCCGCCGATATCGGTGTTGCGCGGCATCGCGCACCGCTGGTCGGGCGAGGTGTAGTGGAACACCTCGAAGATCACCTGGTCCCCGCACCGGAACCACCGGTTCTCGACCATGACCGCGGCGGGATGCACGTTCAGGAACCGCGTCATCCAGTCGTCGTTCTCGAACGGGCCGAACGGGCCGAGCGAGTAGAGGTACTCGCAGCCGAGGACGTCGACGAGGAACCGATGGGCCTCGTCGAGATCAGGCACCGTGAACCCGATGTGGTCGACGCGGCGGAGTCCGGGAAGAGGCACAGGGGCTCCTCAGCTCGTGGGACGAGAGCACGGGTCGCGGTGGCTCGCGGGTCGACCAGGAGCTTGATCGCTGTGATCGGCCCCCGGCCAGCGCGGCCAGCCCGGCGTCGACGATCCCATCGCCCGGCGCGCGCCTCCAGTAGCCGCAACGCCTCCGGGAGGTCGGTCGAGGGGACCAGCGAGTTCGTGCCGACCAGCGACAGCTCGCCGAGCGTGACAGTAGCCAGGGCCGCCCGCGCGGCGATCAGGACCTCGCCCGGAGCTGGCGGCCGGCGCGGGTACGTGCTCCACACGCAGGTCCCGCCGACCGTGCAGGATACCGGCCCGCATGAGGCGCATCTCAGCCGATCCCGTCGTCCGACGGGAGGAAGTAGCCGGCCTCCTCCAGGTTCGCGGCACCCTGGTAGCCCCACACGGTGAGCAGCGGCTCGGTGCTCGAGGCGTTCTCCAGGCCATGGTAGACGTTGCGCGGCACGAAGATCACGTCCCCGGGCCCCATCTCGACGGTCAGGTCCCCGACGTGCTTCACGGCACGACCGGTGATCACGTACTCCCATTCCTCGGCGTATGGGTGGCGGTGGATGTCGTGCTTCCCGCCGGGGACGAGGAACGTACGGCCCATGCAGCCCAGTTGGGCCCCCACCGTGTCCTTCGTGATCAGCCACCGCACGTCCATGTCGATCCAGCCGCGTTCCGGCTCGAGGGAGGAGTCGGGGGAGATTGCGCCGTCTCGGATGAGGTACTGGGCGATGTCGTCGGACGCGAGTTTGTCGGCAGGCATGGTCGTCTCCTTGGTCGAGCCGTGCAGCGTTTGAGTCGCCAATATGTGCGTAATCCTGCACAAAAGAAGGCCGCTGTGTCAATTATGCTGCACATCTTGGCCCGCGTGACCCTGGTTGCGATCCGGGCAGCGTTGCGGGCTGAGGGGCTGCCGTCGGATGCGCTCGGTGACCTCGATGAGGCCGCAGTGACAGTGCCCAAGGCCATGGGCGCCTAGCCAAGGAGGGTTCCGGGTCGGTCCGGTCCACCACCGGCCGGACCGACCCGGAACCCACTGTCAAGTCGCGGCCCCGTTCAGCGGGTCGCGTCGCCCTCCTCGGCGATCGTCAGCTCGTTCTGCCCCGCGCCGGCGCGCCGGAACGCCGCCGCCTCGCGATAGGCCTCGGACTCGAAGCACCGCACCGCGTCCTCGGACGACGGGAACTCGACGACCACGTACCGCTCGAAGTGGTCCGGCCCCTCCAGCGTGCGGTACGCCGCGCCCCGGGTCAGGACCTTACCGCCGTACCGGGCCAGGATCTCGGGGACGCGGTCGGTGTACTTCTTGTACTCCACCGGGTCGATGATCTTCGCCCTGGCGATCCAGTAGGCCGTCATCGGAGCACCCGCTCGACCCGACCCGAGGCGACGGACCGGGTGATCGCGTCGCAGGTCGCCGCCACGAGCTCGATCTCCTCCGGTCGGATCGGGTAGTCCGCCTGACCCGCAGCCGCCGCGCCGAAGGCGGTGAGGTTCGCCAACACCGTCCGGGTCGCGGGCTCGAACCGGATGACCGCGCTACCCGGCTCGCGACCCCCGGTCGTCACGTCCCAGCCTGCCGGGCTCCCGGGGTGGTCCCGGTCGCCGATCTCGACCCAGCCGTCAGATCCCAGGACGCGGAACCGCCCCAGGAACGGCGCGGCGAGCGACGACGCGAGGGTGGCGATGGCCCCCGACTCGAACCGCAGGGTCACCGACAGGGTATCGGTGTTCTCGAACGTCGAGGCCAGGGTGGCGGCGGTCCCGCAGACTTCGCGGGGCACGCCGAGGATGTTCACGGCGAGGTCGACCAGATGGATCACCGTCGCCGTCAGGGGCCCGACCGGCGCGAACACGGCGGAGAGCCGCCAGTTGGCCGGTTCGAGCGCCAGCAGCTTGTCGTGGCTGAAGTTCGCCTCGACCAGGAGCGGGGTGCCGAGCTCACCGCCGCGCACCGCGGCCTGCAGCCGCTGCACCGCGGGTTCGAACCGCCGTTCGTGGCCGATCGCGAGCTGGACTCCGGCCTCGCGCACCATGGCGAGCGCGGCGCGCGCCTCGTCGAGGGTCGCGGTGAAGGGCTTCTCGCAGTAGATGTGCTTGCCCGCGCGCGCCGCGTCCACCACCTGCCGGTAGTGCTCGCGATGCGGCGAACAGATGATCACCGCGTCGATGTCGTCGTCAGTCAGGGCGTCCTTCACCTCGGCGGCACACGGGATGCCGAACCGCTCCGTCACCTGCTCCCGGATCACCGGGTTCGGGTCGACGCCGAGGACCACGCGGACGGTCGCGCTGTCCGCACTCTGCTCGACGAGGTTCTGGCCCCACCAGCCGAGTCCGATCACTGCCGCGTTCACCATGGGCGGGCACTCTCCGTTCGTGTCGTGAAAGGGTCTGTCGATCAGTGCAGGGCACCGAGGTCGGCCTGCCCGCCGCGCATTCGCGTCGGCCGCTGGAGCGCGATCACCGCGACGCCCACGACCGCCGGGGCGACGACGGCGACCGTCGCCGCGGTTCCCCAGCCGTACGCCGTAGCGAGCTTGCCGAACAGCGCGCCGGCGACGATCCCAGGAAGGTAGAACACCGCGAGCAGCAGGGACATGATGTAGCCGATGCGGTCCGGCGCCACCGAGCGCTGGGAGACCGCGATGAACCGGGGGTACAGGTATCCGCTGACAAGCGCCCCGAACAGCAGCGACAGCGCCGCCTGGATCCAGAAGGCCTCGACGACGTGGAACATCAGCACGGCGGTGACCGCGAGCAGCCCCAGCGCCCCCATGAGACCGGTCTTGCCCAGCCGCTCGCCGACCCAGCCCAGGCCCACCGCGCTCAGCGCACCCAGGCCGAACATCCCGAAGGCGGCCCCGGCCGCGGCGACCGAGAACCCGAGCTCGGCCTTGAGGAAGGACGGGTAGAGCGAGGAGTAGGAGAAGAACGAGCACCCCACCAGGGCGAACCCGACCAGGCAGCAGACGCTGTTGCGGTTGAGGAAGCGCATGGGCTCGACGTCCGCGCCGACGGCGGCGACGACGATCTCCTGGTCCTGGGCCGTGGTGAAGGACTTCGGCACGAACAGGACCAGCGTGGCGACCGACACCAGTCCCGCAACCCCGTAGACGTAGAACGGGACGTGCCAGGACCCGTAGGCGGCGGCCAACTGGGTCCCGACGACCGGGCCGAGGAACGCCCCGAGGCCGAAGAACGCGTTGTTGATCCCCATGTAGATGCCGCGCCGAGCGCCGAAGAAAGCGCCGATGATGGTGAAGATGACGGCGATGTGTAGCGCCTCGCCGATGCCGGTCATGGCCCGGAAGACCATCAGCTCGCCGAAGTTGCGGGCGAGCGGGGTGACCAGAGTGAAGATCGAGTAGAAGGCCAGCCCCCCGACCAGCACCCGCTTGCGCCCCAAGCGTGTGATGAGCCAGCCGGTGACGCTGCCGAAGAGTGCGATGTTGACCGCGAAGATGTTGGACAGCAGGCCTCCGTGCCAGAGCTCGAGGCCGTACTCCTCGCTGATGCCGGGCAGCAACGCCGGGAAGACCTGCCGGTCCATCCCGTTGAAGCTGTAGGAGACGCCGAGGATCAGCACGATGAACAGTGCTCGGCGCGCTGTGAACAGCTGTTGCACGGGCGTCGTGGACACCCGCGACTCGCGGACTCGGTCCGGTACGCTCATTTTCCCGATCCCTTTCTCACCTTTGAGAGTGCGGGCCTCAGCCCCGGGGGTACGCGTCTTGCTCGTCCAGCCGCCGCTGCCTAGGTTTCCGGTGTGAACCTGCGGCAGCTGCACTACTTCGTCACGGTGTGCGACTGTCGGTCCTTCACCAAGGCCGCGGACCATCTTCTCGTCTCGCAACCCGCTCTGTCGCAACAGATCCGGCGCTTGGAGACGGACATGCGGGTGGTGCTGCTCGACCGCAGCCCCCAAGGGCTGCGGCTCACCCCGGCCGGACGGGTGCTACTGCCCGCCGCCCGTGACATCCTCAGCTCGGTGGCGCGGGCCGAACAGGCCGTCCACGACGTCCGGACCGGGCGTCAGGGCGACCTCCACGTACTGGCGGTGCGGTCGATCGCGACCGGGGTCCTGCCGCGCGGCGTCGCATCCTGGCACGAGAGCTTCCCCGACGTGGTGCTGCGGATCGCGGACTTCCCCCATGTCGAGGCGATGGGCTCGGCGTTCGTCGACGGGGATGGGGACGTCGCGATCGGCCCGCGGATGAGCGCGCCGAGCACGGCCGTCACGTCGCTGGGCTTCGAGGAGCTGGTCGTCGTCGCCGACGACGACCACGCGCTGCTCTCCCGGGACGTCGTCGGGGTCGCCGACCTGTCCCACGAGAGCTGGATCCTGTTCGACACCGCCCATGGGCTGACGCGGTCCGTGATCGCGTTGTGCGCGGACCACGGGTTCCAGCCCACGGTGACCGTGTGGACCGGCCACGTCGAGACGGCGCTCGGGGTCGCGGCGGGCGGCGGCGGGGTCACCATCGTGCCGGACAACTCGGTCCGCGGGACGTACCGCGACAACGTCCGCTCCCTCCACCCGCCGGTGTACCGCGAGATCTTCGCGTACTCCCGGCCGGACCGGGGGCCGTTCACGAGCGCGTACGTCGACACGTTGCGCCAGACCGACGTCGGGCTGGTCGCCGAGGCAGCGCTGCCGTCGCGGCACACCCGGACCTAGGAGGCGCCCGGCGAGGGCGGCTCGCCGACGGTGACGATGGCCTCCCGGTCGGCCGGGGTGATCTGGACCCCGACGGCGGTGAGCGGGATGTCGTGGTGCGGGTTGCAGGCCCGGTGCACCACGCCGACGGGCTCGATGTAGGAGTCCCCCGCGGTGTAGTACTTCACGGTGTCCGGGAAGTGGATCTCGATCTGGCCCTGCAGTACCAGGTAGATGGCCGTCCCGTTGTGGAAGTGGTAGCTGTTGAACTCCTTCGGGGCAAACTCCACCGTCGTCATCTCGATCCGCACCTGCGGGTCCCGCGGCAGGTGCTCGTAGATCTCGTTCAAGTGCCGCACGCGGCCGAACGGGATGCCGTCCGGGAGCAGCCCGGCGATGCGCAGCGTCAGGTCCTGCGGGTCGACGAGGTCGGCCGGATCAGGGGTGAGGTACACGGGATCGGCGTCCTTTCGGGAGGGGATCGGAGGGTCCAGCTGGTCTGAGGTCGGTCAGCCGCCCGCGTCGGCGACGACCGGCCGGGAGCCACCGCGGAGAGGCTGCTCGGCCACGACCGGGTTGCGCAGTGCGCCGAGGCCGGGGGCGGTGACGGTGACGACATCGCCGGGGACGAGGTCCCCGACGCCCGGCGGCGTTCCGGTCAGGATCAGGTCACCGGGTCGGAGGGTGAGGTGCTTCGTCACGAACTCGAGGAGGTACGGGACGGGGAACAGCATGTCCGCGACGGCGCCGTGCTGTCGCACGACCCCATCGACCTCCGCGGTCACCGTCGTCTCGTCGAGGTCGAGCTCGGTCTCGATCCACGGGCCGACCGGGCAGAAGGTGTCGAAACCCTTGGCGAGCCCGATGCCCAGGTCGCCGAACTGCAGGTCGCGAGCGGTCACGTCGTTGGCGAGGGTGTACCCGCGGATGTAGGCGTCCGCGTCGGCGGCGCAGACGTGGCGCGCCTCCCGCCCGATGACGACGGCGAGCTCCGCCTCGTGTTGCACCCGGCGCGACAGCGACGGGGCCACGATCTCCCCGTCCGGCCGCTGCACGGACGACGCCGCCTTGAGGAAGATCAGCGGCGCCTCGGGGACCGGGTTGCCCAGCTCCTCGGCGTGCGCGGCGTAGTTGCGCCCGACGCCGACGACCAGGCCGGGCTCAACCGGGGCGTGCAGCACCACGTCGGCGAGCCCGCCGACGTCGCGAGCCGGCCGCTCTGTGCCCTCGACGGGCCGGACGCGGCCGTGGGCGTCGAGGACGCCGCGGCGGACCCGCTCGTCGCCCGGTACCGAGAATCTAATCAGCCGCATCGTCGCCCGCCCGTCCACTCCGCCGGGGTGCCGTCTCGCCCCGGTCCGTCGATGGGGCGAGCGCACCGCGTGCTCGGGACGAGTCTGCACACCGGAGCCTCCGGACGTCCAAGTCCAATCCGGATCGTCCGACATAAGCCAGTCTTATCCAAGCTGTTCGGCGCCGCGGCCGCGGCCACGACTCGCCGTTGGGACGGGGTGCCGGCTCGCCGCCTGGACCGGCCGAGGTTGTCCTTGCTTCAGCCGTTCCGCTTGTGGAACTGGAGATCGATGAAGACCCTCCCCCAGGAACCACCCCTCAGCACCGGAGCTGAACCGTCCTGGGTCTGCGAGAGGCTGAGGTTCAGCCTGGATCCACCGCTGGGGTTCGGCTTCCCAGTAGTTGATCTTCTGGTGGCTTGTGGTGGTGGGCGGGCAGGGTTGATCTGCCGGTCTGCCCGGCTTCTCCACTGATCGTCTCCGGTCGGGCCCCGGTGGGGGCGGGTGGTCAGGCGGATGCTGTGGGAGCGGGTCGTGGAGGGCTTGGCGGAACAGCTCGTCGAGCCCGTCCTGCCAGGGCCGGTGCTGTGGCGGGTGCAGCGTGAGCTGGTGTGCGGAGCGGGCCAGCCGGGCGGGGACGGCGATGAGGTCGTAGCCGTAGAACGCCGAGTCCGCGCGCACGAGCAACAGCCCGGTCGCCCGGTCCGGTGCGCGGTCGCCAGCGCGTCGGCCAGTAGTTTCGCCGCGCTGCGCACCGAGTTGGTGGCGCCCTTGCGCAGCCGGCTGGCGGCGATCAGCGGCGCCGAGCGTGGCGTGCTGATAGTGGGCGTGAGCGGCCGCGGGAGTGGGGTCGTCCTGCACCCATGGCAGCTGGGCCGACAGGTCGATCGGGCGGGGAAGGCCGTCGACCGCGATCGGGGAGGTGCACCTCGCGGCGCGAGACGTACGACGACGCTGTGCTCGCGCTCCCCGCTGCACCCGGCGATGTCGGCAGGCAGGGGGCGAGGGGACGGGGTCCCCGGTCGACATGGCTACTCGAACGGCGCGCTGACCACCCGAATGGGGTGGCCCGCCACCTCGACACCGGCGGCAAGCTGTGATGCACGGCACATGCTGCAGGGCGACCGCGGGTGGTGAGGCTGCGATGACGCAGGCACAGGTCAGCGAAACCAGGACGGATCCGGGGACCGAGGTGGATGCGGTCGTCGTGGGAGCCGGCTTCTCGGGGCTGTACATGCTCCGCCGGCTCCGCGATCTGGGGCTGTCGACCCGAGCGTTCGAAGCCGGCGGCGACGTCGGCGGGACCTGGTACTGGAACCGCTACCCCGGGGCGCGCAGCGACTCCGACAGCCATGTCTACTGCTTCTCCGATCGGTTCGACGAGAAGATGCTGGCCGAGTGGGAGTGGACCGAGCGCTACCCCGCACAGCCGGAGATCCTGCGCTACCTGCAGTGGGTGTCGGAAAAGCAGGACCTGCGCGGGAACATCACGTTCCAGACGCGGGTCACCGCAGCGCGGTACGACGAGGCGCGCAACCGGTGGGACATCACCACCGACGGCGGGGAGACCGTCTCGGCACGCTATTTCATCCCGGCGGTGGGGCTGTTGTCCAAACCCAACGTCCCGACGTTCCCCGGGCTGGACCGCTTCGAGGGGCAGTGGTTCCACACCGCGCAGACCCCGCACGAGGGCGTGGACGTCCAGGGCAAACGCGTCGCGGTGATCGGCAATGGGGCGACCGCGGTCCAGGTGGTCCCGGTGGTCGCCCAGCAGGCGGCCCACGTCTACGCCTTCACCCGCAACCCGTACCACAGCTTGCCGGCGCGCAACCACCGCCTCGACGCCGAGGACTGGTCGGAGATCCACGCCCACCACAAGGAGATCTGGGCCAAGGCCAGGGACAACTTCGGCGGGTTCCCCTACGCGGACTTCATCGGCATGGGCACCGACTTCACCGACGACGAGCGCCAGCAGATCTTCGAGGAGGGCTGGCGCAAGGGCGGGTTCCCGCTGGCCTTCTCCACCTTCGCCGACGTCCTGGCCAGCCGCGACACCAACGACAAGTTCATGGACTTCCTCCGCTCCAAGATCAGCACACTGGTCCGCGACCCGCAGGTGGCCGAGCAGCTGACCCCGACCGACCCGTTCTGCACCAAGCGCCCGCCGCTCGAGCACGGCTACTACTCCGCTTTCAACCGGGGCAACATCAGCCTGGTCAACATGAAGGACTCGCCCATCGCCGAGATCACGCCCACCGGCATCCGGACCGCCGACGCGGAGTACGAGGTGGATGTGATCATCTTGGCCACCGGTTTCGACGCGTTCACCGGCTCGATGCTCGACCTGGACATTCAGGGCCGGGCAGGGCTGGGCCTGCGGGAGAAGTGGGCCGACGGCCCGCGCGACTACCTGGCCCTGATGGTCCACGGGTTCCCGAACATGTTCATGCTCTACTGCGGGCCGTTCAACCCGGCGATCCTCACCAACGCCCCGACGCTGATCGAGCAGCAGGGCGAGTGGCTGGCCGCCTGCCTGCAGTACATGCGCGAGCACGGCTACGACTACATCGAGCCTCGCCAGGACGCCGAGGACGCGTTCGTCCAGCTCCACCAGGACACGGCGAACGCCACCCTCATCCCCGAGACCGAGTCCTGGTGGACCGGGACGAACATCGAGGGCAAGCCGCGCATGCTGCTGTCGTGGTGCGGCGGGTTCCCCGCCTACCGGCAGCTCTGCGATGAGGCGGCCGAGCGCTACGACGGCTTCGAGCTGCGCGCGAGCTGAGGACCCTCCCCTTCACAACCCGAGACGAGGACAATCATGGCGCTGGACGCCCAGGCCGAGACGTGGCTCAAGGGGCTCGCCGACTCCGGACTGCCACCACTTAACGAGATGCCCGTGGACCAGGCGCGGGCGACGTACGAGGCCGTGGTCGCCGACTGCGGGCTCAAGCCCGAGCCGGTCGCCGACATCGTCGACAAGACCATCCCCGGTCCGGCCGGGGACATCCCGGTCCGCATCTACACCCCGGACGGCCACGGCCTGTTCCCGATCGTGGTCTACTTCCATGGAGGCGGCTGGGTCCTGGGCAGCCTGGAAGTCGTGCACGGCCCGTGCACCGTCATCGCGAACAGGGCACATGCCGTCGTCGTCTCTGTCGACTATCGCCTCGCGCCCGAGCACCCGTTCCCGGCCGCGGTCGAGGACTGCTACGCCGCGACCCAGTGGGTCGCGGACAACGCCGCACTGCTCAACGGGGACGTGGAGCGCATCGCCGTCGCGGGCGACAGCGCCGGGGGCACCCTCGCGGCCGTGGTCGCGCTGATGGCGCGCGACCACGGCTACCCACCCCTCGCATACCAGCTGTTGATCTATCCCGCGACCGACGTCCGCTACGACACCGGGTCCTATGCAGCGAACGGGGAGGACTACTTCCTCACCACCGACCTGATGAAGTGGTTCCACCGGCACTACCTGCCCAGCGAGGACCGGGCCGAGGATTGGCGGGCCTCGCCGTTGCGGGCTGCCGATCTGTCGGGGCTTGCGCCGGCGCACGTCATCACCGCCGAGTTCGATGTGCTGCGTGACGAGGGCGAGGCCTACGCCGCCCGACTGCAGGAGGCGGGTGTCGAGACGACCGTCCACCGCTACGAGGGCCAGATCCACGCCTTCACTGCCAACCTGGCCGGGGTCATCGACAACGGCCGCCAGTCGATCGAGGACGGGGCGCATGAGCTCCGCCGGGCGCTGCGGCTGGGCTGGCAACCACGGGTCTGGCTCTCACAGTGACGATCCGCTTGCTCGGAGACTGACGATCATCACGACTGGCCGGGGCGTGAAGGGTGCCGGTGGCAGCCCCGCAGAAGTACCCGGACGAGCTGCGTGAAGCGTGCGGTCCGGCTTCATGGGGAAGTCGGACTCGAAGCCAGCGGTCCCGGGGCCCCTGGCGTCAGTCTGTGAACCGGGTTCTCGGGCACCAAGCAAGAACGAGCACAGCCGAGTTGTCGGCTCGCGGTACCGCGAAGACTTGCCTGGAAGCCGCAGCCGTCGCTCGCACCGGCGACATCGGCGGCCGCGCGCTCAGGGCACACCGTCGACCCGTTTCGCCCCCTGGCGTCGGCGCGGACGTGCTTGCCTCCCGTCAGTCGGTGGAGTGCAGTGCCGCCCTGACCTCGCGCGCGATCTCCGCGTGCAGGTCGCGCGATCGGTCGAGGACCCCCTGCATCCAGTAGAAGCCGTGGATCATGCCCTGGTACTCGCTGTAGGTCACCTTCACGCCGTCTGCTCGGAGTCGGTCGGCATAGAGACGCCCGTCATCGCGAAGGGGATCGAACTCGGCGGTGACGACGAGCGCGGGCGGCAGGTCCGCGAGGGTCTCCGCGCGCAGCGGGGAGGCCCGCCAGTCGGGCTCGTCGGTCGCGCCGTCGAGGTAGTGACCCCAGAACCAGCGCATGGACTCCCGCTGCAGCATGTAGCCCTCGGCGTTCTGGATGGCTGAGGGTTTGTCGAGATCATGCTCGGTGGCGGGGTAGATGAGTAGCTGGTACGCCAGCCGTGGGCCGCCCTCGTCGCGGGCCTTGAGCGCCACTGCGGCCGCGAGGTTCCCCCCGGCACTGTCCCCGCCGACAGCGATCCGGGCGGGGTCGATCCCGAGCTCCTCGGCGTGCTCGGCCACCCAGCATGTCGCTGCCCAGGCGTCGTTGAACGGCACCGGGAACTTGTGCTCGGGGGCCTTCTGGTAGTTCACGGCGACGACGATGCAGTCGGTGTCGTTGGCGAGCGCCCGCATGCTCGGATCGCAGATCTCGATGTTGAGGATGACCCAGCCGCTGCCGTGGAAGTACACGATGGCGGGCCGGGGCCGGTCGCCGGCGGGCCGGTAGATCCGGGCCGGGAGATCGGCGGTCGGCCCGGGGATGAAGCGATGCTGAACTTCCGCGACCTCGGGCGGTGGGCCCTGCAGGTCAGCGAACGCCCACGCGGCCTGGCGCGCCTGCGGCACACTCATGTGCTCGAACGGAGGCTGCCCGGCTTCGGCCATCTGATTCAGCAGTGCCTTGACCTGTGGATCCAACACCCTTTCCGTCATGGCGTCCTCTCAAGGGAAAAATAGGTGATCACCCATCCAGCGGTGTCGAGCGTTCCGGCTGTGGGAAGTGGCCAGCCCGGACAGCACTTCCGCCAGCCACCTGTACGACGCTGATGCCGGTCCACCGCACCTCACGGCCCGTGGGCGGGATCCCGAGCAGTTCGCCCTTGTGCGTACCCGTGGCGTCCCAGCGGAAGACCGCCGTGTCACCCTGAGTAGCCACATGCTGTAACGCAAAGTGACCATCCGGCATCCCGGTCCGGAACTCGGCCAGGAACTCGTTGAAGTCCGCCGCCCCCTTGATCGGTGTGGGCATCAGTGGGTAGTAGACCTCGACCTCCGAGGCCGCGAGCTCATCGACGGTCGCGGAGTCAGCGCGGTTCCACGCCGCTTCGATGGACCGATCGGCGAGGGCAGTCGTCTCGTCGGTCACGGTGGACCTCCTCAGATCGGCGTGGGCCGTGTATGCACCCGGGCCGGCTACGTGTCAAGGGAAGAGCGCCCAGTGCATCCGGCTGGCCGCCACCCTGCTCTGCCACGTCGACTGTCTATCTCGGCCTCCCGTCGCAGCGCGTCGAGCACGGCCTCGGGCGCTTTCGTCCGGAGCTACGACGTGCCGTCGGCCTGGCGGTGGGTCGGGTAGCCGGTGTTCCGGCGGGCGCGCGGACTGGAGGCAGGAGCGCACGCAGCCGAGCTGGGCCGGTCCTCGCCGAGCTACCAGGGGCCTGCATCCGCCGCAGCGTGCGCCGGATTGGCGGGGCGAGAGCGCCGAGGACGCGGGACCAGCTGAGGTCGGCGGTGAGGTGACGCCGTGGAGCAGGATCCACATTTTGAGCAGGAGTGTGCGCGAAGGGATCGTGCTCGAGCGAGCAGGCGCGGTCGGTGCCGGTGTCGGGGGCCGCCGGTCGTCGTGCCGGCGCAGCGGCCATAGGGTCGTTCAGCCGGGGGCCCAGGGCCCTTCGTCGTGTTGTCCCGCTGTGCCGCGTCAGTGACCGTGGGGATCGCGCCGGTGACCGTGGGAACACGGCAGCCACGGCTCCGCGTGCCCACGTGGTGACGTGGGGGCACCATGCGCCGGACGCGCACCGCCTGCCCCGGCCCGTCGGTCGGCCCGCAGAGAGGACAGCATGCCGACGACCGTGCGGGCCGACCCTTCACGCGTCCTGTCACCCGTCCTGCCCGCCTACGACCACGGCGCCATGAGCTACGACTCGCGCACGGGTCTGTTCGCGTCCTATCGCCGGCGCTTGGTCGGCCTGCTTCCACTACGGGCCGGCGACGTCGTCCTCGACGTCGGGTGCGGTACCGGCCACGACGCCGAGAGCAGCGCGAGGTCAGCGTCGTCATCCACGGCGGCGCCCTGGAGGTCACCGACGGCCTCGCCGGCCGCGCCGACCTGACCGTCACCGCCGACTCCGCGGCGTGGGTACCGCTCCCGGCGGCTCGTGGAGGAACCCGGGGCGGGCACGGCCGGTCGACCTGCCACACCCCGGGCTCGCCACACAACCCACGGGCTACGGGCGGACGTGCGAGTCCGCCTGCACCCCTGCGCGTGACTGGTGCACTTCGGTGGGAACGGCCTGCGGCGCGCCGTCGCCCATCGAGACGGGCTCGTCCGTGCGCGCCCTGCCGAGCCGGCGGAGCTCGAAGGCCAGCATGAGGTCGGAGATGCCTCGGAAGATGGCCATGAAGCCCACCCAGACCAGGATGAAGACGGCGCGGGCCGCGAGGTCCCAGGCCCGGTCGGAGGTGGAGACCCACAAGGCGAGCAGGACGAGGAGCCCTCCGGACAGCAGGCCGAGCCACCAGTACGGGCTCTCGTCCCGCAGGGCGAGGCCGCGGGCGATGTAGAAGATCCCCTGCAGGAACAGCAGTAGGCCCAGCACCGAGGCCAGGGCGAAGAAGGTGTTGATGGGCCGGACGAACGACCACACCGCACAGATGAGGAACAGCACGGCGAGCGCGTAGTGCAGCACCTTCCAGCCGCCGATCATGATTGCGCCCAACCCGCCCTCGGTGACTGCGCCGACCAGGAGGACCACGCCCACCAGGACGCCGACGGTGGCGAGTGAGGTGACATCGGCGCGCAGCACCAACCAGGCGATGAGGAACCAGATGATGCCGGCCACGAGGGGCGCCCACCACCAGCGGGCTGCCTCCCGTTTGACCAAGCGGCCGGCGATGCCGGGTAGCTGCGGGGTGTCGGTGTACATGAGGTGCTTCCTTCTCGTGTGTCGGGTCGGGGCGGGCCCCGGGCCGGCTGAGCCCGGGGCCGCGGTGCTGGAACCGGGCGACGGCAGGGCTCAGCCGCTGGTGGCCTTCGCGCGTTCGTCGGCGTAGGAGCGGGCGTCGATGGCGTCCAGCACGGCCAGGCGCGCGTTGTCGACGGCCCATCCCGCGTAGTCGAGGGCGTCGTATGCCGCCTGTTCCGCCAGGACCGCGTCGCCGGCGGCGATGTCGGCGTCGAACTGCGCATTGCGTGCGTCGATCTTGGCCTTGATGTCGTCCCTCTTGGCGGCGGCGTCGGCCTTCATCTGGGCCCATGTGCTGCGCGCACCGGCGTCGGTGGCGTCGGCCCCCTGCTCGGCGTCCTGGGCGCCGCGGTCGACGTCGACCTGCGCCAGGTCGATCCGCTGCCGGAGTTGATCACGGGACTCCGTCGTAGCGGCCTCCGCCGCCATCTTCGCCTCGGTGACGGTCCTCTGCAGGGCGTCGAACTGCGCGGAGTAGTCCATCTCTTCCTCCCGATCTCCTTTTCTCGGTGTCCTTGTCGCGAGTGAAGCGCGTTCCGTTGGTGCACCTGATGGCCGAAGGATCCGGATCATGAGGGCCCTCCGGCCCGCTCCGTCGTCGGTCGTTCGGCCACCGGGATGGTCGAGCTGGGTGTGGGTGGGTCGCGGAGCAGGAAGTAGTCGGTGGCCAGGATGTCGCCGATGCCTTCCTGCAGGTCGGTCACCGGGTGTCCGCCTTCCGGTCGATCTGGGATGTGGGGGATGTGCCAGGCGGTCGGCTCCGGGTGGAGATCGGCGGAGACCTGGTACGGCGCCTTCGGGTTGTCGGGAGGGGTGACCATGGCGGCGATGTGACCGGTTGCCGGTGATTCCATGATCGCGGGTACGTCGACGCTGGTGACGGGCTGCGCGGTGATCATTCCTGGGCTTCCGCGGAGCCGGGTGTCGCAGGTGACGGGGTTGTGGAATGCGGTTGCTGCGTCGACGCGGTCGGTCGGTCCGGTACCCGGATCGACGCGAGGTCGGCGGCCAGGGCGGCGACGTTGCGGCCGGAGCGTTGGACGGTGGCGTCCGGGCGCACGATCGCGACGCGGGCCCGGCCGCGCCGCAGCCAGCGGTGCAGGGCGGTGCCGGGTGCGGCGGTGACGACGACCGCGCCGCAGCGCTCGATCTCGGATTGCTCGGCCGGTGACGGGGCGGCCGTGGCGACCAGGGCGAAGCGCCCGGCCGCGAGGTCGTCGAAGCGGCGCGTCCCGTCGGTGAGCGCGTTGGGGCACAACTGCCCGGCCAGCGTCCGGCGCCGACGGGGTCGGGCGAGGAGGGCGCTGCGCCGCAGGGGCGGTGTGCGGCTGTCGAGAACGTGCTGCCTGATCCCGGGGACGCGGTGCAGGCGGGGAGCGACGGCGTGGCGCACCAGCTCGCCGACGCGGCCGCCACCGGTCATGACCGTCCCGATCAGCTTCGCCAGCCGGATCATGGCGTGGGCGTGCGGCTTGCGCTCGGGTTCGTCGGTGTCCAGGACGTGTTCGGGTAGCGCGCGGTGGAGGACGGCGGCGAGTTTCCAGCCGAGGTTGGCTGCGTCCCGCAGCCCGGCGCCCATGCCTCGACCGACGAAGGGCGGGGTGAGGTGGGCGGCGTCCCCGAGCAGGAAGATCCGGCGGTCGCGCCAGCGATCGGCGATCTGTGCCCGGAAAGTGTACTCGGCCACTCGCACGAGGTGCAGCTGGTCGAGCGGTGTCGCCTTGGTCCAGGGGGCGATGAGCGGATGCAGGCCAGTGATGTCGCGGTAGTCGTCGGCGGTCTCGGTGGGGGCCAGGCGGAACTCCCAGCGGTAGCGGGTCCGGCCGACGCGCATGTAGGTCGCCGCGCGGCGGGTGTCGCAGACCCGGTGCACCCCGTCCCACTCGCCCAGGTCGCAGGTGGTGTCCACATCGACGACGAGCCACCGCTGGCCGAACCTCAGATCCAGCATGTGCGCGCCGATCGCGGCGCGGGCGAGACTGTTGGCGCCGTCGCAGCCCAGTACGTAGCCGGCCAGCAGGGTTTCGGACGTCCCATGGAGCCGGTCGGTGACGTCGACCCGGACCGGCCCGTCGCCGTCCTGGGTCAGAGCCGTGACCTCCGCGCCCTCGCGCAGGGTGACGGAGGGATACCGGGCGAGGTTGGCGCGCAGGAGCGCTTCGAGCTCCGGCTGGTCGAACATGTTGGCCTCGGGGTAGCCGTGCCGGCCGTGGTCGGCGCCGCGGGCCAGCTCGGCCAGCACGGTCATGTCCGGCCGGACGAGTCGCAGCCCGTGGCAGGGCCGGGAGATCGCCGCGAACTCCTCGCGAAGCCCCAGGTTCGCCAGGATGCGGTAGACCTCGTCGTCGAGGTGGACGGCGCGGGGCTGCGGATAGATCGACTCCCACCGGTCGAGGACCAGGCACTCGACGCCGTGCCGGGCGAGCACCGTCGCGGCGGTCAGCCCGGTGGGGCCGGCGCCGATGACGACGACCGGGACGGCCGGGCGTCCGGCTCTGCTCGCCCTCGGCTGCTCATCCGGAGAGGACGGCGAGCGTCCTCGGCGGCCACGACCATCCGCGGGCGCGAGGTGTGTCTGCTACGACAGAACCGGGTGAACCGGCCCGCGGACGCCGGGCCCTTCGGCCTTGGTCCGACGAGCCCGGGCCGGGGCACCGTGAGTCCATGAGTGCGCCCACGGGTTCCTGGCACGTTTCCCGTGATCCGGCGTGCGGAGGGCGCAGCCGGCACGGCGGGGACGCGGCGCGGGCCGCGCGCGGTGGCGTCTCGGCCACGGCTGCGTCGAACCGTCACGCTGATCGAGCACGGTACAGCGGCAGGACGCAGCGATGAACGTCGATGAGCACCTGGCGGATGAGCGCTTGGCGGCGCCTGTGGCGGAAGCGCCCTCGGACGCGTCCGAAGCCGCACGGCCCACGACGCCGTCGGCTCGGGCCGGGTCCTCCCGATCGCCCTTCCGGATCGGCATGGTGGGCGCGGCGGGCGCTGGGCTCACCGCCGGACTGGCCGTGCTGGTCTTCACCGCCCGGAACATGCTGGTTCTGATCGGGCTGGCGCTGTTCTTCGCCGTGGGGCTCGAACCGGCGGTGGCCTCGCTGGCCCGCCGCGGGCTGCCACGCTGGGCGGCGGTCACTGCGGTGTGTGCGGCCATCGCCGCCCTCGTCGGCGGGTTGATCGCGGCGGCGGTACCACCGCTGATCGCGCAGGTCACGGCGTTCAGAGCCGACATCCCCCGCTACGCGACGATGCTGAACGATCGCAGCTCCTTCCTCGGCGGCCTGAACGAGCGCTTCCACCTGCAGCAGAGCCTGGAGCAGGCCCTCGCCGGCGGCGGCAGCAGTCTCGTGAGCGGCGTCTTCGGCGCCGGAGCCGTCGTGGTCTCGGCCGGTGTGGTCGTGGTGCTGACCGTGTACTTCCTCGGCTCGTTGCCCCAGATCCGCAGCGCCTTCCACCGGTTGATCCCCAGATCACGACGGGCTCGCGTGGCCCGGCTGGGCGACGAGATCGCCACCCGGATCAGCGGGTACGTCCTGGGCAACCTGCTGACCTCGCTCGTCGCGACGATCGTGACCTACATCTGGTTGCTGATCTTCCATGTGCCCTACGCCCTACTGCTGGCCGCGCTGGTCGGGTTCCTCGACCTGATCCCCACCATCGGCTCGACGCTCGCCGGGGTCGTCGTGTGCCTGGGTGCGTGGACCGTCTCGTGGCCGGTCGCCCTGGCCACGGCCGGCTACTTCGTCGTCTACCGGCTCTTCGAGGACTACGTGCTGTCCCCCAAGGTCTTCAGCCGGGCGGTGCGGATGTCGCCGGTGGCGACCCTCGTCGCAGTACTGCTCGGCGGAGCCCTGCTCGGGATCGTCGGTGCGCTGGTCGCCATCCCCATCGCGGCCGGCGTGCAGCTCGTCATCCACGAAGTTGCGCTTCCGCGACTCGACGAGTGCTGACCCGTGTGGCGCCCCAGGCCACGTGTACCGGACGTCGACGGCGCCGCCGGCGGGCCCACGACCAGACGTGAACCCGGCAGAAGGAGGCGGAGAGAGACATGGCGATGTTCAGGGCGCGTCCGACGAGCCCATCACCACCCACGAAGCGCCTCGCCGGCCGACCGCCGGTCGCCGGGGTGGCGGCTACCGTCGGCGGACGAGCGGGCTCGCGAACAGTCCGCGCAGGCGTCGTCGTGACCGCGGCGGACTCCGTGCCCCGGAACGGGGTGGCAGCGCCTCGCCTCCTGAGCGAGGACGCCGCGTCGCCGGAGTCGTCGCGGTGAGCGCGGCGGAACCGGGTCGGAGGCAGCGGAAGGCTCGGCTGGTCGTCGGCGGACTCACGCTGGTCCTCGGCACGGGAGCAGCCGTCGGCCGGGTCCGCGCCCTCCGCCGTGCGCAGCGACCGCTGGGCACGGTCGTCCCGGCCGGCGATCACCCCGTGCTGTTCATGAACCCGCGCAGCGGCGGGGGCAAGGCGGAGCGCTTCGGCCTGCCGGGGGAATGCCGGGCCCGCGGCATCGAGCCGGTCCTCCTCGGCCCAGGTCACGACCTGGTCGAGCTGGCCGAGGCCGCAGTCGCCGGAGGGGCCGACGTGCTGGGCATGGCCGGCGGCGACGGCTCCCAGGCGCTGATCGCGGAGGTCGCCGCGCGCCACGGCCTGGCGATGGTCGTCGTCCCAGCAGGCACCCGGAACCACCTGGCGATGGACCTCGGCCTCGACCGCGACGACGTGGTCGGCGCCCTCGACGCGTTCGGCGCGGCGGTGGAACGCCGGATCGATCTCGGAGACGTGAACGGGCGACCGTTCGTCAACAACGTCTCCCTCGGCCTGTACGCCGAGATCGTCCGCCTGCCGGAGTACCGCGACGCCAAGATCGAGACCACCCTGAGCACCCTGCCCGGCCTCCTGGAGCCGGGGAGACCACCGTTCGACCTGCGCTTCACGGGCCCGGCGGGGGAGCGGCACACAGGCGCGCACGTCGTCCAGGTCTCCAACAACCCTTACGGCCGCACCATCGGCAGCTTTGTCAGCCGACCCCGTCTTGACACCGGTCACCTGGGAGTGATCGCCCTCGAGCTGCCGGGCGATCCCGCCGACAGGGCGTTGCTCGCCGCCGTCGCGGCCGGTCGCCCGGAGCGCTTTCCCGGATACGTCGCGTGGACGCCGTCGACGTTCGAGGTGAGCTCCGACGCTCCGGTCAACGCCGGCGTCGACGGCGAGGCGCTGCAGGTCGCCCCGCCCCTGCATTTCAGGACCAGGCCGGGTGCCCTGCGGATCCGTCTGCCGCTCCATGCGAGTGGGCTCTCGCCCGCCGCCCGGGAGCTCCGCGCACGCTCGACCGTGCGCGGGTCGAGGTACTCGGTGTCAGGGCGCAGGTAAGACCGGAACGGTGGTTCGTACCGTCACCGCCATCGCCCGAGTGTCCGCCTGGGTGACAGGGCGTGGCGACGGACACTCGGCCTGGTTTCGCGGCAGCGTGGAGGTTCCCGAGTACGGCGTGGGCCGTCTCCATCGCCGCGGCGGGAGCGCAGGCGACCAGGATCGACAAGGCGTCGCCGTGGAACTGCCCGACCCGTGAGCCTGGTTCCTGGACGGTCAGGGCGAGCTCGGCGAACTGCAGGTTCCGGGCCGCGTTGTCGAGCCGGTCGAACACCGGGCTAACCCCGACACGGGAGATCGCCTGCTGGGCGAGCGTCTTCAGGACCGGGCCGGGTCCCCGCCGAGGGGCAGGGCGAGCAGCCCGATGCTGCGGTCCGGTCGGAGCAGCCACACCGAGGTGACGTCGGCGGCGGCGAGGCGGGACTCGACGCCTGCCAACGGATCATGACCCGGGTTGACGGTCTCGGCGGCGACCACCAGGAAGTTCCCCCGAAGGGGCAGCCGGAGGGTCTGAGCTGCTTCCCAGAGCATTCCCCTGTCCGTGGGGCCGAGGAGCAACGCCTCGCCGAACGCGCTGTGTTCACGCTGCGCCGCGGTGACGAGCCGGCGGTACTCCTCCCGGTACCCGCTCACCGACGCGGCGGCGTAGCGGCTGTGCAGCTCGAACAGCCGGCCCGCGAGGTCGACGAGGACGTTGTCGGGGCTGGCCTCCCCGCACAGTCCGTCGAGGATGTAGGTCACGTTGTCGGCCAGGGCGCTCACGATGTGGAGCGCACGATGACGACAGTGGCGCTGCTGTTGACGGAGACCTCCCCCGTCGTCACCGTCAACCACCCCGATCGGGAACGGGAGGCCGGTTCGATCGACATCCCGGTCCGTGGCGTGGAGGTGCGCCTGGTCGACCAGGCGGGCGCGGACGTCCACGCAGGTGAGATCGGCGAGATCGCCGTCCGCGGGCACAACGTGATGCGGGGCTACCGCAACCGCCCGCAGGCCACGGCCGAGGCCGTTCCCGACGGCTGGTTCCGCACCGGCGACCTGGCCCGGTTCGACGAGGACGGCTACTACTTCGAGGTCGACCGCAAGAAGGACCTGATCATCCGCGGTGGCTACAACGTCTACAAGTACCCCCGACGGCTCTGGGTCGTCGACGAGCTGCCGAAGGGCCCGACCGGCGCGGTGCTGCGTCGCGAGGTCCCGGTTCCTGAGGAGCAGCAGTCATGAGGACCCCGACGACCGAGCCCCGGGATGCCGCGGGGCCGCTGGACCCCCTGCTGGCCGACGCTGCGCTCGCCCCGGGTGCCGACGATGGTCCGGCCCGACGCCTTCGAGGTGGGCCGCGACCTGGCCGCCACCCCGGCTCGGTCGTCCTGCGGACCGAGGTGCTGGAGCTGATCCGCTACACCCCGACCACCGAGCGGGTGCGGAGCCGCCCGCTCCTGATCGTCCCCCCGGTCATCAACAAGTACTACGTCACCGACCTCGCCCCGACCCGCAGCATCGTCGAGTACCTCGTGGCCGGGGGCCAGCAGGTCTTCATGATCTCCTGGCGCAACCCCGACCGACGGCACCGATGGTCAACCCGCCCGGCAACCCGAAGGGGCGACACCGCCGAGGTCCTCCGTCTGACCCGGGCGGGCGTCGCCTGGATGGCCGTCGGCTGCGCCCGCGGCGCCTATCGCTACGCCCTGGACTACGCCACCACCCGCGAGCAGTTCGGGCGCAAGATCGGCGGCTTCCAGCTGGTCCAGGACCTGCTGGTCCGCATGCTCGGCAACATCACCGCTTCCGCGGCGCTCTGCACACAACTCGCCCTCGTGCAGGAACGGGGCGGGGCCGCCGACGAGCACTTCGCCCTCGCCAAGGCGTTCACCACCGTCCGGATGCGCGAGACGGTCGGCCTCGCCCGCGAGCTCATGGGCGGCAACGGGATCCGCCTCGACCACCACGTCGGTCGGTTCGTCGCCGACGCGGAGGCCATCTACTCCTCCGAAGGCACCCGCGAGATGAACACCCTCATCGTCGGCCGAGCCCTCACCGGCCTCAGCACATTCCTCTGAGGTGCTCGGCGGTCACTGCGCCGACGAGGCGGATCAGGCCGTCGCGGTCGGGGAGGACAACGAGTGACGGGCGCTCGGAACCTCACGGAATCGATCATCTGGGGCGCACCGCCCTCGGCTGCGTCGCGGACGTCCGACTTCTCACCCGCGCTGGGGGGTACGGCAATCGGCTGTAGCAGGTCGAATCCTCTCGATGGTGCCTCGGCCTCACGTGGGCGGTTCGCGTTGAGCACCGGTCCGCTGATCACGGCCCGGAGGACCGCCGTCATGCAACGATCGGATACAGCCTCGTACCCGGGAAGGTTCGCCCTGGGCAGCCGCGCGAGCACCCGTTCGGCCGCGGGCATGAGCCGGCCGGGGTGATGCGGTGATTCAGATGCGCCTGGTCAGCCCGCCAGAGCTCACCGCGCTTTCACGAGTTCGCGCCCGTCTGGGCCGAGGTCGAGGCGCGGATCGCCCTGGAGGGGACCTTCCCGCCCAGTCGGTTCGCACTTCTGGTCATCGCCGGGCTCATCGGGGCCGTCGGGATTCTCACCAACTCTCAGATCCTCGTCGTCGGGGCGATGGTGGTCGGCCCGGAGTACGGCGCCATCCTCGGTCTCGCCTTCAGCATCACCCGTCGCGACCTGCCCCGGGTACGGCGCCGTGCCCGCGAGGCGCGGGGTGCACTCCTGCAGCTGCTCCTCAACGTCACGGTCCTCACCGCCGTCGCCATCGCCGGGCTCCCCGCACAGCGCGCCATCCGGCGGCGGGCCGTCGGACGCGGCGGCCGAGACCACGACCCGCCGGACCGCACCACGTGAAGGGATCGGAGGCAGAGGGTTATGACAGACACCGAGTCCGCCGCCGCTGGCTCGGCGCGCGCACCCGCCCGGGCAGATGAGCCAGGCCGAGTTCCGCACGCTGTACGACCAGCTGCGCGACACGCCGCCCTGGGGGCCGGATGACCGGCGCGGGGCGCTGAACTACATCACGCCGGCCGAGGTGCTCGCCGCCGTCGCCGAGGTCAGGCTGGGCCGCACGGTGTCGCTCGCGGCGCCGGTGGAGACCCGGCCGACTGCCGACAACCCCGATCCGGCCCGGCACCGGATGAAGGGACCGCCCGGGGCCGAAGCCGGCCCGGGGCTGTCGTTCAGCATGGACCGGATCGCCATGAACATCCACGGCAACGCCGACAGCCACGTCGACGCCCTGTGTCATGTCATCTTCGACGGCACCCTGTACAACCGGGTGGCTGCGGACACCATCACGGCGGACGGGGCGGCCGAGCTGTCCATCGACACCGCGGCCGAGGGCATCGTCGGCCGCGGGGTGCTCCTCGACGTGCCGCGCTCGCGCGGAGTGCCCTGGCTGGAGCCGGGCGACCACGTGACGGTGCAGGATCTGCTCGCGGCCGAGCGCGACCAGCGGGTTCAGGTCGGTCGGGGCGACATCGTGTTCGTGCGGGTGGGTCACCGCCGTCGGCGGACGGAGCGGGGCCCCTGGGATGCCGCGCAGGCCCGGGCCGGGCTGCATCCGCGTGTGCTGGCTCTGCTGGCGGAGCGCCGGATCGCCGCCCTCGCTGGTGACGGCAACAACGACACCGCCCCCAGCGCGGTCGCTGGTGTCGACTTTCCGGTGCACCTCCTGGCCGTCAACGCCCTGGGCCTGCACCTGCTCGACTACCTGCAGTTCGAGGAGCTGGTGCAGGTGTGTGCGGCGGCCGGCCGTTGGTCGTTCCTGTGCGTCATCGCGCCGCTCCGGTTACCCACCGGCACGGGCTCGCCGGTCAACCCGATCGCGATCGTGTGACGGATCCCGCCCCCTCAGGCGCTGGGCCGTGTTCCTGGTCGACGTTCCTCGGCGAGAGTGGTGGTGCCGTGCCCTGAGCAAGCTCGACTTCGAGTGCGCGGCCACGTACGACCAGTGCGGGCACGACCGGGAGCGGAGCGGCCCTGCTGAGCCGGGTTGTCAACGTGAACGTCGCGGCGGGAGGAGCTCGGGCCGGACTGCGTGGCGCAAGATCGCCCACCCCAGCAGCACGACCAGCACGCGGAGGCGGGGCCAGTCGAGGGGGCGGACGGCCCGCACCAGCGCGGTGCCGGTCGTACCCGGTGCAGGGCCGGAGGGATCCCGGGCAGCAGCTGCCCCGCCCCCCGCGCCGGCGAGGGCCGATCCCGGTGGCTCGGGCGCCCGCCCGCCACCGAGCCGGGCGCGGAAAACGTGGTAGGTCCACGCCTGGTACACCAGGACGACGGGCAGCAGGACCGCCAGGACCACCGTCATGACCGTCAGCGCGTACGAGGCGGAGGCGGTGTTCGTGGTGGTGAGGTCGTTCGCGGCGCCGAGGCTGGACACCATCACGCGCGGGTACAGCTCGGAGAAGATCGACGTCGTCAGCGCGGCCATGGTCGTGGCGGTGGCGGCGAACGCGAGCCCCTCCCGCCGGACGTGGACGAACGCCGCCGCGGTGATCGCGGCAAGGATCGCGCCGAACTCGGCGACGGACAGCAGCACCCCGTCGCCGGCGGTCACGCGGGTCCACGCCGCCCACCCGGTGACGACGACGGCGACCACCGGGGCGAGGGACTGGGCGATCCCGAGGGCGCGCCGGCGCAGGGCCGCCGTGGTCTTCAGGGCGAGGAACACCGCCCCGTGGACCAGGCACACCAGCACGACCGTCGCGCCGGTCATCAGCGCGTACGCGGGGAACAGGTCCCCGGCGCCGCCGACGAACTCCTGCGCGGAGTCGATCGGGACCCCGGCCAAGAGCCCACCGAGCACGATGCCGAGGCCGAGCGGGACCACCAGGCTCCCGCCGGCGAGCGCACCGCTCCAGAGCGCCCGGGCGCGCGGCGACTCCGAATGGGACCGGAACTCGAAGGACACCCCACGCAGGATCAGCGCGACCAGCACCACGACCATGATCGGGTAGTACGCGGAGAACATCGTGGCGTACCAGACCGGGAAGGCCGCGAAGGTCACGGCGGTGGCCACGATCAGCCACACCTCGTTGCCGTCCCACACCGGCCCGATCGTGCGGATCGCCAGGTCACGCCCGGCCTCGTCGCGCCCGACGACGCCGTGCAGCATGCCGACCCCGAAGTCGAACCCCTCGAGCAGCAGGAAGCCGGTCCACACCACCGTGAGGACGACGAACCAGAAGGCGACGAGGGTCATCGGCACACCGCCCGGGTCAGTAGGTGGGCGCCGGGGCGGGCGCCTCGATCTCGTCCGCGGCTTCCTCGGCCGGGAGCTCCTTACGGGCGTAGCGCGCCATGAGGAGCCAGTCCGCGACGGCCAGCGCGCCGTAGAGCAGGAAGAAGATCAGCAGGCTGGTGACGATCGCCGCCGCGCTCACCGACGGCGAGTGGGCGTCCGCCGTCTTCTGCAGC
Organism: Pseudonocardia oceanicola; assembly: GCF_047200735.1. Classification (NCBI taxonomy): domain Bacteria; kingdom Bacillati; phylum Actinomycetota; class Actinomycetes; order Pseudonocardiales; family Pseudonocardiaceae; genus Pseudonocardia; species Pseudonocardia oceanicola. The sequence continues at coordinate 109,481 of NZ_JBJZON010000018.1, forward strand.
CCCTGCACGATCCACGGCTGCCTGCCGTTCTCGGTGAGGAGCCAGCCGGCGGTGTTGATCACGAAGGGCAACGGCAGGCTCCACAGCGCCACCCGCAGGAACCACGGCGAGGACTCCAGCCGTCTCCACCGCCACAGACCCCACAGCGAGATCAGCAGCACGAGGCTGCCGAGGTAGGCCATGACCCGCATCGACCAGTACTGGACGAACACGTTCGGCACGTAGTCGCCCGGCCCGTACTGCTGCTCGTACTGGGCCTGCAACTCGTTGAGGCCGACCACCTGGCCGTCCCAGGAGTTGGTGGCCAGGATCGACAGCAGGTGTGGCACGGCGATGATCTTCGTGGGGGTCTGGTCGTTGTTGCCGCCGCCGATCTGGAACAGCGAGAACGAGCACGGCTGGCAGGTCTCCCACTGCGCCTCGGCCGCCGCGATCTTCATCGGCTGGTAGGTGCCCTCGGTGACCCCGAGCTCGCTGCCGACCAGTAGGTTGATCATGGTGGCGGGCGCGAGCACCACCAGGGCGAGGCGGGCCGAGCGCCGGAAGTCCGACTTGGGGTCCCGCCGCAGGTGCCAGGCCGACACGGCGAGCACGACGACGGCCGCGGTGATCAGCGAGGCGAGCAGGACGTGCAGATAGCTGCGCAGGAACACCGGGTTGGTGAGCACGGCGCCGATGCTCGTGAGCTGCGCGCGCTGCGTCGCCGGGTTGATCTCGTAGCCGACCGGGTTCTGCATCCACGAGTTCGCGGCCATGATGAAGGCGGCCGAGAGCACCCCGCCCAGTGCCACCATCCAGATCGTCGCGAGGTGCACGCGCGGGCTCAGCCGCTTCCAGCCGAAGATCCACAGGCCGAGGAAGACGGACTCGAGGAAGAAGGCGGCGAGCCCCTCCATGGCCAGCGGCGCGCCGAAGACATCGCCGACGAAGCGGGAGTAGCCCGACCAGTTCATCCCGAACTGGAACTCCTGCACCAGCCCGGTCACCACGCCCACCGCCACGTTGATGACCAGCAGGACGCCGAAGAACCGGGTCAGCCGCAGGTACTCCGGCTGGCGGGACCTGTGCCAGCGCGTCTGCAGGAACGCGGTGATCAACGCCAGCCCGATCGTGAGCGGTACGAACAGGAAGTGGTAGATCGACGTGCTGGCGAACTGCAGGCGAGCGAGGTCGACCACGGACACACAGCCACCGTTGCGACCCACGGGACGGCGAGCATCGCCCGGAGCAGGTGACCCGGGCGCCGGCACCGCGCACGAGCCCGGCACGCATGCCCGATTCGTCCGTCACCGCAGCCACCGCCGCCCCGGCCGTACCCCGCGGCGCTCATCCGGGTCGGGTGAGGCGCGTGCCGCCGCACGGCGACCACGGTCAGACGTACCCGTATGACCTCGCAGAACCCGCGGACAGGAGCAGGCCATGGCGACGGACCGGGTGGATGCCCTGGTGATCTTCGGTGCGACCGGGGACCTGGCGAAGTTGGAGACCTTCCCGGCGCTGGTCGGGCTGGTCGAGCGGGGTGTCCTGGAGGTGCCGGTGATCGGCGTCGCGAGGAGCGGGTGGGACCTGGAGGGGTTCCGGGACTACGCCGCGCAGTCGCTGCGCCGCAACGGGCTCGACCCGGACTCGGGTCCCGGGCGGGACATGCTGGGCCTGCTGCGCTATGTCGACGGTGACCTGGGCGACCCGGCGACCTACGAGGCGATGAGCCGGGAGATCGGCGAGGGCTCCCGGATCCTCTACTACCTGGAGGTGCCGCCGGCGCTGTTCGCCCGGATCGCCGAGGGCATCTCCGGGGTGGGCCGGGCCGCGGGGGCCCGGGTGATGGTCGAGAAGCCCTTCGGCACCGACCTGCGCAGCGCGCAGGCGCTGAACGAGACCATGCTGAAGTATTTCCCGGAGGATGCCATCTACCGGGTCGACCACTGGCTGGGCCTCGACCCGCTCAACGACGTCCTGGTCGCCCGCTTCGCCAACTCGATGATCGAGCCGCTGCTCACCCGCGACCACGTGGAGAGCATCCAGATCACCATGGCCGAGGCGTTCGACGTCGCCGACCGCGGCCGCTTCTACGACCGCACCGGGGCCACCCGCGACGTGGTGCAGAACCACATGCTGCAGGTGCTGGCCACCGTGGTGGCCGACCCGCCGGACGGGTCGGGCCTGCTGTCCTGGGTCGACGCCAAGGCCCGCGTGCTGTCCGCGATCCGCCCGCTGACCCCGGAGCACACCGTCCGCGGCCAGTACGAGGGCTACCGGGAGGTGGCCGGGGTCGACCCGGTCTCGACCACCGAGACCTTCACCGCGGTCCGCCTTCAGCTCGACTCGTGGCGCTGGGCGGGCGTGCCGATCCTGATCCGCGCGGGCAAGACGATGCCGGTCACCGCGACCGAGGTGAGCATCCGGTTCCGCCCGGTCCCGCTCGATCTGTTCGACGTGCCGAGCCCGCGCCCGGTCAACGCGCTGCGGTTCCGGATCTGGCCCACCGCCGCGGTCGTGCTGAGCCTGGCCGGTAAGAAGCCGGGGATCCGGCGGGAACCCCAGCAGCAGGAACTGGTCTTCGCCGAACACCCCGGGGAGGACGCGCGCCCCTACGACCGGCTCATCGGCGCGGCCCTGGACGGCAACCGGGTGTTGTTCGCCCGGCAGGACACCGTCGAGGCCGCCTGGCGGGTGGTCGACCCGATCCTCGGCGACGTGGTCCCCCTGCAGCGCTACCCGCGCGGCACCTGGGGACCCAAGGAAGCCGACGACCTGCTGCCCGAGGGGGACACATGGCACGACCCCACCGGCTGACCCTCGTCGGTCGCTCCCACCGGCAGCCCGCAACCGCGTCCGCGCGATGGTGACTCGAGCGGCCGCCTTCGCCCGCGACGCGCGGCGGGAGCGGACCTTCACCACGCAGGAGATCGGGATGCTGCGGGACGTCGACGACGACGCGCCCGAGCCCGCGGAGGACGCCAAGGAGGGACGGCCGTGAGCGGCGACCACTACGACGTGATCGTGATCGGCAGCGGGGCGGGCGGCGGCACCTTCGCCCATCGGCTCGCGCCCACCGGGAAGCGGGTCCTGCTGCTCGAGCGCGGGGCCTACCTGCCGCGCGAGCGCGACAACTGGGACTCGGGCGCGGTGTTCGTGCGCGGGAAGTACCGGGCCCCCGAGTTCTGGCTGGACCGCGACGGGAAGGAGTTCCCGCCCGAGGTGAACTACTACGTCGGCGGCAACACCAAGTTCTACGGCGCGGCGCTGTTCCGGCTGCGACCGGAGGACTTCGGCGAGCTGCGCCACCACGGCGGCCTCTCGCCGGCCTGGCCCCTCGACTACACCGACCTCGAGCCGTACTACACCGAGGCCGAGCACCTCTACGAGGTCCACGGCCGGCACGGCGACGACCCCACCGAGGGACCGGCGAGCGCGGACTACCGCTACGGGCCGGTGCGGCACGAACCCCGGATCCAGCAGCTCAGCGACGACCTGGACAAGATCGGGCTGCACCCCTTCCACCTGCCGATCGGCGTGCGCCTCGAGCAGGACGCGCACGGGAACGCCACCTACGACAGCCCCTGCATCCGGTGCGACCGCGTCGACGGCTTCCCCTGCGTGGTGGGCGGCAAGTCCGACGCGCAGGTGATCTGCGTGGACCCGGCGCTGACCCACGCAGGCGTCCGGCTGCTCACCCACGCCCACGTCACGCGGCTGGAGACCGATCCGGACGGGCGCTCGGTCACGTCCGTGGTCACCGAGTTCGACCAGGGCGAGGGCGCCACGGAGACGGTGCGGTTCAGCGCGGACGTCGTGGTGGTCGCCTGCGGGGCCGTGAACTCGGCCGCGCTGCTGCTGCGCTCGGCGAACGACAAGCACCCCGACGGCCTGGCCAACGGCTCCGGCGTGGTCGGCCGGCACTACATGCGGCACAACAACCTCGCGCTGATGGCCGTCTCCAAGGAGCCCAACCCGACGCGGTTCCAGAAGACCCTGGCGGTGCACGACTGGTACCTCGGCTCGGAGGACTGGGACTATCCGCTGGGCGGCATCCAGATGCTCGGCAAGTCCGACAGTGAGCAGATCCGGGCGAACGCCCCGCACTGGGCCGGCCGGCTGGCGCCGGAGATGCCGTTCGAGGTGCTCGCCCACCACGCCGTCGACTTCTGGCTCTGCGGGGAGGACCTGCCGCAGCCGGAGAACCGGGTGACCCTGGAACGCGACGGGCGGATCCGGCTCACGCTCGACCCGAACAACAACGTCGAGGGTCTGAAGCGCCTCCGGCACGCCCTGCAGAGCAGGCTCTCCGACCTCGGTATGCACGAGAAGCACCTGCTGCACCACAGCATCTACATGCACAAGGGCATGCCGATCGGCGCGACGGCGCACCAGGCGGGGACGATCCGGTTCGGGACCGACCCGGCGAGCTCGGCGCTCGACGTGACCTGCCGGGCACACGAGCTGGACAACCTCTACGTCGTCGACACCAGCTTCTTCCCCAGCATCGGGGCGGTGAACCCGTCGCTGACGGCGATGGCCAACGCCCTGCGCGTGGCCGACCACGTCCTCGAACGGCTGAGGTGATGCCGCCCGGGTTGGTCCGTGAGTTGCCCCGGTTGCCACGTGGTGAGAAGTCCCGATCGGAGTAGACGATGTCCGACGCCGAGATCACCGCCACCGAGAACACCGACACCGAGCCGGTCACGCGCAGTGAAGCCGTCCGCACGCGGCCCGCGCCGGCCCCGGCGCGCGCCGACGCGGTCGGGGTCGCGCGCGAGCCCGGACGCACGCGTACCACCCTGCGCGTGCCGGACGAGACCCGGTGTGACGGTCGAGATGGAGAGCGACGGCGCCGCGCGCACAGGGGCGGTGCGGTCCGCGCGGTCGCGGCGTCGGTGCTGGGCCTCGCTGTCGTCGCGGGCTGCTCCGCGCAGCCGGCCGCACCGCCGTCGGCGACGCCCGCACCCCCGGCCACGACCTCGGTGCCGGCGCCCGCGGCGTATCCGCCGGAGCTGTGCACGGCTGCGGCGCAGTTCCAGACCGCGGCGAATGCGCTCGTGCAGCTCGACGCGACGAAGGTCGGGACCGACGGGGTCAGGGCGGCCCTGCAGGACCTCGCCGACGCAGGGCGGAACCTGGCGGACGCGGCCAGGGCGCAGTTCGGTCCGCAGGTGGCCACCCTCGAGCAGGCCCTCGACTCGCTGCGGAACACGATCGCAGGGATCAGCGACCAGGCCACGCTCTCGGCCAACCTCGGGGCGCTCGCCACGTCGGTGGCGCAGGTCGAGGCGGCGGCCCGGCCGATCGTGGACAGCGTCCGCGCCGGCTGTCCAGGGGTGCCGCCGACCGCCACCCCGTCCTCCTGAGCTCGGACCCGGGAGTGCCGGGACCTTGCGGCCCCGGCACACTCGGCAGTACCGAACCGAGACCGTGCGGCCCCGGCACTGCGCGGATCGGGCGGTCCGACGCCCCGTGGGCGCCGGTCAGCGAGCCGGCTCGCCCGCCGGCTGCCCGAGCGCCTGGCGCTTCAGCGCCTCGTACTCGGCCGGGGTGATGGCGCCCTGGTCGAGCAGCCGCTTCGCCTCGGCGATCTGGGCGGTCGGGCCGCCGCCGGTCCCGTTCGCGGCGGCGATCCGGCGCACGTCGTGCTCGTAGGAGCTGCGGGCGGCGGCGACGTCGGCCTGCCGGCGTTCGCCCATCTTCCGGCCCTCCGCGATCAGGTACACGAGCGCCCCGACGATCGGCAGGATGATGATCACGACGGTCCAGCCGGCCTTGCCCCATCCGCCGATGTCGTCCCGGCGGAAGATGTCGCCGAAGATCGCGAAGATCAACCAGAACCAGATGACGAACCCGAAGAAGACGAGCATCGTCCAGAACAGGTCCAGCAGTGGATAGGTGCTCTGTGCGAGCAGCATGTCCGCCCCCTTGTCTCGAGGTCTCCCGGCCGCCTGCGGCGGGGTGCCGGGTCAGTCGTGACGATGCCCGGTCGGCAGCGCCGATCCCCCATCCGCGGCGGGTGATTGGTGGTCGACAGCACCCTCCGAACGCGGGCTGCCCGGCGCGGTCGGGGGCCCGGTCCGTGCGGCGGCACGCGGCTGGTCGAGGAACTGCACGACCCCCAGCAGGACCACGAGCACGAGGACGACGGCCAGGATGGTCCAGCCCGAGGGCCGGTCGATCAGCACGACCACGAGCGCGGCCAGCACGACCAGCGCCGTGCGGAGCAGGCCGAGGTGGTCGTGGACCCACGGGCCCACCGGACCCTCGGCGAGCCGGCGCGCGACCGCACCCCGGCGCAGCGACGCCACGCCGCGGGCCAGACCGCCGCGGATCCGGACCGCCGCCGACGACGGGCCGGTCACCCAGGCCGCGAGCGCCACGACGAGGCCGACCACGAAGAGCGTCCGCAGCGCGGCGCGGACGAAGCGCACGATGATGTCGTACGCCGAGGCCGCCGCGGCGGAGCCCTGCTCGGGCACGGCGCCGACCACGACGCCGCGCACGACGAGCAGGGCCACGGCCAGGGCGAGCATCGTCCCCATCACGGCCAGGCCGATCACCAGCGTGGCCCGCCGTCGGTTCCGCGCCAGCAGCACCCCGCCGATCAGGAACGCGAGGGTCACCCAGGGCAGCCAGGTGGCGGTCACGTCGAGCAGGTGGTAGAGCGTCTGGGCCTGGATCAGCGTGCTGGCCGGGAACAGCGTGATCGTCGGGTGCAGGGGAGGGATCCTCGCGGCGAGCTCGAACCCGGAGGCCACGAGCTGTTGCTTGGCCGCCTCGATGAAGGGGTAGAGATCCAGGACGGCGTCGGCGCCCTGCACGGTGATCGCCGAGGACTGGCCGGCCAGGACCGCCGCGAGTTGTTGATGGGTCACCGTCAGCGCCTGCTGCCCGGCGGCGATGAAGGTCGGGCTGCTCACCAGGTCCTGGACCTCGCCCTGGACGAAGCTGCGGGTGCCCTCGGCGAGCGGCCCGGTGAGTCCGTAGAGCCGGTCGGCGATCGGGGCCGGGAGGCCCTGGGCGGCGAGGGCGGCCACCGCCTGGGTCGCCAGTTGCTGGACGTCGACCTGGGTGAAGATCTCCTGGGTGACCCGGGCGGCGACCGCGTCCTGCACCGCGGGGTCCTCCAGGACCGGGCTCATGGTCGCCACGAACCGGTCGGTCTCGGAGATCTGGTTGTCCGTCCAGACCGCGAGCACGGACACCGGGACCAGCAGCAGGCCCAGGACCAGCAGGACCGCCGAACCGATCGAGGCCCACCGGATCGGGCCGCGAGGGCGCCGGGTCGGTGGGGGCGGCGGGGGCGCGGCCCTCAGCGCGGCGAGCTCGGCCCGCAGGCGTTCGAGCTCCGCGCGCTCCTCGGGGGCCAGCGGCGCGGCCGCGGACGGGGCGGACACGCGCGGCTCGGTCTCCGGCGTGGCGGCCGCAGCCGGCGCGGTCGAGGCCTTCGCCGGGCTGACCCGAGTCGGGGTGGCCACGGCGGGGCCGGGCTGGTCGGGTCGGTCGACGGTGGACATCACGCCCCCCTCCTGACGTGCGGTCTGGCGAGACGCACCCTCCGCCGTACGCGGGGAACCGGCATCACCTCGTCCGGGCGAGCCCGTGTCCCGCCTGCGCGGGGCGAGCCCCGGGTCCCGACCGATCCCGACCAGGTCGTCGGCGCTCGCCGACGCCGCATCGAGCTGGTGACCGTGCCGCTCCCGGGCGATGCCCGGCCGAGGATTGCGCCGGTCGGGCAGAGGGGCGGCCGCCGGGCTCGCTCGTCCGGCCGACGGGCCTCACGATGTGGGCGCCGGAATCCGCTGGCCGGGACGGGGCGGAGCAATCGGCGGGAGACCGGTTGCGCTGCAGCGCGTTTGCCGCCACGGTCGGCTCGCGTCGGCGCCGCGTGACCCGGTCGTGATCGGGTTGCGTGGGCGAACGGCCGTCCAGCCGGACGGCGACCCGGGTGCGCGGGACCGGGCGGCAGCAGCGGTCGGACGGAGCGGCGCCGACGCGACACCCGTTCGTCGATCACAGTCGAGCGAACCGGTCGAAATGATCACCCGGAGGGGACACCAGGACATGCCGACCTCGACCCATTCCCAGGCACGCAATGCCACCGAAGCAGGGACCAGCACGCCGACGGACACCGCCACCGCGACGGGGGCCCGTACGAGCGGGCGGCAGGACCGGCCGCCCCGACCCGAGCCGGGCCCGCCCGTCGAACAGGCCGCCACGGAGGTGGGCGAGCGGTGGCGGGAGATGACTGCGGAGACCAGCGCCGCGATCCGGGAGGTCGTGCGGCACAACCAGAAAGCGGCCACCCGGGCAGCGGATGCGGTGCTCGAGTTGGCTCTCCAGCTCAACCCGGTCGCACTGTTCGGTCGTGCGGTCCGCGGCATGAGCGACGACACCACGAGCGACGACCGCCCGTCCGGGGCCCGGGGCGTGGTCGACGACGGCTTCGGGACGGCCGAGAGGGCCCTGGCGACCCAGCGCGGCTACGTCGACCAGCTCGTCACCGCCCAACGGCGGGTGATCGGGGAGATCGTGGCCGTCGGCGAGCGGCTGAGCGCGATCAGCCGGGAGCAGGTCTCCCGCGTCGGCTGACGACGCGCTTCCACCGAACCACGGCGCCCCGGGTACCACCCCGGGGCGCCGCGCTGTGAGCCCGGGCGACGCCCGTGAAGATCGTGCAGATCTCGGACACCCACCTGACCGCGGCCGGCGGGCCGACCGAGAACGCCTTCGGACTCCTCGCCCGGCACCTCGACGAGGACGTCCGCCCCGACCTCGTCGTGCACTCGGGCGACATCCAGCTCGTCCACCCGGACGACGCGGACGACCGCGCCCACGCCCGCGAGCTGCTCGACCTCATCACGGCGCCGCTGGTGGTCGTGCCCGGCAACCACGACGTCGGGATGCCCGGGCTGGGCGCCTGGGCAGGCATCACCGTGACCGACGAGCGCGTGGCCGCGCACGAGGCCGCGTTCGGTCCCGACCACTGCCCGGGATGCCGCACCTCACCACGGACGACGTGCCCGCGGTCGCGAAGGCGATCGACGCCCTGACGGCACCTGCGGGGCGGTGATCGGCTCCCACCCGACGCGGCTCGGGGGCCGTGTGCCGAGGTGTCGCGCGACGGCGCGCCGGGCGACCTCGAGCGCGGCGTCCCTCCCGAGGTGTTCGGTGGCTGTCGCCCCGTCGCCGCCGTGCCCGGCCGGTGCGTCCGGGGCCAGGTCGGCCGCCGCGTCGAGCACGGCGGCGGTCTCGGGGTCGTCCAGCCGGCGCAGCAGGTCGGCCAGGTTGCGCAGGGTGACCCACTGGTGGGTCCAGTTCCCCGCCGTGGCCCAGTACTCGATCGCGTCGCGGTAGCCGTCGAGCGCTTCGGCGCAGCGTCCGCGGGCGGCGTGCACGCCGGCCAGGCCGACCGCGGCGATCCCGTGCAGGAAGGTGGCTCCTGACCTGCGGGCCCGGTCGACGGCGAGGCGGTAGCACTGCTCGGCACGCTCCGGGCGGCCGGCGACGCTGTGGATCTCCCCCGCGACGTAGGAGGCGAAGCCGTGCAGGCCCGGTGAGCCGGCCCGGGCGTCGAGCGCGGCGACGAGGGAGGCGGCACGGTCGAGGTCCCCGGCGTAGGCCGCGGCGAGCGCGGCCACCCCCAGGTTCTCGGTGGGCCGCGTGGCCAGGGCGTCGGCGGCGAGGGAGTGGTCCAGGGCCTCGCGGTAGGCGCCGCGGGCCATGTCGGCCTCGGCGAGGCTGGTGAGGCACAGCCAGGATCCCCGGGGACCGGTGGCGCCGGCGAGCCCGGTGCGGGCCTGCGCGTCGGCGCGTCGGTGGTCGCCCCGCAGGTAGCTGATGCCGGCGGCGACGCCGAGGACCTCGGCGGCCCGCGGGTGCTCCGCGAGGGCCGGGTCACCGGCGAGCTCCTCGGGCCAGCTCCACGCCTCGGTCAGGTCCCGCCAGTCGAGCGCGTCGTGGAGGGCGACCACCAGTGCGACGGCGTCGTCGAGAGCCGGGCCGCGCCGTGCGAGACGCCAGGCGGCGCGCAGGTTCGGCAGCTCGCGCCGCAGCACGGCGTCGGCCTCGGGCTCCCGGTCGGAGACGATCGTGGCGTCGATCCACGCGGTCAGGTCGACGGCCCAGCGCACCAGCCGGGCCTGCGCGGCGGAGGTCTCGCCCGCCGCGGCGAGCCGGTCGAGCCCGAACGCGCGCAGGGGTTCGAGCATCCGGTAGCGGGGGTGGTCCTCGAAGGCGACCTCGACCATCGAGGCGTCGACCAGGTGGGCCAGCACGCTCCCGGGATCGGCCGGCAGACCCAGGTCGACGGCGACGGCCTCGGCCGTGGCCAGGTCCACGCCGTCGGCGAACACCGAGAGGTGGCGGAACAGCCGTCGCGCGTCGTCGGTGAGCAGCTGGTAGGACCACGCCACGGTGTCGCGCAGCGTCCGGTGCCGGGGATCGGCGGTGGTCCGGCCCGAGCCGAGCAGGTCGAGGGCGCGGTCGAGCCGGGCGGCGAGGTCGCCGGTGGAGAAGGTCGAGAGCCGCCCGGCGGCCAGCTCGACGGCGAGCGGCATCCCGCCGAGCCGGCGCACGATCTCGGCGACGAGGTCGAGCTCCTCCTCGTCCGGCGCGAAGCCGGGGCGGACCCGCCGGGCGCGGTCGAGGAACAGTGCCACCGCCGGGCTGCGGCCGGGGATCTCGTCGCCGGGAGCGGGTACGGCCAGCCCGCCCAGCCGGAACGGGCACTCGGCGGCGAGGCCGAGGGGTTCCCGGCCGGTGGCCAGGACGGTCAGGCCGGGGCAGCGCTCGAGCACGGTGCGGACCGTGTCCCGGACGGCGTCGAGCAGGTGCTCGCAGTTGTCGACCACCAGGAGCCGGGGGCCGGTGCCCAGCGCGGCGGCGCAGGCCGTCAGGACGTCGCCCCGCACCACGTGCAGGCCCAGTACCGCGGCCAGGGCGTGCGGGACGGCAGCCGGATCGGTCACCGGCGCGAGGCGGAGCACCGGCGCGGCGGCGGAGCGGGCGACCTCGAGCGCGAGGCGCGTCTTCCCGATCCCGCCCGGACCGACGACGGTGACCAGCCGCTCGCCGACGAGGAGTCTCTGCAGCTCCACCAGTTGCACCTGGCGTCCCACGAGCGGCGTGCCGGGCGACGGCCCGACGGCGGCGGGCGGTGCCGGCCCCGGAGCCGCAATGGCCGGGCCCTGCCCGAGGTCGCCGCCCGCGACCGCCCGCTCCAGCTCGTCGAGCGCGGGCGAGGGGTCCAGGCCCGTCTCCTCGACGAGCCGTCGCCGGAAGTCGCGCGCGGTCTCCAGCGCCCGCGCCCCCCGGCCGGTCCTCGCCAGTGCCTCGATCAGCTGCCGGACCGCGGGTTCGGCGAGCGGGTCGGCCGCGACGGCCTCCGCGGCCAGCCCGGTGATCCCCTCGAGCTCCCCGCCCGCGATCGAGCAGCGGATCAACAGCTCGGTGACGTCCCGGCCCAACCGCTCGAGGCCGACCGCGGCCGCCGCCACGGCGGCCACGTCCCGCAGCTCGGCCAGCGGCGGACCACGCCAGAGCGCCCGGGCCTCGCGCACCAGCGCGGCGGCTCCGCCCGGGTCCGTCTGCTCCGCGGCTCGGGCCGAGGCGAGCAACCGGCGCGCGCCGACGACGTCCAGCGCCCCGCGGTCCAGCGCGAGCCGGTAGGCGCCGTCGAGGGTCTGCAGACACCCCGCCGCCGGCCCGAGGTGGCCGCGCAACCGGGAGATGTGGCTGTGGACCGCGGCACGGCACGATGCCGGCGGATCGTCGGGCCACAGCCCGTCCACGAGGTCGTCGACCGTGACCGCCCGCCCCTCGGCGAGGGCCAGCAGCGCCAGCACGGCGCGACGTTTGTGCCCGGGCACGGCGACCGGCCGCCCGTCGACCGTCAGGCGCAGCGGCCCGAGCACGTCGATCGCGACGGTGGAGGACATGCCCGACTCCATGCCCGCACCTCCTCCGGCCAGCATGCCCGCCCGCGCGGGTCGTGCCCAGGGCCACGGGGCGACGGCGGACGCGCCCGGATCGACGGCAGGGCGGTGACAGCGCGGTGCGAGACGGGTGGCAGAGCGCGGGCCGAGCATCGTGCCCGGCCGGCGCGGGGCCGGCCGACGAGGAGGTGAGGACCATGGCGATCAGTGGGTCGACGGTGCCGCCGCGGGCGGACGAGGCGATGGTCGGGGCGCTGCGCGCGCGGATGCAGGGGGCCGTCCTGGACCGCCGGGACCCGGACTACGACGCCGCCCGGCGGGTGTGGAACGGGTTGATCGACCGGCATCCGGCGGTCATCGCCCGGTGTGCGGGAACGGCCGACGTCGTCGAGGCCGTCGAGGTCGCCCGGCAGTTCCGCCCGGTCGTCAGCGTCCGGGGTGGCGGACACCAGGTGGCCGGCAGCGCGGTCTGCGACGACGGCCTGGTGATCGACCTGTCGGCGATGCGGGGCGTGCACGTCGACCCGGTCGCGCGCACGGCGCGGGTGCAGGCCGGCGCACGATGGGCGGACGTCGACCGGGCGACCCAGGTGTTCGGGCTGGTGACCCCGGGCGGGGAGGTGTCCCGGACCGGGGTCGCGGGGTTCACCCTCGGCGGGGGCATGGGGCTGATCATGCGGGCCCACGGCCTGGCGTGCGACAACGTCCGCTCGATCGAGGTGGTCACCGCGGACGGCGTGGTCCGCACGGCCGGCCGGGGGGAGCACCCCGACCTGTTCTGGGCCGCCCGGGGTGGTGGCCGGGGTATCGGGATCGTGACCTCCTTCGAGTTCGAGCTGCACCCCTTGGGGCCCGAGGTCGCCACCGCCCAGGTGTTCTACCCCTACGAGCAGGCGCGCGAGGTGCTGCGCGCCTGGCGGGACCTGACCGCGACGCTCCCGGAGACCGTGGCACCCGAGTTCGTGCTCTGGAACGTCCCGGCCGATCCGGCCGTCCCGACCGAGATGCACGGGCAGAAGGTGGTCGTCGTGCTGGCCGTCCACGCCGGCGACCCCGCCGAGGGCGCGCAGGTGCTGGCCCCGCTCGCCGAGCTCGGCACCCCGCTGCTCGACGCCGGCGGCACCGTGCCGTACGTCGAGGTGCAGAGCTCGGTCGACGCGCTGTTCCCCGACGGGGGCCGGTACTTCTTCAAGTCGCACTTCCTGGACGGTCTGACCGACGAGGCGATCGAGACGCTGCTGGCCTGCGACGCCGACCGGCCCAACCCGGAGTCGCTCCTGGTCCTGCGGACCCTCGGTGGGGCCGTCGACCGGGTCGGACCGGAGGAGAGCGCCTACCCCCACCGCGGAGCCCGGTACAACCTCAGCATCGACGCGGGCTGGACCGATCCGGCGTTGGACGCGACGGCGCTGCGCTGGGCGCGCACGGCCTGGGACGCGATGCGCCCCTACGCCACCGGCGGGGTCTACCTCAACTTCGCGGGTCTGGACGCCGAGACCGGTGCGGCGGCGCTGTACGGGCGCGGCACGGATCGGCTCGACGCCGTCCGCCGGGCCTACGACCCCGACGGCGTGCTCGCCGACGCCGCGGGGAAGCCGTGAGCACGGCGTTCCGTCCGGGACGGGGCGGGAGCGGGACCCGGGGGACGTCGGGGGGTGCGGGGCTGCGACCACGGGCCCCGGCGCGGCCGGCCGTCGACCACGTCGTGCGGGTCAACGGGCTCCGGCTGCACTACCGCGAGCTCGGTGACCCGGCGGCACCCGCCGTGCTGATGGTGCACGGGGTCATGGGCCATTCCCGCGAGTGGGACACGCTGCTCGCGGCCCTGGCGCCGGGCTTCCGGGTGCTGGCCGTCGACCAGCGCGGGCACGGGGCCAGTGATCGTGCGTCGGACTACTCGGCAGCCGCTCTCGCCGACGACCTCGGCGAGCTGATCGTCCGGTCCGGGGCGGCGCCGGTCCGGCTGCTCGGGCACTCGCTCGGCGGCATGGCCGCCCTGCTGCTGGCGGCGCGGCGTTCCGACCTCGTCGAACGCCTGGTCGTGATCGACATCGGGCCGGAGACGCTCCGCAGCGGGTTCGCGGCGGAGGAGCTACCGGCCGTGCTCGCCGCGATGGCCGAGGCCTCCTACCGCAGTCCGCAGGAGGCCGTCGAGGAGTGGCTGGCGGGCGATCCGTACGCCCGCGAGCCCCTGCTGCGGCACTACGTGGAGCACTGTCTCGTCCGGCGCGGGGACGGCCGGCTCGGCTGGCGGTTCGACGCCGCGGGGCTGGCCCGGCAGGCCGAGACGGGCTTCGCCACCGAGTCGCAGCTGTGGTCCGCGGTCGACCGGGTCTGCGTCCCGACGCTGCTCGTCCGCGGCGAGCACAGCCCGCTGCTGTCCCGCGACCACGCCGACCGGGTGGTGCAGCGGCTCGAACACGGCCGCGGGGTGGTGGTCCACGACGGGGCGCACGACCTCGGCGTCCAGCAACCCGAGACCGTCGCCGCGCTGGTCGGGGGGTTCCTCCGGCCCTGAGGTCGCCGGGAGCCACTCGTCGGTCGGTTCTGGCCCCCGCCGCGGGCCCTGGTGCATCCTGGGCCCGTGACCGGTGACGACGCGACGGGGGGAGACCCCGCGCGGCGGCTGTCACCGGAGGAGGCGGGCGAGCTGGCCGCCGTGGAGTACGGCCGGTTCGGTGCGCTGCTCGCCGTGCTGGACGAGCAGGACTGGTCGCGACCCACGGAGTGTGCACCGTGGGACGTGCGTCTGCTGACCGCGCACGTCGTGGGCGCCACGGAGGCGAACGCGGCCCTCCCGGAGATGGTCCGCCAGTTGCGCCGGGGGCGACGCGGGCTCGCCGTCGAGGTGGACCCGGTGAGCGCCTTCCAGGTCGACCGGCGCCGGCAGCTGGGTCCGGCGGAGCTGCGCGCGCGGTTCGCCCGCGCGGTGCCGGGGGCGGTCGTCCGACGCCGGAGGTGGAGCCGGTGGGCCGGGATGGTGCCGATGCGGGTGGGCCCGCCGGTGCGGGAGACCTGGCGGCTGCGCTACCTCATGGACGTCGTCTACACCCGGGACGTGTGGATGCACCGGATCGACATCTGCCGGGCGGTCGGCCGGCAGCCCGAGCTGACCGCCGGGCACGACGGACGGATCGTCGCCGATGTCGTCGCCGACTGGATGGCGCGGCACGGCCGGCCCGTCGACCTCCTCCTCACCGGGGTCGCCGGCGGTCACCACGTCAGGGGCCGAGGTGGCGACGCGATCGTGTGCGACGCGGTCGAGTTCTGCCGGATCGTGTCGGGTCGTGGCGCCGCGGAGGGGCTGCTCGGCACGCCGGTCCCGTTCTGACCACCCGGAGGCGGCCGGAACGGGCCGGCGCGCAGCCGTCTTACCGGGCGGGGGCGGTCTCCCCGTCCGGCCGCGGCGACCGGGCCAGTGCGGAGCCGCGGTAGCCCTCGATGACCAGCTCGCGGGTGGCCATGTTGACCTGGCCGAGGTGCACCACCGCGGTGCGCCCGAGCTCGTCGAAGGCCGTGTTCGCGGCCCGGTAGACGGCCCCGCACTCGAGGGCGAAGGGGACGTCCGGCCACGCGAAGTCCGGGTCGAGGAACACCTCGAGGGGCGGCACGGGCATGCCGGCCGGCGGGTGGGCGTAGCCGAGGACGGTGGCGGTGAGCGAGCCGGCGTCGGAGACGACGACCTCGCGGGCGTCGACGACACCGATGCCGTCGGGACGGATGAGGAACTCGTCCACGCCGCTCACCCGTCCACCGGTCGGTTCCCCGTCGACGATGCGGCCCTCGAAGCTGTTGTGCATGCGCAGGCCCTCGTCGGCGAGTCCGACGACGACGAGCTCGGTGAGCCGCCCTTCCATGCGGAACAGGCGGGTTCGGTGGGCGTCCTGCGCGTGCTGTGCGCCCGCGGTCCGGGCGTGGGTGTCAACGGACATCGGCGGTCTCCTTGTGTGGTTCCATCGAGGCGAGCAGGACGTCGAGTTCGGCCTGGGTGGTCGCCGGTACGGGCGGGGTGGTGGGCGCCGCCCGCAGGGTGTCCGCGGCGCGGTCCAGGCAGTGGTGGATCGGCGGGAGGTGGGAGCTCAGCACGGTGCTGGGCTGCATCCGGCGGAGCTGGTCGAAGGCGCGGCCGAGGACGAGCGGGTCGGCCATCGTGACCCAGCTGCTGTCGACCGATGCCCAGGCGAGCTGGGCGGGGGCCAGGACCTCCGGCGGGATGTCGTCGGCCCGGGGGGCCATGGCGAGGTCGGCCGTGGGCAGCGGCGCGCCGAAGCAGTCGGAGCTGAACAGCGCCCCGGTGCGGTCGTCGAACAGACCCACCGTGGCGGGACTGTCGAACAGCGGTGGCCGCAGCCCGGCGAGGGTCCGGTCGCCGACGTCGACCTTCTCGCCCGGGTTGACCAGCCGCAGCCGGTCGAGCGGGAAGGGGTGCTCGGGCAGGATCCGTCCCACCGCCATGAAGGTGGTCAGGACCGTGGCCCGTGGTGCGGCGTCCAGCACCCGCATGAGGCTGCCGGTGTGGTCGCGGTCCTCGTGGGTCAGCCAGATCCAGCGCAGGTCGGCCGGCCGGACGATCGACTCCAGCGCGGCCAGGAACTGCTCGCCGAGGGCGCCGGCGCCGGTGTCGACCAGGACGGGCTCGGCGGAGCCGATGACGAAGGCGTTCATCGGGATGACGCCGACCCCCGGGACCGGCCAGTAGGTCGGGATCACGTAGGTGTCAGGGGCGGCCGGGTACGGCTCGCCCACGAACGGGTCCATGGTTGCCTCCTGTGCGCCCTGATCGGAGGAGGGGCGCAGGACGAGCCTCGTCCGGGGACACCGGTCCGGTCCCGGGTGTCGAGCACCCGGATAGCGCCGAGGAGCACCCACTCAGCGCGCAGGCGGCACCCGTGACCCGAACGTCAGCTCCCTGGCCAGCGCGGTCAGGCCGTCCCGGTCGGGTGCCCCGGTCTTCTGCAGCAGGCTCGCGACGTGCTTCTCCACGGTGCGCGGCGACAGGACCAGCCGCTCGGCGATCGCCCGGTTGGACCGGGGCTCGGCGAGGAGCCGGAGGACGTCGACCTCGCGGCTGCTCACGCCGACGGCCAGCAGCCGGGGCGGGACGGCGGAGCGTCCCCGTCCCCGCCGTGGCACCTGCTCGCCGGCGTCCCTCAGGAGTGTGCGCGCGGCCGAGGCCAACAGCGGCCGGTCGTGGTCGGCGAACCACCGCACGGCGACCCGCAGCCAGTCCGCGGGGTCGCCCCAGCGGTCCCGGGCGGCGGCCGGGGCGACGAGCCAACGGACCAGGTGGACCAACCAGTCGGCGTCCAGGTAGCCGCGCAGCTCCTCGATCGCGGCGTCGAAGCAGGCCTGCGCCGCGACCGGGTCGTCGGCCCCGGTCCGCACGGCACGCGCTGCGTCGGTCAGACAGCGGTTGAACCGGGTGTCCGAGCCGGCCGCGGCGGCGGCCTCGGCCAGGGTGCGACCGTCCGGGTCGCCGTCGTCCAGCGCGTGCAGCAGCGCCCAGAGTCCCCAGTGCGGGAAGTGGTGCCCCGGCAGCGTGCGCAGGACCTCGACGGCGCGGTCGAGCGCGGCACGGGCGGCGGCCGGGTCGGCCCGGTGCAGAGCGAGCATCACGCGTGCACGTCCCCATGCTCCGGCCGCGACGGCGGGATCATCGGGGGCGCTGCGCGCCGCCTCGCCGAGCGCGCGCTCCATGTCGGTCTCGCGCAGCTCGTGCGCGTACGAGCGGGCCAGGGTGATCAAGGCCGGCGCGAGCACCGAGGACCGCAGCCGTCGCGCCACGGCGGCGGCGCGCTCGGCGGCCTGCCGCCCCGCCGCGTCGTGCCCGCGGGCGACCAGGGCCTCGGCGAGGTGGAAGTCGACGACGACGACCGTCGCGGGCATCCCGGCGCGGACGGCGGCCCGGCGGGCCGCCTCGAGCCGGTCGGTGCGCATGGTGTCCAGGAGATCGATGGTGCCCAGCTCGTGCAGGGAGCGCACGCGCCAGTCGTCCAGGCCGTGCCGTTCGGCCTCCGCCAGCGCCGCCGTGAAGGAGCGCTCGGCCGCGGCGACGTCGTGCAGGCGCTGCGTCTGACCGAGCGCCTCCCACGCCTCGCACGCCGTCGCCGGGCTGCGTCCGGTCGCCGCCGGGTCCAGGACCTCGCGCGCGAGCGCCGCGGCCGCCGAGGGGTCTCCACGCGCCATGACGACGTGCGCCCGCAACGCGGTGGCCTCGAGCCGGGCCTCCGGGGCGGCCGAGGGGCGGACGCGGTCCAGCTCCGCGCCGGCGGCGTCCCACCGGCCGGCGGTGTACAGCGCCCGGGCCAAGGCGATGCGCAGCGCGGACTCCCGGGCGGGGTCGTCGCCGCGGGCCTGCCGCTCGGCCAGCGCCGGACGGCCCAGGTCCAGCGCCGGCTCGACCTCCCCGGCGAGCGCGTGGGCGGCGGCCAGCTCCTCCCGGACCGGCAGGGAGTCCTCCCCGGCACGGTCGAGGCACCGCAGGGCACGGGTGAAGTGCGCGGCGGCGGTGGCCAGGCCGCCACGGCCCCGGGCCCGGCGGCCCAGCTCCGTCAGGTGCCGGGCCGCGGCGCCCGCGTCCCCGGCCAGTTCGGCCAGCTCCGCCGCCAGGGAACACCACTCGCCGGGCAGGTCGGGGCGTTCCGCCGCCACGACGCCCAGCGCGGTCGCCGCCAGCGTCGCCCGTTCCGGCGGGAGGAGCCGCGCGGCGACGAAGTCCCGCGTCAGCGCGTGCCGGAACCGCAGGGCGCCGCTGCCCTCGTCGGGCTCCACGAGCTGGGCGTCGGCGGCTTCGCGGAGGCAGGCGAGCACCGCGTCCTCACCCGTGCCGACGACCCGGGCCAGGAGCTGCCAGTCGAACACCCGGCCGAGCAGGGCCGCGACGCTCACCACCTGCCGGGTGCGTGGGCGCAGTCCGGCCGTCCGCTGCGTCACCAGCTCCGCGACGGTGGCAGGGACCGCTGCCGCCAGACGGTCCTCGACGACCCGCCAGGTGCCGTCGCGCGGGAGGAGCGCCGCCGCCCGGCGCAGTCCCGCCAACAGCTCCTCGACGACGTACGGAACGCCGTCGGCGTGCTCGCGGACGAAGGTGAGCAACCCGTCCGCGGTCGCGTCCTCGCCGAGGCACGCCAGCACCATCCGGTCGACCTCCGTATCGGACAGGGGGGCCAGCTCCAGCAGGTGCGCCGCTCGGGTGTCGGCCAGCCGGCGCACCACGGAGAGGGCGCGGCCGGGGTGGTCGGGGCGGTCGGGGCGGTCGGGGCGCAGCGTCACCAGACAGGCCGCGTCGTGGTCCGCGGTCGTGGACAGCAGGTACTCGAGGACCCAGATCGTGTCCTCGTCGGCCCAGTGCAGGTCCTCGACGACCAGCAGGGCGCCGCCGTCGCGCGCGAGCACGGTCAGCAGGCGCAGCAACGCCTCGGCCACGGCCAGGCGGGACATCCCGCCGCGGGGCGCGGGCACCGCCTCGCCCGCGAGGTGACCGAGCTGGGCCCGGACCGGCCGCAGCGCGGCGGCGGCCGGCCAGCCGCCGTCTCGGAACCCGGCCGCCAGGGCCTCGCCGAACACGGCGTAGGGGACGCCGACGGCTCCGTCGCGGACCCGGCCGGGGAGGACACGGACACCCCGCGCCCGGGCGTGCGCCGTGGCCGTCCGGGTCAGCCGGGACTTGCCCATCCCGGCGTCCCCGAGCACCACGGTGGCTCGACCCGACCCGGCCGCGGCCCCCTCCACGCAGCGCAGCAGCCACTCGGTCTCGGCGCCCCGGCCGATCGTCCGGGGGCACAGCAGCGGCTCCACCACCTCACCGTCGCCCATTCCGCGGGGGTCGTCCACCACCAGGGACGCCGGTCCATGGATCGGGGCGCCCGGACGGCTCCTGCGTGGCACGGCCACGGGCTGGTCGCGGAGTGGAGGTACGGCGGCGCTGCCGTACGACTCCACCCGCGCGTCGAGCCTGCCGGATCCGGCCGGGATTGCACCTTACGGTCGGCTTGCGGCGGACCCGGCCGTTCCGCTGCGCCGCGTGGGTCGCGCCGGCGCCGTGACCTCGGCGCCGGCCCGGCCGACGCGCAGAGGGCGTGCTCCCTCCTCGAAGCGGGCCGCCGGCCGGCGCGCGGCCCGCCCCCGCCGGCGACGCAGTGTCGCGTTGAGCTCGCCGCCGAGCAGCAGCGAGAGTCCGAGCAGGTAGAGCCAGATCATCACGATCGCGCCGCCACCGAAGGCCCCGAGGACGGGGTTCGCGCCGGCGGCGACGACGAGGTAGAGGTGCAGGCCCGCGCTGGCGGCGGCCCACAGTGCGGTCGCCAGCAGCGCTCCGGGCAGGGCCTCCCGCCACGCGATCCGCGGCCGCGGCGCGTACCGGAGCAGGGCCGTCGTCCAGCCGACGATGCCCGCCACGGCGAGGGGATACCGGGCGAGCTGCCAGACAAGCACGAAGTGGCTGCCCATGCCCGCGGCCTCGGCCACGGCGCGGCCCCCGCCGAGCAGCGGGCCGACGACGAACACGGCGAGTGCGAGGACGGCGGCGAGCAGCGTCACCAGTCCGAGGCCGAGTCCCATCAGGCGGCGGCGGATCCAGCTGCGCCCGTCCACCGTGTCGTGGGCGATGTTGATCGCGGCGATCACCACGGCGAACGCGCCGGAGAGGGTGACCAGGGAGCCCGCGGCGGCGAGGGTGAGCAGGCTCCCGCGCTGCTCGTCGAACAGGCCGCGCACGGCGGCGAGGACGGGCCCGGCCCGCTCGGTGAGGACGGTGTCGAGGGTGCCCACGACCCGGCGTTCCACGCGCTGGGCGAGGTCGGCGCCGACGAGGCGGTCCAGGTTGCCGAGCAGCCCGGTCAGGATGAGCATGCCGGGGAACACGCCGAGGACGCTGAAGAACGCGACCTCCGCGGCGAGCCCGGGCAGTCGGTCCTCGCCGACCTCGTCGACGTAGGCGCGGCCGAAGGCCCACCAGCGCGCCCGTCGGGGGACCGGGCGCGGGCCGGGTGCCCGCACCTCCCGACCGCGGTCGACCACGCTGCGGTTCCGGCCCGGCGCGATCGGCCGGCTGCCGACCTGGGTCACGTGCGCGTGGCCGCGCGAGGCTTGGCCAGCACGGCGAAGGTGGCGAGCAGGGCCCCGAACACGAGGTGCGCCGCCAGTTCGAAGGGCTGACTGACCTGCTGGAACGCCGAGAACTGGGGGATCGTGCGAGCGAGCACCTGGAAGTCGACGAGGTAGACCGCGGCGCCGAAGACGAGTCCGGCCCAGGCCAGCCAGCCCGCCGAGCGTCGGCGCATCGGCAGCAGGACGCCCGCGAAGATCACCCCGAGGACGGCGGCGATCAGCGAGTGGACCAGCATGCCGACCCAGATCGCGTCCGTGTCCGGTGGCGGCCCCTGCACGATCGTCGCGATCCTGCGGAAGGGGGCGAGCGCTCCCGCCCCGGTGCTCACCGCGAACCAGGAGTGGAGGGCGGCGAAGCCGACCCCGGCGAGGAAGCCGGCCAGCGCCCCCACGACGACCCAGCGTGCGGTGCCGCGGGACCCCGGCCCGCGTGGTGCGGGGGCGCGCTCCGGATCGGTGGAGGCGATCGTGTCGTCCCCGGGTGAACCCGGATGGCTCTGGGCGCTCTGCCGTTCGACCATTGTTCGAAGTACCTCGTCTGCCGACGACCATCTCTCCGCGACCTGACGATCGTCTGCCGATTTCGGGGTGCGGCGGGATCGGCCGGACTCGGCCGAGCGGGTGGTCCCGTCAGGCTGCGACGTGCCGGGGGCTGAACGCCGAGCTGTCGGCGAGCCGCTGGAACAGGCGCTGCTCGGCGTCCGACGGTGCGCGGGGCACGACGATCCGGACGACGGCGACGAGATCACCGTGCCCCCCGTCGCCGTGGCCGAAGCCGAGGCCCCGGACGCGGAGCCGTCGGCCGCTCGACGAGCCGGCGGGAACCCGGACCCGGATCCGCTCACCGGGCAGGCTCGTCTCGACCGCACCACCCAGTGCCGCCTCCCACGGGGTGACCGGGAGCTCGACGACGAGGTCGCGCCCGCGGGACCGGTACCGGGGGTGTCGGGTGTGCCGCACGAGGACGTAGAGGTCGCCCCGCCGCCCGTCGGGCCGCCGCTCGCCCCGGCCCTGCAGGCGCACGAACTGACCGTCGGCCAGCCGAGGTGGGAGCCGGACGAGAGTGGAGCACGGCCCGTCGTCGAGCGGGACGGTGATGCGGTAGCGGCCGCCGACGTAGGCGTCGTCGACGGAGAACTCGGCCTCGGCGGTGGTGTCGCCGGGCCCGGGGCCGCCCTGGGCCGGCTCCTGCCGCTGCGGGCCGGCGCCCGCGTGCGGCCCGGCAGTACGGGCGGTGCCGCCCGCACGACGACGGTGCGTCCGCCGCCCCATCCGGGTTCCGGAGCGTCGCCTTGCGGTCATCACCTGCTGGTAGGCGTGCGTGACGCGCCGGAAGCGCTCCTCGGCGTGCGGCCCGTCCGCCCGGTCCGGGTGCAGACTCCGAGCCAGTCGTCGATAGGCCCGACGAATCTCGGCCGCCCCGGCGTCCTCCGGAACGCCGAGGAGGCGGTACGGATCGCGCATGCGGTTCGTCACGTCTCGCCCTTCCGTCCGTCGTGTCTCGACCGGGTTTCCGACAACGGCCCCCGCTATCTCACGACCACCTTTCGGAATGGCGGAATGATGTGCCTCACCGCACTCCTCGGCGGGTTGGCCGAGGTGGTGGGCCCGTCCGGATGGGCGTCCGGCATTTTCCGTGCGGCCGGATCCCGACCGTCAGGCCCGCTCCGTCCGGTACGGGACGAGCGCCCAGATCACAATCACGTTGAGCGCGATGAGCATCAGGCCCCAGACCGGGAAATGCGGGAGGAACGCGAAGTGCGCCACGATGTTCAGCGCGGCCGCGGTGATGCCGAGGGCCCGGGCCCAGCTCGCGCCCCACAGCACGCCGGCGCCCGCCGCACCGAGCAGGACGGCCAGGACCAGGTGGATCCAGCCCCACGTGCTGAGGTCGAGCGCGTAGGTGTACTGCGGCGTGCGCACCACGATCTCGTCCTGCGCGATCGACGCGAGGCCCGTCAGCACGCCGCAGGCCCCCGCGACCAACATCAGGACGGCGGCGCCCTTGGCGAAGGTCGTGGTGAACTCGGTCCTGCCCCCCGGTGTCGCCGCTCCGCCGGACTCGGCGGGACGTGTGGCATCGGTGCTCATCGTGGACTCCCCTCGGCGGTCCCGGTGTCGGACGGCAGGCTGGCCCCGGGGTACCTCCTCGGCACCATCCGCCGGGGGTGAATCCACCTCGACCCGGCCGGCAGCAGGGGAAGACCGGTTCGGGGACGACGGCGACCGCGTTCCCCGGGCGAGCGCGGGCCGGGGCGCTCGCTACGCGGCGCGGCGGCTGGCGGCGAGGGCGGCGTCGGTGTCCGCGCTGGCCAGGTCGGCGTTCATGTGGGCACCGGCCAGGGCGCCCGCCGCGGCGGAGGCACCGACCTGGGCGGCGAGGTCCGTGGCGTTGCCCGCCACCCACACACCGGGGACGGCCGTCGTGCCGGCCGGACCGGTCGCGAGGCGGCGGCCCATGCCGTGCGGCAGGTCCTCCGTCGGCAGGTCCAGGCCGTCGAGGCCGTCGGTGCGGGCCACCATCGTGGTCGCCACGGCGATCACCCGTCGCGGGACGACCTGCCCGTCGGCGAGCCGGACGCCCGTGATGCCGCCCTCGGCGGACTCGACCGCCGCCACGGGGTCGTCCACGACGCGCACGCCGCGGGCGGCGAAGCGGGCCCGGGTGTCCGCGTCGAGCTCGGTGCCGCGGGTGAAGTAGACCAGGTCGGCGGTCAGCTGCCGGAACAGCAGGGCGTGGTGGACCGAGGCCGGGCCGACGGCCAGCACGCCGATGGGCTCGTCGCGCACCTCCCAGCCGTGGCAGTACGGGCAGTGCACGACGCCGTGGCCCCAGTGCTCGGCCAGGCCGGGGACCTCGGGCAGCCGGTCGCGCAGCCCGGTGGCGACCAGCACGCGCCGGGTCTGCAGCGGGTGGCCGTCGGCGAGGGTGACGACGAAGCGCGGGTCGCCCTCGGCCGACGGGGTGGCGGCGACGGTGGAGGCCACGGTGCCCGCCACGATCCGCCCGCCGTAGCGGCGCACCTCCTCCCGTCCGACGCGCAGCAGCTCCGCCGGTGGGACGCCGTCGTGGCCGAGCAGGCCGTGCACGCCCTCGGCGGGGGCGTTGCGGGGGGTGCCGGCGTCGATCACCACGACCGATCGGCGGGACCGGGCCAGCATCAGGGCGCCGGCCAGCCCGGCGGCACCGCCGCCGATCACGACGGCGTCGAGCGTCGTCGTGGGCAGGTCGTCGGACGCGAACGGGGTGGCGGTGGGGGACATGGGTGGCCTCTCCTCCTCGCAGTTCGCGGACCTCCGGGTGGCGGCCCGCCGTGAACGACGCTACGCACGGCATGCGCCATCGACATACTCTCTTGCTCATGAAGCAAGACGACGGCGACCTCGACGGCCTCGTGCGCAAGCGGATCCGCGCCCTGCGGGTGGCGCAGGGCTGGTCCCTCGACGCCCTCGGCGCCCGGACCCGGCTCAGCCCGTCCACCCTGAGCCGGATCGAGAACGGGCAACGACGGCTGGCCCTGGATCAGCTCGTCACCCTCGCCCGCGCCCTGGACACCTCCCTCGACCAGCTGGTCGAGACCACCACGGAGGACGTCGTCAGCAACCCGGTGCACGACGCCGCCGGGCAGGCGATGCGCTGGGCCGTGCGGGCGGACCCGGACATCGCCGTCGTCCGCCAGCGCATGGTGGACCCGCCGCCGGACAACCCCTCCCGGCTCCGCGCCCACCCGGGCCGGGAATGGCTCGTCGTGCTGTCGGGCGCGGCGATCCTGCTGCTCGGGAACCGTCGCCTGCGGGTGGAGACCAACCAGGCCGCCGAGTTCCCCACGATGGTGCCGCACGCGATCGGCAGTGCCGGCGGCCCGACCGAGATCCTGGGGCTCTTCGACCGCGACGCCCGTCGCGGACACCAGGACCGCGACGCCTCCTCCGGGCCGCACCACCCGCAGCAGTGAGCCCCGGGCGACGGCCGGAGGTCAGTCCCCGGGCCCCGGAGCCGTGGCCCCCGCGGTCCCGTGCCGCACCGCCGAGACGACCCGCACCGTGGTCACGAGCAGGACGACGGTGCCGACGGACTCCACGACGAGGGTGGTCGGGGCGAGCGCGTAGTCGAGGCTGGAGCGGATGCCGAAGAGCCCGACGGTCAGCGCGAGCACCAGCGCCAGCAGCGTGCCCGCCATGAAGAGCAGAGCCAGCACCGAGGCCAGCACCAGCAGCCGTCCCCGCAGGACCAGCAGGGCGATCGCCAGCACCAGCCCGCCGAGGGCGTTCAACAGGAAGAGCACGCCGAGCACGCCGCCGGTGCCGTGGAGGACCAGGTAGAGGTGGATGCCGCCCATCGCGAGCAGGAACAGCGCGCCGAGCACCTGCCAGACCAGGGTGGACGCGGTCCGCCGGGGCTGCGACGACATTGCCGACCCCCTTGCCTCCCGTGTCAGCGGACCCCGCGCGGCAGGGCTCGGTGCGGAGCGGACAGTCCACCACATCCCGCGTGTCCGCGGGCAGTCCCGCCGCACCCTGCCGCCGGAGCCGGAGCCGGGGCGCACCGGCGTCCGGTGGCGACGGGTGCGGACGTGGCGAGGCGGGACGCAGCAGCGTCCGCCCCCGGGGCGAAGGGCGAGGCGGTTCCTCGGACACGGAGGTGACCGCTCGGGTGTGTCGCCCCCACAGCGCTGCGTCCCACCCCGAGCGCAGACAGTAGGACAGGATCCGGACCGAACCCCCGGGTCACGAGGTTCGTAAGGCGACCGCAAGGCCGCGGCTCGGCACGAATCCGGAAGAACAGGCAGGCTCGTCGGAAGCGGACGGAGTGGTCACGCTGGCATCTGCTCCCTCCGTCGCGGCCCACCGGTCGGGGCCGCACCGGGCCCCGGACCCCGCCCCAGCGGCGGGGTCCGGGACCCACGCCGTCGCCCGACGAGCCGGGGCGCACGGACGGCTGGCCGGTCCCGACGGCGTCAGGTCCGTTCGTCGGCCGGCACCAGCACGACCGGGCAGCGGGCGTGGTGCAGGCACTGCAGGGCGACCGAGCCCGTGACCGCACCGCCCAGCGCCCCGTGGTGCGCGTTGCCGAGGACCAGGACCGCCGCGTCGGCGGACTGGTCGAGCAGCACCTCGGCCGGGTCGCCGGGGAGGATCTGCTTCTCGGCCCGCTCGGCCTGGTCGGTGTCGAGCGCCTCGTCGAGGATCTCGTCGAGCCGGCCGACGACGGCGGCCCGCGTCTCCTCCGGAGACGGGGCGTCGCGGGCCCGGGACGTCATCCGCTCCGGGCCGCCGGGTTGCACCGGCAGGTCCCGCACCGTCACCGCGCGGATGGTGCCGCCGGTCAGCTCCGCGTAGCGGGCCGCCCACCGCAGTGCCGCGCGCGACTCGGCCGTGGGATCCACCCCGACGACCACGTTCCCCGTCGACATCGGACGCCTCCTCCGTGCTCGTCACGCCTCCGTCCCCCGGGCGTACCCGGTCGAGGCCGATGACCCACCGACGGCCAGGACCGGCCGCGGTGCGGCGGGTCGATCCCGGCTCGAAGCCCGTTCACAAGGCCTCCGGGACACCGAGGGCGAGCAGGGCGATGTCGTCGTCGATCCCGGTGAAGCCGGCGAGCAGCTCCTCGACGGCGTCGACCACCCCCTTCGCCGAGACCGGCGGGAGCGCGGCACCGAACTCGCGGAGGCGGTCCTCGTCGTATCGGTCCGCTCCCGCGCCGGTGCGTGCCTCGGGAAGGCCGTCGGTATAGAGCAGGAGCGTGTCCCCGGGGCCGAGGTCCACCGTCGTCGTCACCACCCGGTGCACAGCGCGGGCGTGTCGCCCGAACCCTCCTGCGCGAGGACGGAGCTGAGCGTGCCGAGCACCGCACGGGGATCGGGGTCGTGCACGACCGCGGCGCGCAGTGTGTAGCGGGTGAGCGACGTCAGAGCCGCGGCGGCCGGTCCTCTCCCGCAGACGTCGCCGATGAACAGGCCCCACCGGTCGCCGTGGAGCGGGAACAGATCGTAGAAGTCGCTGCCGACGACGTCCTGGGCGCCGGGGCGGTAGTAGGCGGCGGTCTCGAGGCCGGGCACCTCGGCCAGCGTCGGGGGGAACAGCGTCCGCTGGAGCACCGCCGCGAGCCGCTGCGCCCGGTCGCGATCGCGCTCGGCCTGCCGCCTGGCGGCGAGCAGCTCGCGTTCGTACCGACGGCGGTCGCCCGCCTCGAACACGATGGTGCGGACGAGGACCGGCCGGCCCCGGGCGTCCCGACGGATCACCGAGGAGAGCAGGACGGGCAGCCGGCTGCCGTCCGCGCACCGCATCTCGGTCGCGATGTTGCTCACACTGCCCTGCATGGCGAGGAGGGGGGCGAAATGGGTCTCGTGGTGGAGGCGACCGCCCACCGTGAGCAGGTCCACGAAGCGCGCGCCGAGGAGCTGCTCGCGCGGGCGGCCGAGCCACTCGGCCAGTGTGTGGTTGACCCGGACGAGCGTTCCGTCGGCTCCGGTCGACAGGTAGCCGCAGGGCGCGTGGTCGTAGAGGTCCTCCGTGTCGTCGTCGCGCACCGCGTCGTCCGACATCGTCAGCGGGCCCTCGCACGTCGGGTGCCCGGCGGGGCCGTGGGGGACGGGACCGGGGTGGTCACTCGGGCGCCAGGAAGGAGAGGATCGCCGCCGCCGTCTGTTCGGGGGCACTGAGCTGTGGGCAGTGGCCGGTGGCGTCGAGGGGCGGTCGGGGTTGCCCATGATCAGCGGTGCCATCGTCGCCGACCAGCCCAGGTAGTTGCTGTCGAGGGCCTCCAGCAGCTCGTCGATGTCGGCGGCGCTGAAACCTCCTCGGTAGCCCTCGTCGTCGAGGTAGCGCGGTGAGGGGGTGACGAGGACCAGGGCGGAGAAGCGGGCGGGCTCGCGGTTGGCCGCCAGCACGCCGGTGCGCGCGGCGACCGAGTGTCCGACGAACACGACGTCGTGCAGGTCGAGCTCGTGGCAGATGTCGAGCACGTCGGACGCGTAGCCGTCGAGCGAGGAGTACTTTCGAGGGTCCCACGCGGCGGGGTCCGAGCCACCGGCCCCGCGCGGCCGACCCCGGGGCCCGTCCCGGGTGTCGTCCTCGGCCCGTTCAGCGCTCGAGAAAGATGCGGGTCGTGGTGCCGTCCGGCCCGGTGTGGTTCAGGACCAGGTCGGCGAGGTGGTGCACCATCAGCAGGCCCCGGCCGCTCAGCTGCGAGTCGACGGGCCGGCGCCGCCCGGCCAGCGGGTTCTCGAGCCGGCCCGCGTCGTGCACCTCGGCCACGAGGTGGTCGTCCTCCGTCCACACCCGCAGTCGTCCGGAGCCGCCGCCGTGCCGGATGCTGTTGGCCGCGAGCTCCCCGACGGCGAGCTGGAAGTCGTCGCAGCGGTCCTCGTCGAGGCCCGCCCGGGCGGCCTCCGCGGCGGCGAAGGCGCGTGCACCGGCGAGTCGGCCGGCGTCGAACGGGAACTCCGCGCAGTCCTGCGGCGCGGGCAGCTCACGGTTGGTCTCGGCGAGCACCTCGGCCGGGTCGAAGGCGGCGCTGGTGAGCGTGGCCTCCCGGGTGACGACGACGGGGTGGCTCCGCTCGGCGTCGGACAGGACCTGCTCCGGCAGCCCGGTGGCGTCGTAGGGGCAGAGCACCGTGGCCCGCCGGCCCCGGAGGGCGAGGTTGATGAGCGCCTCGTGCCGCAGGCAGGCGGGGTACTCCAGCGGCGTACGCCCCGGCCAGATCGGCTCGCCCACGACCCGGACGTGCCGGTCCGGCGGGCTCTCGTCGACCGCGCGGTACAGCACCGCCGACAGGATCCGGCCCGGGTTGCGCCCGACCTCGCTCATGTCCACCAGCTGCACGTCCCGGGCGTCGGGCCCCAACTCCTCGCGCAGGAGCGCGAGATTGTGCGTCGGCACGGCCACGGCGACCGGGTCCCCGGCCTCGAGCCCGTCCCGGACGAACGACGCGGTGGCGTGCAGGTAGTGGGTCGTGTCCAGGTAGAAGAGGGCGGGGTGCGCGAAGGGATCTGCCTCGGACCCCGCGTCGGCTTCGATCATCGCTCACCGGCTCACTCGGACGACTGCCCCGTCGACGGTACGGTACGACGCCCCGCACCGGGGAGTGCGCCTGCGCGTCCTGGAGATCCCCGCTCCCGCTGGTGGGTGGTGGAACTGCCGCGTAGCGTGCTCGACCGGAGCAGGGAACCGGGTGTGCTCCCCGTGCACGCCCGCCGATGGCGACCCGGTCGGTGGGGTCGGCTCCCGCGACGGCGAGTGGTGGAGGGCGGAGCATGCAGGGGCGGCGCGCGTCGGACGTCTCCGAGATCAACCCCCTCCTGGGGGTGGGCACGGACGGGGAGAGCGGGCTGTCGGTCGACGTGGAACGCCTCGAGGGCGTCACCGTCGTCGCCATCGCCGGCGAGGTAGACCTGGTCACCGCCGCCGGGTTCGACGAGACCCTGCAGGCGGAGCTCGCGGCCGGCCCCGGCGTGCTCGTCCTGGACCTCACCGGCGTCGAGTTCTTCACCTCGGTCGGGCTGACCGCCGTCGCCCTCGCCCAGCGGTGGGCGGACGAGCGCGGCGTGGCGCTGCGCGTGGTCGCCGACTCGCGACGGGTGCTGCGCCCGCTGCAGATCACCGGCATGGACACCACCCTGGCGCTCTACCCCTCGCGGGCCGCCGCGCTCCTGGACGGCTGACGGTGACGGTCCCGCTGCGGCCCGATCCGCACACCGGCACCCAGCCCGCCCACGTCGGGGAGACGTGGAGCCGCAGGCCCGTCGCGGACGGTCCGTCGCTCGAGCACCGGTTCCCGGGCGAGGCCACCCGGCTGGCCGCGGTGCGCCGGGAGCTCGGCGCCTGGGCCGCGGTGACCGGGCTCGACGAGGAGACGGTCGAGGACGTGCTCCTCGCCACCTACGAGGCCATGGTCAACGCCGCGGAACACGCCTACACCGGCGGCGAGCGGCCGGTCGACCTCAGCGCCGTGTGCACCGAGGAGGGCTGCGTCCTGGTCGTCGTCCGGGACGGGGGCCGCTGGCGGCCGATCCCGGCGGATCCGGGGCACCGCGGACGCGGGTTGGCGATGATCACGAACTTGAGCGACCACGCGGAGATCGACCGGGGATCCGGCGGGACCACCGTCTCACTGTGGTGGCGCCTACCTACCTGACGCCGCCGCCCCGCAGGATCAGCAGGGCGATGTCGTCCTCCCGGACGCCGGCGAAGCGGCCGAGCAGCTGGTCGCCGAGTTCCTCGGGAGCCGGGTCGACGGACACCGCCGCGCGCAGGTCCTCGAGCGCCGTGTCCAGGTCGACCCCCCGCTTCTCCACCAGCCCGTCGGTGTAGAGCACCAGCGTCCAGCGCGCGGGGAGCGCGAGCTCGGAGTCGGCCGCGTGGCTGCGGCGCAGGCCGAGCATCGGACCGTGCTCGGTGACCGGGACGGTGCCCTCGGGCGAGGCGAGCAACGGCGCGAGGTGTCCGGCATTGGCGACGGTGACGACGTTGCGCGCGGTGTCGAGCACCATCACGCACACCGTCGCGAACTCGCGCGGGTGGTAGCGGCGCAGCATGTCCTCGAGCCGCTGGAGGATCGCGGACGGCCCGTGCCCTTCCACCGCGTAGGCACGCAGCGCGTGCCGCAGCTCGACCATCACGGTCGCGGCGTGGATGGAGTGGCCCGAGACGTCGCCGATCGCGAGCAGCAGCCGCCCGCCGCCCAGCTCGACGACCTCGTAGAAGTCCCCGCCGATCTCGGTGTTCTGCGCCGCCGGCACGTACCGCACCGCGACCTCGACGCCGGCCGGTGCGACCGGGGCGTTGGGCAGGAACGCCCGCTGCAGGGTCAGCGCGAGGGTGTGCTCCTCGACGTAGAGCTGCAGGGAGTCGACGGCGAGCGCCGCCGCGTTCCCCAGCTGGGCAAGCAGGTCGCGCAGCTCGGTGCCGAGCTCCGCGGTCCGCAGCACGATCGCGACCCGGCCGGAGCGGAACCCGGACCGCAGGGCCGACGCAGGTTCGTCGGCCCCGTCGGCCTCGTCGCCCGTGATCTCCGCCCAGGACACGGTGACGGGCATGTCGGGTGTCGCGCCGGCGAGCCGGTCGAGCTGCCGCGGCGGTACGGAGTCGCAGCGCGCGCCCTCGTCGACGGGCTCGGCCGGACCGGCCGGCCCGACCGCATCCACGACGGCCCGGCGCACGGTCCGGTCCGACGCCGCGACCAGGGCGGCGGCCGGGACCCCGGCCAGGGCGGCCGCGCCCGACGCGACGGTGGTGGCCAGCTCGTCGAAGTCGACGGTGGCGTTCATCGCCATCGTCGTCCGGCTCAACCCGGCCAACCGCGCCGCGAGCCGCTCCGCCGCCGCCCGGGCGCGGTGGTAGCGCAGGACCGACCACACGGTGGCGCGCAGCTCGTCGGGCTCCACCGGCTCGACGAGGTAGGCGTCGGCGCCGCGGGTGAGCCCCTGGGCCCGGTCCTGGCCGCGGATCGCGGTGGCGGACATGTGGATCACCGGGCGGGCCAGCACGGGATCGGACTTGATCCGCTCGCACACCTCGAACCCGCTCATGTCCGGCAGCCCGACGTCGAGCAGCACCACGTCGACCGGGTCCGTCGCGACCCGGTCCAGCGCCTCGGCGCCGGTGCCGGCCTCCAGCACGGTGTACCCGGAGCGGCGCAGCCAGCTCGACGCGACGTACCGGTTGCCGGCGTTGTCGTCGACGACCAGGACGGTGGTGCCGGTGATCTCGTCCCCGGCGGTTCCCGCGCCCGTCCCCGCGGTGCTCACGACGCCCGCCCCACGAGGGCGCGCGCCGCGCCGACCGCCGCGACCAGCACCGGTCCGGACAGCTGCGCCTTGTCGACGACGGCGGCGGTCCGGGCGAGCTCGCGCCGCCGACCCTCGGTGAGCTGCGCGGCCGTGACCACGACGACCGGGACCGCGCTCAGCGCGGGGTCGGCGCGCATCCCGGCGAGGACCTCGGTGCCGGTCGGGGCGGGGATGTCCAGGTCCAGCAGTACGAGATCCGGGGCCGCGGCCCGCAGCTCGCGCAGCGCCGCCGGCCCCGAGTCGGCCTCGGTGACCCGGCCCTCCAGGCCCTCGACGACACGGCGCAGCAGGGACCGCACCGCCGGGTCGTCGTCGACGACCAGGACCCGGCCGAGCGGGACGATGCCCTCGCCCGCCCCGGTGCCCGGCCGTGCCGGCAGGCGCAGCGTCAGCGTGGTCCCACGACCCGGCTCGCTCTCCAGCTCGAGCGAGCCGCCGAGGATCGCGGCGAGCCGCCTCGAGTACGGCAGCCCGAGCCCGGTGCCCCCGCTGGTGGCCTGCAGGTGCCCCCGCACCTGGTAGAACTCCTCGAACACCCGCTGCTGGTACTCGGCGGGGATGCCGATCCCGGTATCGCTCACCCGGACCTCCACCTCGTCCCCGTCCGGGCCGAGACCCGCCCGGACCCGCACCTCGCCCCGCTCGGTGAACTTCAGGCCGTTGCTCACCAGGTTGCGCAGGATCCTGCCGAGCAGCGTCGGATCGGTCCAGACGACGTCGACCCCCGGCGGCTCCACGACGAGTTCGACCTCGGCCCCGGCGACCGGCCGCAGCGTGCCCCGCAGCTCGTCGAACACCCCGGCGAGATCGGTGGGGACGATCGCCGCCTCGATCTGTCCCGACTCGGCCTTCGCCACGTCGAGCAGCTCGTTGACCAGCGACAACAGCATGGCACCCGCGTCGCGGATGAGCTCGACCTGGTGGCGCTGCTCGGGGTCGAGCGCCCCGCCTGCGGGGTCGAGCAGCAGCCGGGAGATGCCCAGCACCGAGTTCAGCGGGGTGCGCAGCTCGTGGCTCACGTTCGCCCAGAACCGGGTTTTCGCCTCGCTGGCCTCGCGCAACCGGGTGGAGGCGTCGTCGAGCTCGGCGTAGAGGGCGACGACGCCGCGGTTGGTCTCCTCCAGTTCCTCGGACAGCTCCGCGTGCAGGGCCAGCACCCCGCGGTTGGTCTCCTCGAGCTCGGCGTTGACCCGCAGCAGGTCCTCCTGCCGGGCCTGCAGGCTCTCCAGCGCCTCCAGCAGGTCCTGGTTCTGCAGGCGTAGCGTGGCGAGCGCATCGGCCGGCCGCGACTCGTGGACCGCGTTCCGGATCCGTTCGGCCTGGTCGGGGTCCGTCGCACAGCCGGGTGGCAGCCGCTTGGTGAGCCGCACCGAGCCGCCGTCGTCCGCGCGGCTCACCTCGCAGCCGTCCGTCAGCCTGGCCGCGGCCCGCACGCCCTCCAGGTCCTGGGGATCCCCGCCGTCGCCGGTCCACTCGGCGGTCAGCACCAGCGCCGGGGCCGGGTCGTCGCCGAGCGAGATCGTGATCGTGACCTCCCCGGGCAGGACGGCGAGCTCACGGCTCAGCTCGCTGAGCGCGGTCGCGACCCGGATCTGGTCCTGGTGCTCGAGCCCGGCCAGTGCCGCGACCTCACGGCCCCGCTGCCGGGCCACGAACACGTCCTGCTCGCCGCGCACCCGCAGCCGGAACACCTCGCGCCGCTCGCCGGTCACGGTGCGCCCGCGCGCGGCCGGGCGACGACGACCGAGGCGTCGTCCTGGCGCACGCCCTCGTCGACCAGCAGGGCGGCGGCGAGGACCACCGGGTTCCGCCGGGGGAGCGGGGCGAGGTCCTCGGCCCGCCAGCGCGGCCGGACGCCGTCGGAGTGCAGGACCACGACGCCGTCGGCGGCGAGGGGGTAGTCGTAGGCGCGCAGGGTGGCGGGCACCCGGTACCCGGCGATGCCCCCGACCGAGATCATGCTGCGCTTGGTCGAGCCGCTCACGACCGCGCCGGCGACGTTGCCGACCCCCGCGAACCGGACGAGCCCGGCGTCGGGTTCGAGCACGGCGACGGCGACCGCGCCGCCGCGGGTACCGGACATCGCCCCGTGGATCGTGGTGAGCGCGGCGACCGGGCCGGCCGGCGCCCGCTCGGGTTCGGTGAAGGCACGCACCGCCTCCCGGGCCGCGGCGGCCGCGAGTGGGCCGTGCCCGGCGCCGTCGCAGAGCAGCATCCAGAGCCGGTCGCCGTCCTCGCGCAGGGCGTAGGCGTCGCCGCAGAGCTGCTCGCCGGACAGGGCGCGGGTGATGCCCGCGGCGTAGGGCCCGGGCGGCGGCTCGCCGCGCTCGGGGCGGAACCGGGCGACGAGCACGGTGCCCCGGCCCGGCCGGGAGCCGATGTCCAGGGTGTCGGCCAGCCGGCCGATGGCCCCCAGCCCGACGCCGAGCGTGCCGGTCGTCGAGTGCCCGTCCCGGCTCGAGGTGGGCACGTCGCTCATCCCCGGCCCGGTGTCGACCGCGACGATCTCCAGGGCGCCGGCCCTGTCCGAGTGCACGGCGCGCAGCAGTACCGCGCCGCCGCCGCCGTGGCGCAGCACGTTCGTGCCGATCTCGGTGACGGCGAGGCCGACCTCGGCCGCCCGCGGCCCGGGGAAACCGAGCTGCTCGGCCAGTTTCTCCGCCGCGCGGCGGGCCCCGCCGGCGGCGCTCGGGTCGTCCATCGGCAACCAGGCGACGTCCTCGACCAGGGGCGGGTTCAGCGGGTCCATTTCACCACGGTCACCGTCGTACCGCGGCCGACGGCGGTGTCGATCGCGAACTCGTCGACCAGCTTTCGCGCGCCGCTGAGCCCCAGGCCGAGCCCGGAGCCGCTGGTCCAGCCCGGCGTCAGGGCCTGGTCGACGTCCGCGATGCCCGGGCCCTCGTCGGCGAACACCGCCCGGACGCCCGCCCGCCCGTCCCGGTGCACCGTCTCCACCGTGGCCGTGCCGGAACCGCCGTGGACCAGCGTGTTGCGGGCCAGCTCGCTGGCCGCGGTGACCAGCTTGGTCTGGTCCACCAGGGACAGCCGGACCTCCTGCGCCCGCGCCCGGACGAGCTGCCGGACCCGGACGACGTCGTCGCCGCTGCGGATCGGCAGTTCCTCGACACCGGCCGAGGTGGTCACGCCCCGGCGGCCGGGCCGCCGCCCTCCGCGACGGGGGTGAGGTCGTCCGCCTCGTCGACGGTCCGCACCCGGTCCCGCTGGGACAGCTCGCGCAGGATCTTCATCCCGCGCTCGACGTCGAGCGCGGTGCGCACGCCCTCGAGCGAGAGCCCCAGCTCGACGAGGGTGATCGCGACGGCCGGGCGCATCCCGACCACGACGGTCCCGGCGTCGAGCAGCCGGGACAGGGCCGCGATCGAGGCGAACATCCGGCCGATGAAGGAGTCGACGATGTCGACCGCCGAGATGTCGATGAGCACGCCCCGCGCGCCCGTGGCCACGATCCGCTCGGCGAGGTCCTCCTGCAGCGCGAGGACGGTGTTGTCCTGGAGGTCGACCTGGATGGACACGAGCAGCGCGTCGCCCAGGGACAGGACCGGCACCCGCTCCACGGTCAGCGGCCCTCGGACCGTCGGCGCACGACCTCGACGCCCGTGCCGCGCATGGCGTGCAGCAGCGCGTCGGCCAGGCTCGACTTGGTGGTGATGTCGCCGAACTCGATGCCCAGGGTCACGATCGTCTGCGCGATCTGCGGCCGGATGCCCGAGATCGTGCACTCCGCGCCCATCAGCCGGGCCGCGACCACGGTCTTGAGCAGGTGCTGGGCGACCTCGGTGTCGACCGCGGGCACGCCGGTGATGTCGATGATCGCGTGCTCGGAGCCGGTGTCGACCAGCGTCTGCAGCAGCTTCTCCATCACGATCTGGGTGCGCGCGGAGTCCAGCGTGCCGATCAGCGGGACGGCGACCACGCCCTCCCACAGCTTCACCACCGGGGTGGTCAGCTCCAGCAGCTGCTCGGCCTGTTCGCTGATCACCTGCTCGCGCGCGCGGGCGAAGCTCTCGAAGGTGAGCAGGCCCAGGGCGTCGACCCAGCGGGAGGCCTCGACGACGGTATCGAGGTCGCCCCCGCCGTCGCCGTCGTCGTTCGCCGCGGCGAAGAGGGCCTCCTTGAGCGCGAACACCGCCGAGGCCGTCTCGCTCGGGCTGAAGCCGCGGCGCGCCCACTCGCGGGAGAGCTCGGCGAGGAAGCCGCGGACGCCGGCGTAGGAGTCGGCCCGGACGTCGAGCCCGCCGTCGACGGCCGCCACCAGCACGGCCAGCAGGTCCGAGCAGGTCCGCTCGAGCTCGCCGGTCGTCAACCGGCCGCGCAGCGGCCCCTCCGCCGCCTCGACCCAGCGCCGCAGCACCTTGTCCGCGCTGTGCAGCAGGGTCCGCACGCGCCCGCCGTCCGCCTGCGTCATCGCCACCTCCCGTGACCGTGTTCCGCAGCACCTAACCACACGGCAGGGGCGTGTCGACGCGCCGGTGAGCCCGGCCGCCGGCGCCGCTCTGCGGCGGGCTTCGGAAGACCGAGGGCGGGTAGCCGGGGGACCCGTCGAGGAGAGAGAGGAGCACGTGGTGGCCGAGTGCGAGGTCTGCGGCAACGACTACGACATGGCGTTCGAGGTGCACGCCCAGGGCGCGGTGCACGTGTTCGACAGCTTCGAGTGCGCCATCCACCGGATGGCGCCGGTGTGCGAGCACTGCGGCTGCAAGGTCGTCGGACACGGTGTGCAGGCCGGCGGCAGGTTCTTCTGCTGCGCCCACTGCGCCTCCCACGCCGAGGGCGGGGAGGCGGTCACCGACCGGGTGTAGTGGTCGCGCCGGCCGTCGGCCCGGCGAGGACGCGACAGGGCGTGACAGAGCGTGACCCGTCAGATCGGGCGTCGGCCGAGGAAACAGTGCACGACGTCGCGCTGCCAGCCGGTCACCGGCTCCACGCGGACGTCGGCGAACCCGGCCGCGCGCATCCGGGCGACGAGCCGCCCCGCGCCGTCGAAGTCCAGGACGCTGCGCCACAGGTAGCGGTACAGGTCGGCCGAGCCGGTGGCCCGGCGGCCCATCGGGATGATGACGCCCCAGGAGACGGCGGTCCAGATGGCCTGCGCGCGGAGGCTGTCCCGCACCGAGTACTCGTGCACGGCGATCGGCGCGCCGGGGGCGAGCAGGTCGTGCATCGTCCGCAGGCCGGCGTCGCGATCGGGCAGGTTCCGCACCAGGTAGGCGGCGAGGATGCCGTCGAACGGGCCGGTGACGTCCGTGGCGGGCAGGTCCTCCAGCCGGGAGTGCACGAAGCGGACCCGGTCCGGCCAGTCCTTGCGCCGCGCCTCGGCGATCATCTCCGCCGAGCCGTCGACGGCCACGATCTCGGCGTCCGGGGCGGCCGCCAGCAGCGCGGCCGTCGAGGCGCCCGTCCCGCAGCCCAGGTCGAGCAGCCGCGGCCCGGTGCCGCACCGCTGCGGAGCGGACCATCGGATGAGCCGGCGGGCCGAGAGCCGCAGATGCTCGTGGTAGCCGGGGTTGCGGCCGACCAGCCGGTCGTAGGAGGCGGCGTGGTCGTCGAAGGCACCGGGAACGGTGGCCGGGCCGATCGGGTCACGGGGCACGGGCAGATCCTGGCCCGCGCGGGGTCGATCGTGCACGGTGGACCCCATGGGGGTGAGGTCCGCGAGGGTCTGGGTGGTCGCCGGGGCGCCCGGCGCGGGCAAGTCGACGGTCGCCACCGCGCTGCTCGGCGCCCTCGACCCCGTGCCGGCGCTGCTGGACAAGGACACGCTCTTCGGGAACTTCGTGGCCGCGACCCTCGCCGCCGCGGGCCGTCCGCCCGGTGAGCGCGAAGGCCCCTGGTACGACGCGCACGTCAAGCTCCACGAGTACGCCGGGCTCACCGCGGCCGCCCGGGAGATCCGCGGGCACGGCTGTCCGGTGCTGCTGTCCGGCCCGTTCACCGGGCAGATCCGCGACCCGGACCGGTGGCGTCGGTGGGTCGGCGAGCTCGGCGGCGAACAGGTGCGGCTGGTCTGGGTGCGCTCGGACCGCGAGACCCTGCGGCACCGGCTTGAGCGGCGGGGCGCGCCGCGCGACTCGGGCAAGCTCGGGGACTTCGACGCGTTCGTGGCCCGGATGCGCCCGGACGAGCCGCCGCCCGCGCCGCACCACGAGATCGACAACCGGCTCGGGGCGGCTCCCGTGGCGGAGCAGGTCGAGGCGCTGGTGCGGGGCTGATCAGGCGCGCGGGTCGTGCACCGCGAGCACGCGCCGGCCCACGGCGTCCTCCCGCCGGGGCAGGTCGACCACGCCGAACAGGACCCAGCTGATCGTCCAGCCCTCGGTGGTGACCGAGGGCGTGAGGTCCGGCGGCAGGGTGAGGGAGAAGGGCAGGTCGACGGGAGCGCGCGGGGCGAGTCGCACCGGCCCGGACACCGTGACGCCGGCCTTGCGCTCGGCGGTCAGCACCCGGTCCCCCTGCGTCTCGATCAGCATCAGGTCCACCCGCAGGGCCCGGGCGTCGAGCTCGGTGCGGGCCTCGACCCGCAGCCGGCCGGTCACCGTGGCGCCGGCCGGGACGGAGCGCTGCGGCAGCCCGTCGAGGGTGATCCGGGCGAGCCGGTCCGAGTCGCCCCGGGGTTCGGTGCGGGCGTCGACGGGGCCGCCCACCGCGAGCACGGTGATCGCCGCGCGCTCGTCCGTCCCGGGGGCGACCACCTGCACGAACCACTCCGACCGCAGGGCCTTGCCGGTGCTCGTCGGCGCGCCCCAGGCCTCGGAGCGCAGGATCTCGTGGCGGTAGTCCTCGGCGTCGTCGACGAGCGGGTCGTCGTCCGTCCCGGGGAACGGCTCGGTGCGGTCGGGAACGCGCAGGTCCACCACGACCTCGACCTCCTCGCCGGCGCGCAGCGGGCGGCCCTCGAAGACGTACCGGCCGTCGACCGCCCAGGAATCGGTCGAGGTCCCGCCGTCGCTGACGGTGTCGACGTGCAGCAGCGACACGGCGATCTCGGGGTCGGGCAGGGCGGTGCCCGGGGTCAGGCGCACCCGCGCCCGGACCGTGTCGCCGGGCCGGTACACCGCCCGGTCCGTGCGGATCTCCACGGCCGCCGCGCGCCTGCGCCGTCCGAACACCACGCCGACCACCCCCTCGTCCCGCTGGGGATCACGTTCCGGGTGTCCGGGACGTTACGGGCGGTCCCGGAACGAGCAGCGGCCGGACCCCTTCCGGGATCCGGCCGCGGTGCCCGCCGGTCGCGCCGTGAACGGTCAGGCGCGACGGTTCTCCGAGCTGAGCATCCAGGCCTGCTTCTCCAGGTCGACGACGACCGCGTGCAGCAGGTCGGCGGTCGAGGGGTCCTCGGCGTCGACGGCGTCGTGCACCTCGCGGACGGTGGTGGCGGTGCGGTACAGCAGCTCGGTCATCGCGTTGACGACCGCGGTGGTGTCCTGCTCACCGGTCAGCTGGCGCGGCAGCGAGGTGGTCTCGGCGACCGTGCGCGGGCTGCCGTCCGGCACCGCGTAGAGGGCGCGCATCCGCTCGGCGATCGTGTCGCTGTGCTCGCGGGCGACCTCCACGATCTCGTCGAGCTGCAG
The DNA here is from genome assembly GCF_047200735.1 of Pseudonocardia oceanicola. NCBI lineage: Bacteria > Bacillati > Actinomycetota > Actinomycetes > Pseudonocardiales > Pseudonocardiaceae > Pseudonocardia > Pseudonocardia oceanicola. Next base: position 148,901 of record NZ_JBJZON010000018.1, read on the forward strand.
GTGCAGGTCGCGGAAGTTGGTACCGACGACGTTCCAGTGGAACTGCTTGCCCTCCAGGTGCAGGGCGACGAGATCGACGAGCACCTTCTGCAGGCTCGCCTCGAGCTCGGGCGAGGCGGTGAAGGGGCGGAGGCCGGTGGGGGCGCTGGTGGTCGTGTCCGTGGCGGTCATGCTTCCTGTGTACCCTACCTTTGACAGCGTCAAGTTGTGATTCTGGTCAAGTAAGTGACCGCATCCAAGGTGTTGGGGTAGCCTCACCTGCATGGACGACCTCACCGCCCTGCTCCGGGGGAAGGGCCTGCGCAGCACGCCGCACCGGCGCGCGGTGCTGCACGCCCTCGCCGACCGGCCGCACTGCACCGCGGTCGAGGTGGCCGAGGTCGTCGCGCGGGCCGGAGCGGCCGCCGGACCGTCGGCGGTGTCCGAGCTGTCCCGGCAGGGCCTCTACAACGTGCTCGAGGACCTGCGCCGGGTCGGTCTCGTGCGCAGCATCGAGCCGGCCGGCTCGGCCACCCGCTTCGAGCTGCAGCACGGCGACAACCACCACCACCTGGTCTGCCGGGTCTGCGGCCGGGTCCGGGACGTGCCCTGCGCCGTGGGCACCGCGCCCTGCCTGTCCCCGGCACACCAGCAGGGCTTCGAGATCGACGAGGCCGAGCTCGTGTTCTGGGGTCGCTGCGCGGAGTGCGCCGCGAGCTGAGCCCTCCGCCCAGGGCCCACTCGCACCGTCACGCGGGGATGCCGACCGGGCTGATCATCGGGATCGCCGCGGGCTCGACCGCTCCGTCGACGAGAGGCTCTCGGCCCCGCGCCGACGATCGCCCACGCCGCGCTCGGCCGAGGGTCGGGCACGCCGCCGGTTCCGGCTCGCCCGGCGTGGCGCCACCTCAGGTGACCTCCCACGACGGCCGGGCCCCGTACCCGTTCCGCGGTGCGGGGCCGGGCGCTTCGCCATGGTCGTCTCGTCTCGTCGCGGTGCGGGATCGCGGGCGTGCCGGGCTCGCCGGTGGGGCAGGCATGATGACGCCGTGACGAGCCCCGGACCGCCCCCCGCCGGACCTCCGGCCGGGCCGGGCGCCGTTGCCGTCCTGCTCGCCACGCTCGGCCGCCGGGTCCGCGAGGAGATCGACACGGCGTTGCGCGCCGAGCAGCTCACGATGCGGCACCTCTCGGCGCTCGGGCAGCTGGCCCGACGTCCCGGGCTCTCCTACAGCGAGCTCGGCCGCCGCGCCGGCGTCACGGCCCAGAGCATGCAGGCCACGCTGCGGCAGCTCGAGGAGCGCGGCGCGGTCGAGCGGCGCACGGAGCCGGGGCGGGGCCGGGTGGCCGAACTGCACGTCACACCGGACGGCCGTCGGCTCCTGACCCGGGCGGAGAAGGCCGTCGCCGAGGTCGAACGGGTGATGCTCGCCTCCGTCCCCCGGCCCGAGCGTTCCCTCCTGGCCCGCGCCCTCATGGGGATGCTCCGGAGGCTGGGGGAGGACACCCGCTGACGGGTGACGCTCCGGCTGCTGGTCTCAGGCAGGCTGAAAGTTGCGCGGTCGTGTTCCGTCGGAGGAGTGCGGCAGGCCGCGGCGTCGGTTTCAGTCGAACTCAAAGTGAGAGGGCCGCGATCGCGTCGTCCGTGGCTGCGCACCGGGACCGACGTTTCAGTCTTCCTGTAGGTCGAACCCGGCTTTCCCGAGCCGGAGGAAGGAGCCGGATGTGACGGCCGTCCCGCTCTCGGTCCACGTCCTCGCTGCCACCGTGTTCGTCGGAGCGGTGACCGCAGCCACATCGATGTTCCCGCGGCTCGCCCGCGCGCTCTCGCGGGCGAGGGGCCGGCCGCTGCGGTGGCGCTCCTCCACCGCGTCAGCCGGGTCTACGCGGTACTCGCGACCGCGGTGCCGGTCTTCGGACCGGGGACCGCGGTGGCGATGGGCGTCCTCGGCGACGGGTGGCTGATCGCCTCCCTCGTCCTCACGGCGGCCGCCGGGGCGCTCCTGGGCGCCAGGATCCTCCCGGACCGGGCCGAGGTGGTGGCCGCTCTCGGGGGAGGGAACGACCGCGCCGTGGCACTCGCCCGCGACCTGTCGATGACGTCCGGGATGTTCGCGCTGCTCTGGCGGTCGTCGTCGTCCTGATCATCGTGCGTGCCGGCTCGACGACGGGGGTCCGACGTGTCACGGGTCTCCGGGTGGCGGCGGTCGTCGAGGCCGCGTCGCTGGTGGTGCTGTTCCTCGACCTGGCGACGGTCCATCTCTGCCCGCTCACCCGGCTCGCCGGTCCGGTGCACGGGTGCGCGTACCCGGCCGCGATCGTGCTCGCGCTGTCCCTGCCGGACCCGCCCCTTCTCCTGCTCCGCCGTGACCGGGCGCTCGCCCTCGTGCCCGGCATCGGAGGACGGCTCGGGCTGCGCCGCGCGGAGCCGAATTCCCCGTGAACGGAAGGAGCGTCTCCCACCGGCCACCGCGGAATTGCTCGCCCCCGCGTTCGCGGCGTGTCCGGTGAGAGACGCTCATCCGGTCCAACGCGACAGACCGGCACAAGTTGCGCGCACGAACGGGTGGTCCGTCCGTCGCTGCCTGCGACGACGTGTCCACGGATAGCGTCCACCCGAATTCGATCGAGCGGTCCCGGGTGGTGGCCCGGCGACTGTCGGGGTGGTGATCGCGGTTCGATCACGGGCGGCGCTCGATATCCGCGGCCGGCGGTCGGAGTAGGTGATTCAGACGCACATGATCGAGGCGTGTCTCTCCCCCGCCGGGCAGCGGCGCGCGGATGCGTTCCCGCACCGGCCGCGTCGCGCGCCCTCGTGCGCACACGCGAGACCACCCGCGCCGCACTGGCGGGCCGAGGCGGGGAGCGCGAGGGGCCTTCCGGGGGACGAGTCCGTCCCTGACCGCGTTCGAGGAGCACCCGAACTCGCGCGACGGGCGCAACTCGGGCCGAGGGACGGGGAGTTGCGCACCGTGAGCGCGGGTCCTGGACCGCCAGCGCAGGTCAGGACCGGCATCGGCGCACCCCTCACCGCTCCGCACGACTGTCGACGACAAACTGTGACCGGCGTCATGAAGGACGAAATCTGCCGTTAACCGGGCCGTCCAGGCGGAGAGCACGCCGCTGACCTGCGGCGATGGCCCTGTTCCGGGGTGGGGGACCCCGGTTTGACCCTCGCCGTCGGCGGGGCGTAACTTTCTCGTCGTCAGCGAGACGCCGGACAGAACGAGCCCCTGGGGTTCGGTCAACAGGCCCGCTGGCCGCCCCCGAGCTGGACCCCCTGGATTCTTGTGGATCTGTGTGGGTGTACGGTGGGGAATGCCCCGGAAGTTCTCCGTCAGGTGAGCCATGGTGTGCGGGTGTCTTTTGAGAACTCAACAGTGTGTCGAGCTAGTATTG
>NZ_JBJZON010000019.1:0-147062 GCF_047200735.1 Pseudonocardia oceanicola
AGACCGCTGGCGGGAGTCCACGTCGTCGAGTGCGCGAGCTTCGTGGCGGGCCCGACGGGCGGGATGACGCTCGCCCAGCTGGGCGCCTCGGTGATCCGCATCGACCCCCTCGGCGGCGGTTCGGACCACCTGCGCTGGCCGGTCGATGCCTCGGGCGACTCCTTCTACTGGGCCTCGCTGAACAAGGGCAAGCGGTCGGTCGCCGTCGACATGCGTTCGGACGAGGGACGTGAGCTCGTCACGGCGTTGATCACCGCCACCGGAGTGCTGATCGACAACGTCGTCGGACGGCGATGGATGGCGAACGCCGCCCTCGCCGAGCGGCGGCCTGACCTGATCCACGTGCGCGTGCAGGGCTACCCGGACGGGCGCCCGGCGGTGGACTACACGGTGAACGCCGAGGTCGGGATCCCGCAGATCACGGGTTCCGAGGAGGGTGGGACGCCGGTCAACCACGTGCTGCCCGCCTGGGACCTCGTCACCGGATTGTCGGTGTCCACCGCGGTGCTCGCCGCGTTGTACTCCCGGGCTTGCACGGGGGAGGGGTCCTACGTCGAGCTCGCGCTCTCCGACGTCGCGTTGGCCGGGGTGGCGAACCTGGGCTGGCTGTCCGAGGCGGCCGAGCGGGGTACGGAACGCCCGCGGCACGGCAACCATGTCTACGGGTCGTTCGGCGTCGACTTCGCCTGCTCGGACGGACAGCGGGTGATGGTCGTGGCGCTGACCCCCGCTCAGTGGACCGCACTGATGACGGTGACCGGCACTGGGGAGGTGTTCGCGGCGCTGGAGCAGGCACTGGACGCAGACCTCACCCAGGAGGCCGAGCGGTACCGACTGCGGGAGACGATCGCCGCGGTGCTCAAGCCGTGGTTCCTCGTGCGCGACTCCAAGACCGTGTCCGACGAGCTGGACTCGGCCCGGGTGCTCTGGGGCCGCTACCAGGGCATGACGGACGTCGTCGCGGCACAACGCAACGGACGTCATCCGGTGCTGGCCGAGGCGGTGCTGCCCAGCGGTACGAGTGCGATCACCGCGCGCTCACCCCTGCGGTGGAACGGAGACCACGGCGAGCCGGGGGCTGCGCCGAAGCTGGGCCGGGAGACCGAGGAGGTCCTCGCCGAGGTCCTCGGGCTCGGCCCGGCGGAGATCGGACGGCTACGGGACGCAGGGACCGTCGTGGTCTGACGGGAGGAGGCACATGGAAGCGTGCCTACGACGGAGTAGGCAGCAGCTCGTCCGAGAGCGGGTCCTCGTCGGTTTCGCGGCCGTGGGCCAGGTCGTACCCAACGGACTCCTGCTCGTCAGGCTCGTTCGTGGTGAGCCCATCCTCAACCTGTACGGCGTGACGTGCGTGGTCCTCGCGCCGACGGCCTTCCTGGCCTGATGGCCTGGGGATACGGATCGCTCGGGGGTGGAGCAGTGGTGGGCGCTCGTTCCCGCCATCTGCTCGGTCTCTGCTTTGCCCTGCCGTGCTACCTCCTGCTCCGCGAGCGTGCGCTCTACGGGTTCAGTCCGGCCCACCGTGCCCGTCGTGCCCCGGGTGCCAGCGGAGGCGGGCAGGTCTGGGAGTGGCATGGCTGACCGGGCGTGGTTCGGATCGCGTGCTGAGCACGCCCACCCCGCTCCGCGAACCTCTGACCTTCAGCGCCAGGGCGCCGCCCACCATGAGCGGGCCCTGAATGCGCTTCGAGGGGCATCCACGCACCGTGCCTGCGTGGAGTTCGCGGAGGCCGTACTCGCAGCGCGACGGACTTCGGGTGGGGATGCCTCCAAGAGGCGGTCACCGGCCCCTCCGCTGGGTGGTGCTCGACGGTTTCGCGAGCGGCCGGCCCCTCGGCGACACGACGCGACCTATCGAGGCCCGCGACGCCGCCGTGAGCTGTGCGGGGCACACCCAGTCGCTCGCCGTCGAGCACGCCCACCTCGGCCTCGCCCTGCTCGCCCGCGACTTCCAGGCATCACCGGATGGCACCTGGCCGAGTTCGTCGGCCGCCGCGGCGACGTGGCCTCGACCGCACGGAGGCCCGTGTCCTGGACGTGCTCGCTCCGCTCCCGACCGGAAGACAAACCGTGTACCGGCGGTACGCCCACCGAGCCGGCAACCTCCTGACGGGGCGGACGGAGCTTGTGACCGACGCCGCCCAGGATTGGCTTCGCCATTGCGCGGACGCTGGGGCGACACGGCACCACCGTGATGGTCGCCGGCATCGACGGCGGCACCGCGGCGAAGGCCGCCGAGATGACCGCCGACGGCGAGGCCGCGTCCTGATGGCGATGGACGTCACCGACGAGGCGCAGGTGCAGGCCGGGGTCGACCATGCTCTCCGCGGCAGGCCGTCGGCGTCGCCGGTGGGTGCGCTGTTCGAGGATCCAGCCAGCCGCGAGCCAAGCCGCTCGCGACCGGCGACCCGGCGTCCGAACATCCAGGCGGTTCGAGAGACCCTCAGCCGTTCCAGGCCGCCGCGGCCGCGGCCGCTTCGACCGGGGATCCGGTGACGAGATGGAGCGGAGGATGGGTCGCGCCCGGCTCAGCCTCGGTGACCTGCCGGGCGAGGAGGCGGTCGAGCGCGCCGCGCGGGCAACGTCGCAGCCCGCCTCGGCCAGAGCGACGGCCGCCGCAGCGCCCACCCCTCGGCTCGCTCCCGTCGCCAGGGGCGACTCGATCGGTCAGCTCCACGCCTTGCCCCTCCGTCGTCGGGAACTCGCTCACGTACGGAAACATCGTGCAGTCGGGCGGACCGACGGGCACACCTGGAGGTCCGCCGGTGATCCGGCGCCCGGCGGCCAGCGCCGACTCGGTGAGCAGGCGCTGCACCTGGTACGCCTCGCCGCCCCCGCTGATGAGATCCCGTACGGGCTCACACGGCTCTGCAGTCCTCGCTGCGGTGCGCAGCCGCTCGGCGGCCGCCACGATCCCCGACGTCACCCGAGCTCCGTCCGCCGATTCCTCTCCGGCCCAGTCTCGCGATTCGGAGCGGCCAGACAGGCGATCCACGCCGTGGAACCAGCCCCTGCCCGATGTCGGCGACAGAGCCGTCCGATCCCCCAGGAACAGCGTGAGGTTGATCAGCACAATCTCCGACGAGCACCAACGCACAGAGAGCGACCCGGCCCGGGGCAGTAATGCCTGTCCGGGCTTCCGCCGTGGAGCCACTCGTGGTGCGAGTCCCTGCGCGTGGTGCGAGTTGCGGAGGCTTCTGAGGAGTTCCTGCAGCGTCGTCGCAGGTAGACGGCCTGCGAGGGATCTGGTGAAATCCTGGCAGTCAAGGGGTCAGGGGTTCGAATCCCCCCGCCGCAGGCTGCGGATCTCCCCGGCCTGGTCGTCGATCGCGCACGCCACCACCGAACGGGCGTGGACATCCAGGCCAACACACGTACGCCCGCCGAACTGGTCCGGGCCGGTGAGGAACGGGCCGTCCGAGATCACCGGGGCGTCGCCCTCCGGACGGGTCGTCCGCGCCGCGCCGTGCCGGGCTCCGCGAGCGTCGCCCCGCCCACGAGCTCGCCCGGTGCGGTGAGGGCGGCCATGCTGCTCTCGAGGGCGCCCGCCAGCTCGGCACCTCGAGGACCGGTCAGGGCGTCGCGGCTTCCCGGATGCCGTAGATCATCAGTATGGAGCGCACGGCCACCGTTCCCTGTGCCTCGTCGCGATTCGAGCAAACGCTCCAGTGAAGCTAATGCGCGGGTGGGTGGCTCGTCAACGGGGCGTCCGCGGCGGCCCGGTCGGGCAGCCATGACCTTTGACCTGCATATATGGTTGTCGTTCAGGTTTCCCTACCGCGCATCTTCCCTCGCGATCTGCTTGACGCAGCTCACATCCCATCGCTAGCTTGTCTGGAGCGCTCGACTCGGGAGCTGGTCGGGACGGTGGCCGTGATCCCGGCGGCCGCGTCGTCAGGAGAGGAAGACAACAGATGGAACACGCCACCGCACTCACTGCGAACGCGCAGTTGCGCAGCGTCCTGTGATGAGCGTGCAGGATGTGTCGGCGCAGCCGCATCCGGGGGTCGAGGAGGTCGGGCCGCAGACGGCCCTGGGCATCACCGACGTCACCTACCGCTACGCTCCGGGCAGCCCCGACGTGCTGCGCGGCCTGTCGCTCCAGGTCTCCCGCGGGACCACCATGGGGGTCGTCGGACCCAGTGGCTGCGGGAAGAGCACGCTGCTCTCCCTGGTCGCGGGGCTGCGCGAGGTTGACGGGGGCCGGGTGGAGGTCCACTCGTTCGACCCCGGCCGGCAGACGGTGGCGATGATGTTCCAGAAGGACACCCTGCTGCCGTGGAAGACCGTCGAGCAGAACATCCGGCTGTACTACCGGTTCAAGAAGCCACGTGACCGCAAGGCGGTCGACGAGCTCGTGGCCGAGCTGATCGACCTCGCCCACCTCAACGGTTACGAGAAGATGTACCCGTACCAGCTCTCCGGCGGTCAGCGCCGCCGGGTCGCGCTGCTCAGCGCGGTGGCGGCCCAGCCGGAGCTGCTGCTGCTCGACGAGCCGTTCTCCGCCCTCGACGAGCCCACCCGGCTCGCCATCCACCAGGACGTCCTGCGGATCATGAAGCGGATGGAGATGTCGGCGATCCTGGTGACCCACGATCTCGCGGAGGCGATCAGCCTCTCCGACGAGGTGTCGATCCTGACCGCGGGGCCGGGCCGGGTGGCCGGCTGTCACTCCGTGCCGTTCGGTCGCGACCGCGATGTGCTGGCCCTGCGCAAGACGCCGGAGTTCCTCTCGATGTACGGCGTGCTCTGGGACGAGCTCAGCGCACAGATCCGGGCGAGCGCCGCGTCGCCCGGGACGCCCGCGACGGACGAGGAGGGCTGAGCGATGCCACGCCGCAGCGTCCTCGCCCGCAACCAGACCTCGCTGGTGATCACCTGCGAGGTCGTCATCGTCCTCGCGGTCCTCGCCGCCTGGCAATGGCTCCCACAGATCCCGTGGGTGCGGGAGAACACCTTCCTCGACCCGTTCGTCATCAGCTCGCCGCAGCTGGTCGGCCAGACGCTCTGGGACCTGCTGTCGGGCACCAACGGGCGCGCCGCCGTGTGGTCGTTCGTCTGGCCGACGGTGACGTCCTCGCTCGTCGGCCTCGTGATCGGGCTCGTCCTCGGTGCGCTCGTCGGCCTGTTGCTGAGCAACTCCCCGTTCGTCAACCGGGTGCTCCGACCCTTCCTCGTGGGCCTCAACGCCGTCCCTCGGGTGGCCATCATCCCCGTGGTCGTGATCATCTTCGGCCCGGGGTACGAGGCATCGGTGTTCAACGCCATCATGGTCGTGTTCTTCGTGGCGTTCTTCAACGCCTACGAGGGCGGCCGGACCGTCACGGCTCATCTGCTCGAGAACGCCCAGGTCCTGGGCGCCTCGAAGGGGCAGATCATGGCGACCATCCGGCTGCCGTACGTGTTCGCCTGGACGGTCGCCGCCCTGCCGCTGGCAGCGACGTTCTCCCTGCTCGTCGTCGTCACCGGAGAGATCCTCACCGGCGCCAACGGCATGGGGAAGATCCTCTCGGTCGCCACCGTGTCCGTGGACTCGGCGACGACCTTCGCCGTCGTGATCATCCTCGCCGTCCTGGGCGTGGCGATCGTCGGGGCGACCAGCCTCATCGAGCGCCGGATCCTCCACTGGTGGGGCAAGTAGCGGCTCCCGCCGCCCGACGTCGATAGGTGCGGTGCCCTCGTCTTTCAACGAAGAAGGAGACAGGAAATGCGTGTCCACCTGAGCAGGGACCGACGTCGCGGGCGCGTGATGTCGCGATGGGCCGGGGGCGGTGCCGCGCTCGCGGTCGCGACCCTGGTCCTGGCCGGATGTAGCAGTGGCCCCACGGATTCGTCAGGCTCGACCGGATCGGACCCCTCGGGGGCCCGGCCGACGCTCGTGGTCGGGGTCGGTCAGGCGGATGCGTTCTCGGCGGTCGCCTACGCCGCCAAGCTGACCGGTGAGTTCGACAAGGCAGGGGTCGACGTCCAGTTCAAGGTCGGTGGGACCACGACCTTCGAGCAGCTCGAGCTGAACGGGACGACGGACGTCAGCATCGGCAGCGGCGTGAGTGCGATGGCCTTCACCGCCCAGGGGCGCCCGACCCAGCTCGTGTACCAGTACACGTCCGGCCGCATCGGTGGGTTCGTGTACGGCGGACCCGGGATCAACAGCATCCAGGACTGCAAGAACGTCGTGACCGGTCCGGCCAACACGAGCCAGTACGGCTTCGCGGTGGCGTACAAGAGAGCGCTGAACCTCAGCTACAACATCACCCCCGCCGACCCGACCGTGGCGGCCCCGGGCCTGTCCCGCGGCACCTACGACTGCGGTATCGGCAACCCCTCCACCTACGGCACCGTGGTGGCGGACGGCAAGGCCAAGGTCGTCGTCGACGCCAAGACCCAGACGTACGTCCCGCCGCCGACCGTCGCCGGGCTGCACGGGCTGACCACCACGCTCCAGCAGAAGAAGGACGCGGTGGAGCGGTTCATCAAGGCCTACGACGCCACGTGGAAGAGCACGTTCAACAGCGGCACCTTCGACTCCGGCGCGATCGCCGACATCCTGATGAAGGACGCCGACTACGCGGCCACCCCGCGCGCCGGCCTGGTCAACGCGCTCGACAACACGAAGCCCTTCCTCTACCCCGACGCCGGGTACTTCTACCCCGACAACTGGCCGGCCACGCTGGAATTCTTCCAGAACGACGTCGGCCTGCCGTCGATCAAGGCGGACGACCCGAAGATCGCCTACGACAAGATGGTCGACATGTCGTACTACAAGGACGCGCTCGGCGACCCACCGGCCAAGACCACCCCGTGAGGACACGCCCGCCCACGGTCCCGCTGCGCCGCGCGGCTCGGCGAAACCGTGGGCGGGCTCGCGGGCGGTGCCCGCATCCCGCGGAGACGAGAGGGAGTGGGTGCCCATGGCGGCCACCGCAGTCACCGAGCGCGCCGAGCAGACTCGGACGCGCTACACCGGCCCGATCGTCGACTGCGACGTCCACCATTCGTGGTCGTCCCAGGAGGAGCTGATCCCGTACATCGCCCCGGAGTGGCGGGACTACCTGCGGTCGGCACCGGTCAAGGCGCAGTCGATGCATTATCCGTTCGCGTTCGGCACGAACAAGCAGCTGGACTCGTACGGTCCGAACGGTGAGCTTCCGGGCACCTCCTACGAGGTGCTGCGTGACCAGCTCCTCGACGGCATCGGCGTGACGCACGCCGTGCTGCAGTACGACGTCGGCGAGGAGATGGCGCACCGCAACCCGTTCCTCGCCGCGGCCGTCTCCCGCGCGGCGAACGACTGGTGCATCGACCAGTGGCTGAGCCGTGACGACCGGCTGCACGGCGCCGTCCTGGTCACCTCGCAGTGGCCCGAGGCCGCGGCGGAGGAGATCCGGCGCATCGGCCGGCACGAGCGGATGGTCGAGGTGCTGCTCGCCGACAACGGGATCGGCATGCCCTACGGGCATCCGGTGTACTACCCGATCTACGAGGCGGCGCAGGAGATGAACCTGCCGGTCGCCGTGCACTTCGGCAGCCCGGTCTGGGGCGGGCCCGCCCTGCCGACCTCGGGCGGGCTCCCGATGAACCGCATGGAGTGGTACACGCTGCTCAACCAGCCCGGCATGCACCAGGTGACCAGCCTGCTGGCGCACGGGGTGTTCGAGCGGTTCCCGGAGCTGCGTTTCGCCGTCCTCGAGGCCAGCTGCAACTGGGCCCCGTGGGTCCTGTGGCAGCTCGACGGCCAGTTCGAGACGCTCCGGCGCGAGAACCCGTATCTGAACGCGCTGCCGAGCACCTACCTCCACGACCATCTCTGGATCTCGACGCAGCCACTCGAGCCCGGCCCGCGTCCGTCGAGCCAGGCCGATCTCCTGCAGACGGCCGAGGGCCTGCGGTACAACATCTGCTTCGCCACGGACTACCCGCACTGGGACACCGACACCGTGGACTACGTGTCGCGCCGGTTCCCGCAGGACTGGCTGCCGGACCTGTTCTACGGCAACGCGGCCCGGATGTTCGGCTGGACCGGGAGCGCGGCGTGAGCGCCCCGGTGGCCGACGCGAACGAGGTCGAGGTCGCCCGGGTCTCGGAGCTCGCGGACGGCCAGATCAAGGCCGTCGACATCGACGGGCTGAAGCTGGCGGTCGTCCGCTGGGACGGCGAGTTCTTCGCCGTCAGGGACCGCTGCCCGCACGAGGCGAGCAGCCTCTGCTTCGGCGTCGTCGGCCGGTCCCTGACCGGCGACGGGTCCGGGGTGGCCGACCTCGACGGCGACCGGGTCGTCCTGATCTGCCCGTGGCATCGCTGGGAGTACGACCTGCGGACGGGGGCGGGTGTGCGCATGACGAGCGTCACGGTGAAGACCTATCCCGTGGAGGTGCGCGACGACCGGGTCTTCGTGGTCCTGCGGCCCGCGCGGGCGGCGCGGTCCGCCGGAGGAGCGGCATGACGATCGACCTGTGCGTGTACTGCGACTGGCAGGTCCAGGCGGAGTTCACCGAATATCTGCCGCGGGCGTGGCAGGAGTACGTGGGGACCCGCGGCAGCATGCCGTGGAACCTCGGTGAGCGCGACGTCCGGGTGCTGTCCCCGTGGCATCATCCGCTCGAGCCGTCCGGGCTGCCCCCCGACTTCGCCGAGCTGGCGGGCCGGGTCGCGGTCGACGGCACGGGGCGGGCGCTGCTCGCCCACCGGGCCGGGGTGCTCTTCGCCGCCGACCCGAACGCCTACGTGTCGCTGGAGCTGTGCGCGGCGAGCAACCGCTGGGTCGCGGAGCGGTGGCTCGCGCCGGCCGGATCGCCGTTCGTGGGCGGGATGGTGATCCAGAGTCAGATGCCCGAAGAGGCCGCCGCGGAGATCCGGCGCTCGGCGGCGACCGGCCGGTTCGTCGCGGTGCACATGGGTGGCAACGGGCTCGGCAAGCCGTACGGCCACCCGATCTACCACCCGATCTACCGCGCCGCGTGCGACGTCGGCCTGCCGCTCGTCATCCACAGCACGGGGGACAGCGCGAACGAGACGATCTCGCACAGCACCGCGGGCGGACTGTCGTCGTTCGCGGCCGAGTACCGGGCACTCGCGGGGCAGAGCCTGATGAACCACATCACCTCGCTGATCGGCCAGGGAGTGTTCGAGAGCTACCCGGACCTGCAGGTCCTCGTCGTGGGCGGCGGGCTCGCCTGGATCCCGTCGCTCCTGTGGCGGTTCGAGGTGAACTACGGCGCCTACGGCCGCGACGCCCCATGGGTGAGGAAGTCGCCGATCGACTACTTCCTCGAGCACTTCCACGTGGGGAGCTACCGCATCGACCGGCCGGCCGACCCGGCCTCGCTGCACGCCGCGTTGCGTACGATCCCCGCGCTGGAGAACGTGATCTGCTACGCGAGCGGGATGCCCGAGCCCGACGCCGACACGGTCGCCGACGCGACCAGACTCCTCCCGGAGAGCTGGCACCGGGCGGTGTTCACGGACAACGCGAGCGCCCTGCTGGGCGACCGGGTCACGGCTGGTTCGAGGTGACCGCGGCCGGATCCCTCTCGGTCGCGGTCGTCACCTCGGGTGCCGACGAGCTCCGGCAGCACGACGAGGCCTTCCTGGCCGGGCTGCGGGCGGGCCTGGCCGGTCCCGGCGGGCCGGCCGTCGAGGTGTCGGTGCTGCCGTCGTCGGGGACCGTCGGTGAGACGGTCGCCGAGGTGGAGCGGTTCCTCGACCTCGGCGGGCAGGCCGTGGCGGTCTGCGCCCCCTCGTCGGTCGCCGCGGAGATCGCCTCGGTCGCCGAGCGGCGGCGGGTGCTCGCGATCATCGGCACCGCCCTGGGCGTGGGGCTGCGCGGGCCGCGCCGGTTCGTCTTCAGCAGCGCCCACGACCTCGACGACGAGCTGGCGGTGGTGGCGGCGTCGCTCCAGGCGTGCCCGGGAGCCCGCGTCCGGGTTCTGGCCCGGCCGACACTGCTCGGATACAACGCGGTGGCCTCGGCGCGCACCGTGCTGGAGCCCCTCGGCCACCAGGTCGACACCACGCTGGTCCGCGGGGACGCCGCCGCCCTCGGGGAGATCGTCGAGGGCATCGCCGCCGACGGTCCCGACGCGGTCGTCGTCGCGTGGGACGACGCCGACCGGGAGAAGCTCGCCGCCGCGTTGACCGCGGCCGGGCTGGCGGCGCGCAGCATCGTCGTCAACGGCACCGGCCAGCTGTCCCCGCGACCCGGCCCGGACGCGCTGGAACGGATCCTGTGCACCGTCGGCGACGCGGCGCCGGGGGCGCCGACGGTCCTCGACGGCCTCGACAGGGCGCTCGTCCGCTACGGCACCGGCCTGCGCGGTGCCGCGACCGCCGGCGTGCGGGCCGCGCTGCTGCTCGCCCGCGCCGCGGGCGCGGCCGACGCGGACGGCCGGGTCCGGGCGCTGGAGGGCCGGACGATCGACGGTCCGGGCGGGACCGCCACGGTCTGCCCGCGCACCCATCGGCTGCGGCAGGGCCTGCGGCTGCGCGGCCCGGCGGAGGACGCCGGCACGCTCGGCGAGTGGTCGGGCGAGGAGCTGAACCGCCTCCGCCCGGTGACGCCGTGGGCGGTGGGGATGATCCAGCACGTCGCGGTGCGCGTGGGCGACGTGGAGCGGGCCCTGAGGTTCTACGTCGAGGGCCTCGGCGGGCGGCTCTCCATCCCGCCGATGACCTTCCCCCCGCCCGTCGGGCCGACCATGTTCGGCGCCCCTGAGGGGACGGCCTTCCGGTACTGCATGGTCACGTTCGGTGCGACCTCCCTCGAGCTCTTCTCGTTCGAGGGACACGAGCCGGCCCCCGCGCGGCCCGATCCGGATTGCTTCTTCCCGCACGTCGGGATCGAGGTCCCGCACACCCCCTCGGCGCTCGAGCGGGTCGAGCGCTACGGCGGCACCCGGATCTGGCCTGTGATGGGCCGTTTCGGCCGGGTGGCCACCTGGTTCTTCGCCGATCCGGACGGCAACGTCGTGGAGCTCATGGACGGCACCGTCGACGAGGTGGCGATGGGTGGCGTCGAGCTCGCAGCACCGGACGATCCGGTGCTGTCCTTCTGACCCGCACAACCAGGGTGCTCGACCGGTGCTGCGGTGAACCGCCGCCGGGCCTGCCCCGCACGACGTCACGAGAAGGAGGCGACTCATGGATCTGAGCACTCGGAGGGTGCTGTTCGACGGGCTGTGGTTCGGCGAGGGCCCACGCTGGGACGGGACGCGGTTGTGGGTCAGTGACCAGCACGCCAACACCCTCTACTGGGTCGAAGAGGGCCGGACCTCGGTGCGCGCGAAGTTCGACGACATGCCCTCGGGGATCGGCTTCCTGCCTGACGGTACCGCCCTTGTCGCCGCGATGCGTTCCTGTCGGTTGCTCGCGGTGCAGGGCGAGTCGGACCCGCCCGAGCTCTTCGTCGACATGAGCAAGTGGGGCCCGCAGATCAACGACATGCTGACCGACTCGCGAGGCAATACGTACGTGGGCGTCCGCTCGGGCGGCTACGCACAGCCGCCGCAGGGGTCGGACACGATCGTCCTGGTCACTCCGGAGGGCGAGATGCGCCTGGTCGAGGAGGACCTCCGCGCCCCGAACGGCATGGTGGTGACACCCGACGGCGGAACCCTGATCGTGGCGTCGACGATGGGCAGGCAGATCGTCGCGTACGACATCGCCGACAACGGAGACCTGGAGAACCGGCGGCTGTGGGCGTCGCTCACCGACGGCGCGATCCCGGACGGGATGTGTCTCGACGCCGAGGGCATGGCCTGGGTCGGCAACCCGGGGGAGAACCCGCGCTTCCTGCGGATCGCGGAGGGCGGCGAGATCGTCGACGAGATCCCGGTCGGGCCGGGGGACATGGCGATCGCGTGCGTCTTCGGCGGCCCGGACCGGAGCACGCTGTACCTGATCGTCAACAACGAGAACGGGGACGACATCCACCGGTTCCCGAACCCCGGCGACGAGCACGACAGCCGCTTCCGGGGGCGCGTGGAGGCGGTCGAGTGCTCGGTGCCGGGCGCCGGCATCCCGTGACCGGTCGCTCGCCCGCCCCGCCGGACCGGGGCCGGCGAGCCGTCGCCCCCGCCCCGGAGAAGTAGCGAGAGAGGACCACCCCGACATGGCCGAGATCAGGCCGAACCTGGCGAAGGCGAAACTGCTCCGCGGCGAGCCGGTGCTCGTCCCGCAGATCGGGCCGAACTCGATCCCGGACAACGACACCCTGGAGCAGATGGGCGTGGCCGGCCTGCTCGACCTCGCCTGGATCGAGATGGAGCACGGCCCCTGGGTCTGGAACCAGATCGCGGACGTCGCCCGGACCTGCGACCTGGTCGGCATCAGCTCCCTGGTCCGGGTGGACCGCAACGACCCGGAGATCCTCGGCCGCACCCTGGACCGCGGGGTGGGCGGCCTGGTGATCCCGCACGTCAACACCAAGGCCGAGGCGGAGCGGATCGTCGAGGGCGCGCTGTACGCCCCGCTGGGCGCGCGCGGGATGTGGCGCCCGCGGCAGAGCTACGGCGTCGAGGACTACTTCGAGAAGGCCAACGCCGAGACCCTCGTCGTCGCGACGATCGAGGAGGTGACGGCGATCGACAACATGGCCGACATCCTCTCCGTCGAGGGCATCGACTGCATCTTCGTCGCCCCGGTCGACCTGTCGCAGACCATGGGGCCCAAGTACCTCGACAAGCCCCTGCACCCCGACGTGCAGAAGGTCGTGCAGGAGGCACTCACCGAGTGCGTGCGGCTGGGCAAGGCGTGTGGCACGCTGACTCTGCCCGAGAACTTCGAGGCGGTGCTGGCGACGGGCGCCCGCTTCCTTCGGTTCCCGACCGAGCCCTTCGTGCGCGACGGCCTGCTGCAGACGCGGCAGCGCGCCCGGGCCGCGATCGCCGGGTAGTGCAGGCGGCCGACGGATGTCTTGACATCCCCCCGGCCGAGTGCTCAGCTTGGAGCGAGCGCTCGAATCTGTGGCGCGACAGCTTTCGGCCGGGGCCGGGCGCGAGCCCGGCCCCTCACGACGACGTACTCGGAGGCGCTCGCATGGCGTGGCGAGTTCAGGCCAGCACACAGGACTTCGACGTGACCGATGGTCCCTCGTGCACCCTCCACGAGGGAGGGTGCGAGCTGGTCGACGGTCCCTACGGCAAGACCGCGCACCCGGAGATCAACGACGTGGGCATGCGGGACGCCGAGGTCGTCGACCTGCTCCAGGGTGTGGACGCCGCGATCGTCGGCGCCCCGCACGTGACCCGCGAGGTGCTCGCGCAGCTCCCACAGCTCAAGATGATCGCCCGCCGCGGCGCCGGCTACGACACGATCGACATCGCGGCGGCGACCGAGGCCGGCGTCCTGGTCACGATCACCCCCGGCACCAACGAGCTCAGCGTGGCCGAGCAGGCGATCGCCCTGATGTTCGCGGTCGCCAAGTCGGTCGTGTGGTACCACGGCGAGCTCCAGCAGGGCGCCTGGCGGCGCCGGCTCGGGATCGAGCTGGACGGCAAGACGCTCGGCCTGGTCGGCGTGGGCCGGATCGGGTCCCGGGTGGCGCTGAAGGCGAAGGCCCTCGGGATGTCCGTGGTGGCCTACGACGTCGCCCCGAACGTCGAGTGGGCCGCGGCGAACGGCGTCGAGCTGCTCGGGCTGGAGGACGTGCTCCGGCGGGCCGACGTGATCTCGCTGCACACCCCGCTGTTGCCGTCGACACGGGGCATGATCGGCGCTGCGGAGATCGAGCTGATGAAGCCGACCGCGATCCTGGTCAACACCGCGCGCGGCCCGGTGATCGACCAGCCCGCGCTGGTCAAGGCCCTCGAGGACCGGCGGATCTTCGGCGCGGGCCTCGACACGTTCGATCCCGAGCCCATCGAGGAGGGCTCCCCGCTCCTGACGATGGACAACGTGGTGCTCACCCCGCACGTCGGCGGCGCGACCCGCGAGGCGCCGGCGCGGGGCAGCCAGCTGGCGGCCGAGTTCGTCGTGATGGCCTCTCGCCGGGAGCGGCCGCCCGCGGCGGCGGTGATCAACCCCGAGGTCTTCGAGGTGTCGCCCTACTGGACCGGAACCCACCCGTCATGATGCCGGAGGTCCTCTGCGACGGGCTCGTGTTCGGCGAGGGACCGCGCTGGCACGACGGCCGGCTGTGGCTCTCCGACCAGCACGACCACAAGATCTGGCAGGTCACGGCCGAGGGCGAGCGCAGCCTGTTCGCCGAGTTCGACGACATGCCCTCCGGGCTGGGCTTCCTGGCCGATGGCACCGTGCTCGTCGCGATGATCCGCACCGAGCAGGTGCTCGCGCTGAGCCCGGACGGGCGGTCGCGCCGCGTGCACAGCGACCTCTCGGCCGTGCTCCCCGGGACCGGGCACGTCAACGACATGGTCGTCGACCCGCTCGGCCGGGCCTACGTCGGTGTCCGGCGGGACGGCTACGCCGACTTCGCCGGCACCGGCCCGGACGGGATCGCCCTGGTCGCCCCGGACGCGTCGGCGACACTCGTCGAGCCGGACTTCCGGCTCGCGAACGGCCTCGCCGTCACCGCCGACGGGAGCACACTGATCTCGGGTTCCACGGCGTCCGGCCAGCTCGGGGCGTGGAGCATCGCCGCCGACGGCACCCTCGGGCCCCGCCGGCTCTTCGCGCAGACCAGCGGACCGGCGGACGGCATCTGTCTCGACGAGGCCGGGGGAGTGTGGGTCGGCCATCCCCACGACGGCTGCTTCGAGCGGGTCCTCGAGGGCGGCGAGGTCACCGACCGGATCGACGTCGACGGCTGGGCCATCGCCTGCGTGCTCGGCGGCCCCGACCGGCGGCGGCTGCACCTGGTGGTGACGGACATGGGCGACGAGGACATCGCGAACCTGCAGGACCCGGCGTACGACCTGAAGAGCCGGGCCCGCAGCCGGGTCGAGGTCGTCGACGTCGAGCACGCGGGGGCGGGCAGTCCATGACCACACTGGAGCGATCGCTCCAGTCGCGGCCGCGCCGGGCCGGATCCGGCGAGTACTCTCCGCGAATCGCGCCACCATCTCCCTCGGCACGACCGGCGTGCCGAGGGTCGAACTCAGCTGAGGACTCATCATGAAGGCAACCTCCGCGGCGGACGTACCGCAGCGAGCGCCGTCGACCCTGGGCGACCTGCTGATGATCGCGGCGCGCGAGTACGGTGACCGCACCGCCCTCGCCGTCGACGAGGACGAGTACACCTATGCCGAGCTGCTCGCGGCGTCCGCGCGGCGGGCCGCGGCGCTGCGCCGGATCGGCATCCGGCGCGGTGACCACGTCGCGCTCTTCCTGCCCAACGGGGCCGAGTTCGTGGAGCTTCTGTTCGCGAACGCCCTGCTCGGCGCCGTCACGGTGCCGTTGGGGAGCCGGTTCCAGGTCACCGAGCTGGCGCACGCCGTCCCTCACTCGCAGGCGAAGCTGGTCGTCACCGGCGGCGCGGAGGCGTTCGGCGACCACCAGGAGCGGCTCGCCCGCGCCCTGCCGGAGCTGGCCGGGCTTGCCGGCCGGCCGCCGCGCGTCGACGGTCCCGGCCTCGCCGGGGTGGTGAGCCTGGGCGAGGCCCGGGTCCCCGGGGTCACGGCCGGGGCGGGCGTGTGGGACGGCGTCGACGAGGAACAGAGCGCCGCGGTACTCGAGGGCGCGGCCCAGGTGCGCGGCCGGGACGAGGCAGTGCTCCTCTACACGTCCGGCACCACGGCGAACCCCAAGGCCGTGCGGCACCCGCACGAGGCGATCGTCCGCAACGGCATCGAGACCGGGCGGACACGGTTCCTGCTGACCTCGGCCGACCTGTTCTGGGACCCGCTCCCGATGACCCACGTCGCGTACCTGCTGCCCCTCGTGGCGGTGGTCGACGCCGGGGCGACGATGCTGGCCACCCGGCACTTCGACGCCCGCTCCGGCCTGGACGCCATCGAGCGCCGCCGCGCGACCTGGCTGTACCCGGCGTTCCCCGCCGTCGCGAACGACATCCTGGAGGACCCGACCTTCGCCGGCCGGGACCTGGGCGCGGTCCGGATGATGATGCTGATCGGGCTCCCCGCGCAGCTGCGTCGGCTGCGGGACGCGCTGCCGCATGCGGACCTGATCTCCTGCTACGGGAGCACGGAGACGTGCGGGGTGATCGTCTACCACGAGCCGGAGGACGAGCCGGCCGTGCGGCTGGAGACCTCCGGGCGGCCGATGCGCGGGATCGAGGTGGTCGCCGGCGACCCGGTGACCGGCGAGCACCTGCCCCCGGGCGAAGTCGGCGAGATCCTCGTCCGCGGGCACTGCATCCTGGACGGCTACTTCCGCGACGACACCGGCGGCCCGGCCGTCGTCGACGCGGACGGCTGGTTCCACACCGGAGACCTCGGCGTCATGGACGAGCGCGGCCGGCTCGGCTACCGCGGCCGGGTCAAGGAGATGATGAAGGTCGGCGGGGAGAACGTCGCCGCAGCCGAGGTGGAGTCCCTCCTGATGGAGCATCCCGCCGTGCTCGCCGTCCAGGCGGTCGGGGTGCCCGACGACCGGCTGGGCGAGGTGGTGGGCGTCGTCGTGCAGCTCGCCGTCGATGCCGGGGGCGGCATCGACGCGGAGACCGTGATCGGGCACTGCCGTGGGGTCCTCGCCGGGTACAAGGTCCCCCGCCACGTCGGCCTCGTCGAGACCTGGCCGATGTCGGCGACCAAGATCAAGCGAAACGAGGTCAGGAGGCTGCTCGTCGCCGCGGTGTCGGGGGCGCCCGCGCCCGGTCTGGACCTGCTCACCCCGGCCGTCCCGGCGATGGAGAGCACGTCCTCGTGACCGGTAGATCACTGGAGCGGATGCTTCAATGTGACTGGAGCGTTTGCTACAATCGATCCGCCACGCGCCAGGTCTACGCCTTCGGAGGCAATGAGATGCCCATCGCGCCCACCATCGACGTCGCGCGTGCGGTCGCCACCGTCGACACCGACGTCCATCTCCGGCCGTCCGGTCACGAGGAGCTCCTCGAGTACGTCGCGCCCGCTCACCGTGACCGGCTGAGCCGCTTCGCCGAGCCGGAGCAGCTGATCAACGCCCGCCGCCCGTGCCACACGCCGTTGTTCTCGGGCACCCGGGTCGAGGCGACCGGACCGAACGGCGAGGCCCCGGGCTCGGACCGCGACCTCGTCCGCCGCCAGCTCCTCGGCGAGGCCGGCGTCGACCTCGCGATGATCACGCCGCTGGTCGCGCACCCGACCGATCCCGTGCTCAACCTCGCCCTGACCACGGCGATGAACGCGTGGCAGGCGGAGACCTGGCTCAAGCGCGATGGAGCCCAGTTCTTCGGCGGCATCTGCGTCCCGCTCGACGACGTGGCCGCCGCGGTTCGCGAGATCGAGACGTGGGCCGGCCACCCGGGCTTCAAACAGGTCTTCATCGCCCACGACTCGGACCGCCCGCTCGGCCACCCGCAGTACGACCCGATCTGGGAGGCCGCTGCGCGTCACGGGCTCCCGGTCGGTATGCACTTCCAGGACAGCGGCCGGCTGCCGCTGGGGATCACCCCGATCGGCCACTTCGCCCAGTACGTGGAGTTCCACGCGGTGGCGCGTCCGCTCGACTACGCCGCGCACCTGGTCAGCTGGATCTGCAACGGCACCTTCGCCCGGATCCCCGGCTTCCGGATCGCCTTCCTGGAGGGTGGCTTCCTCTGGCACCGGGCGCTGCTGACCCGGCTCGCGGTCAACTGGGACGAGCGCACCCGCTGGAGTACCGGCCCCATGAAGCACCCGATCGCCTGCGTCCGCGATCAGGTCCGGTTCGCCAGCCAGCCGATGGAGCGCGCCCCGCGCGACCGTGACCTCGTCGCGCTGCTGGAGCTCGCCGACGCCGAGACGGTGCTGATGTTCTCCAGTGACTACCCGCACTACGACTTCGACGACCCGCGCCAGGCGCTGCCGAAGGGGATCCCGGACGCGATGTATCGGCGGATCATGTCCCAGAACGCGATCGACTTCTACGGGCTGCCCACCGAGGTCCCGGCCGAAGCGGCGGTGGCGTGACGATGACCGTGATCGACGCGGCCGTCCACCCGATCATGAACGACGCCGAGTACATCGAGCGGCTGCCCGCCCCCTGGCGGAACGTGCGCCTCACGAGCGTGCTCGGCCAGCTGTTCGAGGCGCCCTTCCCGGAGATCACCGACGCCGACGCCGCCCGGTCGCCCGCGGCCATGGCCGAGCTGCTGTTCGGCACGCGCGGCGTGGACGTCGCCGTCCTGAGCCCGCTGACCCGCGGCCTGCTGGCCAACCAGCGGCAGGCGGCCGCGGTCGCCCGCGCCACGAACGAGTGGGTGCGCGAGGTGTGGCTGGAGCACGACGAGCGCTTCGTCGCCGGCATCCGGCTGCCGATCGCCGATTCCGCCGCCTCGGTGCGCGAGATCGAGCGCTGGGCCGACGATCCCCGCTTCGTCGAGGTCGTCGTGCCGCTGCGGGCCTTCGCCCACTACGGAGACGAGCAGTACTTCCCGGTGTGGGAGGCCGCGGCCGATCATGGCCTGCCGGTGCACATCCAGGACGACCTGGCCAACGCGGCCGAGTACCTGCACACCGCCGTCGGCCAGCCCGTGGAGTGGTCGGAGAACGACGCGACCCGGTCGATGATGAGCGCCGTGCACGCCCTGAGCCTCACGGCGAGCAGCATCCCCGACCGACTGCCGGAGCTGCGCTTCCTCTTCGGCGACGGCGGGATCGACATCGTCAAGCCGCTCCTCTGGCGGCTCGACGCGGACTGGAAGGCCACCCGGGTCGAAGTGCCGTGGATCGAGGAGCTGCCCAGCCTCCGGGCGCCGCGGTTCTGCCGGTTCATCACCCAGGCCCAGGACGGGACGGTCGACGGCGTCCGGCACGAGGACGCGCTCGACGCGATCACCGGTCGCGTGAGCGAGGGCATCTACGGCAGCCACACCCCCTTCTGGGACCAGGTGCGGATCTCCGAGGTCCTCCCCGACGGGCCGGACGCCGCGCGCGACGCGCTGCTGTGGGGGAACGCGCTTCGGGACATCCCGCGGCTCGCCGCCCAGCCCGCGCTGGCCGCGCTCGCCCCCGCGGACGCGGTCCGATGAAGTACGTCGTCGGGCCGGCGGCCTCGATCCCGCCCGGGACGTCGCTGGTGATCTACCCGGAGCCCGAGCCCGCCGGGATCGGCGTGTTCAACATCGACGGCACGTTCTTCGCGCTGCGCAACTCCTGCCCACACATGGGCGCGCCGCTGTGCAAGGGCTACGTCAGCGGGACCACCGAGGCCCATCTCGATGGCCGGAAGCCGCCCCTGGTCGAGTCCGTGCGCGACGGGGAGATCCTGGCCTGCCCCTGGCATCACTGGGAGTTCGACATCGCGACCGGCCGAACGATCTTCCCGTCGAAGAACCGCGTCCGGCGCTACGACGTGACGGTGGAGGAGAGCTCCGAAGTGCTGGAGCGCCTCGAGAAGGGCGTGCAGACCTTCCCGGTCAGTGTCGACGGCGACGAGGCCACGGTCGTCGTCGAGATCTGACCCGTCGCCGCCCGTCTCCTGGCGCCGCAGGCGCCGGAACGTCTCGAGGAGGAGGACCCAGGACATGCCACGCCAGATCGAGAACCGGGCCCGGAGGAAGCTGGCGGCGGGCGAGCCCGTGCTGGCCCCCATCCTGGGTCCGAACTCACTGCCCGATGCCGACCACATCGAGCGGCTCGGCATGCTCGGGCTGCTCGACATCGCCTGGATCGAGATGGAGCACGGGCCGATCACCTGGAGCCAGCTCGGCGACCTCTCCCGGGTGTGCGACCTCGTCGGGATCACGTCGATGGTGCGCGTCAACCAGAACGTGCCGTCGATCATCGGCCGGACCCTGGACCAGGGCGTCCAGGGGATCATGGTGCCGCACGTGGACACCGCCGAGGAGGCCCGCCGGATCGTCGAGGGGGCCCGGTACGCGCCGCTGGGCGAGCGCGGGGTCGGCACCGTTCGGCGCTCGTTCGGGGTGGAGAACTACTACCGCGACGCGAACGACGACATCCTCGTCGTCGCCATGATCGAGGACGTCCGGGCCATCGCGAACCTGGACGAGATCCTGGCCGTCGACCACATCGACTGCTTCTTCGTCGCGCCGTCGGACCTGGCCCAGACCATGGGCGAGGAGTACCTCTGGCAGCCCCAGCACCCCGAGGTGCAGGAGCTGGTGCTGAACACGATCCGGCGGGTCGTCGCCGCCGGCCGCACCGCGGGCACGGTGGTGGACGAGAAGAACGTCGGCAGCGCGGTGGCGGCCGGTGCCCGGCTGTTGCGGTTCACCATCGAGCCGTTCATCCACGCCGGGCTGCGCGCGATGCAGGAGGCCGCGACCGCCGCCCTGTGACGGCCGCGCCGAGCCCGGCCCCGGCCCGCCGGGACGATCGGGGTCCAGTCGAGTCAGGAGAGCACGAGCAGTGAACGCTGGAGGCCGGGTGTCCACCGAACCGTCGGAGGAGCGGGATCTCATCGTCGCCCACAGGGCCGAGGCGGCCGACGGGGTCGTCCATCTCGTCCTCGTCCGGGGGGACGGCGGTGAGCTGCCCGAGTGGCTACCCGGGGCGCACCTCGATCTGGGCGTGGAGATCGCGGGCGAGCCGCTGCGCCGGCAGTACTCGCTGTGCGGTGACCCGTCGCAGCGGGACCGGTGGGAGATCGCCGTGCTCCGCGAGCCCGAGGGACGGGGCGGTTCGGAGTACGTGCACGACTACCTCCAGGTGTCCGCCCCGGTCCGGGTGTGGGGACCGCGCAACAACTTCCCGTTCGTGGACGAGCCGCGGTACACGTTCATCGCCGGGGGCATCGGCGTCACGCCGATCCTGCCGATGATCGCCGCCGCCGACCGGGCCGGCGCCGACTGGACGCTGTACTACGGCGGCAGGCGGCGCACGTCGATGGCGTTCACCGAGCGGCTGGCCGGATACGGCGAGCGGGTGGTTCTGTGGCCCGAGGACGAGCGCGGGCTGCTCGACCTGCCCGCGATCCTCGGCGACCGGGCGGCCGCCGGCGTCGTGTACTGCTGCGGTCCGGAGGCACTCCTGGCAGCGGTCGAGAAGAACTGCGAGGGGTGGCCGGAGGGCGCGCTGCGGGTCGAGCGGTTCCGGCCGGCCGAAGGCCTCCTCGGCGGTGCCGAGGACGCCTTCGAGGTCGAGTTCGCAGAGTCCGGCATCACGGTCGAGGTCGCCGCGGGTCAGTCCATCCTGGACGCGGCCCAGGGGGCCGGCATCGAGGTCGACTCGTCGTGCACCGAGGGGACCTGCGGGACCTGCGAGACCGTCGTGCTCTCGGGAGAGATCGACCACCGGGACTCCGTGCTGTCCGCCTCGGAGCGGGCGGCGGGCGACGTGATGATGGTGTGTGTGTCCCGAGCGCGGTGCGGTCGGCTCGTGCTCGAGCTCTGACACCCGGGAAGCACGCGGAACCGAGCGGCGGACGCTCTCGACGACCGTCAATCGCCAAGCGAGCGTGCGCTCGCTCCAGTCATCCTCGTCCAATGCGAACGACCTTCCGGCAATTCGGATGGCCGTCGGTACCGCGGCGGCCCACTCTGCCGTGTCGCGGCGCCGAGTCCGTTGACTCGGCTGCACCGGCGAAGCAGCGACGGATGGGCACGCGCCCGGCAGGCCGACCACGCCCGCGCGCTCCGGCCGCGACGGAGCCATCGGCGCTGCTGGGCGCCGATAAGTGCTGGTGAGAGCGCCGTCTAGCCCGTCCGCCGGGACCGGGACCCGGGCCCTGCGATCCACGCACTCCTCGGTGGCGTCCGCAAGGGGTCGGGACGCCGCACCGGTGGACCGCGCGGTGCGTAGGGCAGCGCGCACCGCCAGCGTCCAAACTGAAGCGTGCGCTCCATCTTGTCACCTACTGGAGCGCTTGCTACCGTCCCGAACGACAGCGGTCGGGAGTGGTGCCGGACGGGGCGGCGAAGCCGCCCGTCGTCGCGAGTCACCGACTGGCCCATACTAGGAGGAACGATGCAGTTCCGTGAGTCGGTCGCCCTGCGTTGGGCGACTGCCGCCGTTGTAGTACCGCTGGTTCTCCTGGGTGCCGGATGTGGCGGCGGCACCAGCGGGACGACAGATGCCGGTACGCCCGCCGCCAGCGGTGCGGCACTGGCGGGTCCGGACACCGCGGCGGCGACCGCCGCAGGCACGAAGGCCGGACAGGCCGCCG
Organism: Pseudonocardia oceanicola; assembly: GCF_047200735.1. Lineage (NCBI taxonomy): Bacteria > Bacillati > Actinomycetota > Actinomycetes > Pseudonocardiales > Pseudonocardiaceae > Pseudonocardia > Pseudonocardia oceanicola. The sequence goes on from NZ_JBJZON010000019.1 coordinate 22,165, forward strand.
GCGCCCCGGTCACCCTGCCGAAGAAGACGATCGGCATCCTGCAGCCGGTCCAGGCCGCGGAGTCGGGGGCGACCGCCCAGGCGTCGATAGAGGCCGCCGCGACGGCGATCGGCTGGGAGACCGTGGCCTGTGACGGTCAGGGCGATCCGGTCAAGATCGCCAACTGCGCGAACACCCTGCTGGCGCGCAACGTCGACGCCATCGTGTCGATCGGTAACGAGCCGTCGATCTGGAACGCCCAGCTCCGCAAGGCCGAGGCCCAGAAGGTCCCGGTCATCAACACCAGCGGTGAGGTCGCGTCGGATCCCGCCATCCTCGGCTCCTACGCACCGAACAACGCAACCCAGAGCAAGCTGCTCGCCGACTGGATGGTCGCCAAGCTGAAGACCGCCGGTGACGCGCCCACGATCTCGGTCAACGACTTCCCAGCCACGTGGGCCAAGGTCCGCACGAACGCGGTCGACACCGCTGCCGGCAACGCGCAGATCCAGGTCGCGGCCACCGCGACCACGGATCCGACCAACATCCAGGCGGGTACCCGCAAGACCATCACCGACCAGCTGGTCCAGCAGCCCGACCTGAAGGCGATCTGGTTCTCCTTCGACGTCGCCGCGCAGTCCGGTGCGCAGGCCGTGCAGAGCCGCTTCCCGTCACAGCAATTTCCGGACCGCCCGATGGTGCTGACCTTCGGGACCGACTCCGGGACCCTGGCCCTGATGCGCAGCGGCGCGATCACCGCGGTCGTCGAGAACAACATGGCGCCGTCGAACTGGGAGGCCATCGACCAGCTCGCGGGCTACTTCGCGCGGAACGCGACGATCGCCGCGACACCGGACGACCTGCAGTACGGGGGCTTCAACCTCGAGTCCTACCGGATCTTCACCAAGGACGACCTGCCCGCATCCGGCCCGGTGACCCCGGGATCCGACTATACGGCGTTCTTCAAGGCGAAGTGGTCGGCCGAGTACAAGGCGAGTTGATGCAATGACCGACATGGTGACGCCCGAGACGGGGAAGGCGGCCGCGGCCGCTCCGGGCACCCCACCGATCCCCGGCTCTGCCGGCGGTCCGGCCGAGACCCGCGGGGCCTCTGCCGGGCCGGGGCTGGTCGCGCGGTTCGGCCTGATCGGCGCCTTCGTGCTCGCCTTCCTGGTGTTCGGGATCGCGCGGCCGACGACGTTCCTCACCCTGGACAACATGACGTCGATCCTGCTGCAGGCCGCGCCCTCCCTGGTGATCGCGGTCTTCCTGACCGTGGTGCTGGTCATGAAGGACTTCGACCTGTCGTTCGGCTCGGTGATCAGTCTCGGCGCGGGCACCGCGGTCATCCTCATGAGCAAGCTCGCCTTCCCGCCCGTCGCGGCGATCCTGATCGCGCTGGCCTTCGGGCTCGGCGTCGGGCTCGTGAACGGGGTGCTGGTCGCCTACCTCGGCGGCTCCTCGTTCGTCATCACGCTGGCCATGGGCACGATCGTGGCCGGTGCGGAGTTCGCCATCACCGACCAGGCGTCGATCTTCGACGGCATCCCGGCCGGGTTCGCCGCCATCGGCCAGGGCAGCCGCCTCGGCATGAACAACCTCGTGTGGATCGCGGTCGTCGTCGCCGTGATCATCGCGGTCGTCCTCGAGCGGACGGAGCTGGGCCGGTACATGTACGCCACCGGCGGGAACCCGGACGCGGCGCGGCTGGCCGGGGTCCGCACCCGCCAGCTGCGCCTCATCGGGTTCGCGCTGCTCGGCCTGGGTGCGGCAGGGGTCGGCATCATGCTGAGCGCCCAGGCGGCGTCGTACACGCCCAGCATCGGCGGCGCCTACCTGCTGCCCGCCTTTGCCGCGGCCTTCCTGGGGACCGCGGTGTTCAAGCCGGGCGAGTTCACGGTCGCAGGGACCGTCGTCGGGGTGCTCTTCCTCGGCATGGTCCAGACCGGTCTGACGATGCTGAACCTGGAGACCTACGCGATCAACCTCGTGCAGGGCGCGATCCTCGTGGTGGGCGTGCTCGTCTCCCGCCTCGAGCGTCGCTCGCTCGCCGTGCCGAGGACGAAGCGGCGACGTCGTGCCGAGGCCCGCACCACGGGCTGACCGGGACGACGTCGGCGACGCGCCACCCCGGGGCCGGTCCCGGAGCGGGCGCCTTTGTCAGAGAACACCGATATCGAGCGCCACCTTCCGCGACGTGCCGAGGAGATTCCGTCATGAAGTTCGGAGCATTCCACCCGCCCTACCACATCCCGACGGGCCGGAACCCTCAGCTGTTGCTGCAGCGAGACGTCGAGCTCACCCAACGCTACGACGACCTCGGGTTCGACGAGATCTGGTTCGGGGAGCACCACTCCTGCGGCACCGAGCTGATCTCGGACCCGCTGGTGTTCATCCCCTACGTCGCGCCGCAGACCAAGCGCATCCAGCTGTGCACGGGCGTCGTGTCGCTGCCGTACCACAACCCGTTGTGGGTGGCGGACCGGATCGCGCTGATCGACCAGCTCACCCATGGTCGGCTCACCGTCGGCGTCGGCCCGGGCGTGCTCACCACGGACGCGCACATGATCGGGCTGGACCAGACCACCCAACGCGAGGCGCTCGCCGAGGACTTCGAGGTCCTGCTGGCGCTGCTGCGCGGCGCCGAGCCGGTCACCGTCTCGACCGCGCGGTACACGCTCAACGAGGCCCGGTTGCAGATGCTGCCGAGCACCGAGCTGGAGTTCGCCGTGGCCGCCACCGCCTCCCCGGCCGGGCCGCGGCTGGCGGGCAGGCACGGCGCCTCCCTGCTGTCCATCGGCGCCACCATGGCGCGGCACTCCGCGGGTGGCGAGAACGCCCTGGCGAAGATGTGGGAGATCTATGAGGAGCGCTGCGCGGAGTTCGGCAACACGGCGGACCGCGGCACCTGGCGTCTCGTCGGGCCGATGCACATCGCGGAGACCCGCGAGCTGGCCCGGGAGCAGGCCCGGCACGGCATCGACGCGTGGTTCGACTACTTCGTGCACACCAACTCGGCCACCCACTTCTCGGTGGCCGGCGAGACCACCGACGAGCGCATCGAGTGGGTCGTCGAGTCCGGGCTGGGCGTCATCGGCACCCCGGAAGACGCGATCGAGCAGATCAACGCGCTCGTCGAGCAGTCCGGCGGTTTCGGCACCTACCTGATGATGACCCACGAGTGGGCCAACTGGCCCGACACACTGCACTCGCTGGACCTCTTCGCGGAGTACGTGATGCCCCGCTTCACGGGCTCCGCCGATCCGCTGGTCCGCAGCGAGCGCTGGGCGCAGGAGCGCCGCGGCGAGCTGGCCGGCGGCCAGGAGGCGAACGTGAAGAAGGCCTTCGCCGACTACGAGGCTGCCAAGGCCGCCCGCGACGCCGACCGGGCCTGAGCGAGCAGGGACAGCCGTGACCCAGAACCCGAAGGTGCCCGCCGCCGAGGTCGGCGCACCGCCACCGCTCGAGGTCTCCCGCCTGACGAAGTACTACGCGGGGGTGCGGGCCGTCCATGACGTGTCCTTCAGCCTCCGGGCCGGTGAGGTCGTCGGTCTGGTGGGCCCGAACGGTGCCGGCAAGAGCTCGCTGATCCGCATGCTGGCCGGCGCCGTGCAGCCGGACAGCGGCGAGCTGCTGGTCGACGGGGAACCGGTCGCGCTGTCCTCGCCCGTGGTGGCCCGCCGGCACGGACTCGCGTTCGTGCACCAGGAACGGGCCGACATCCCGGCCATGACGGTCGCCGAGAACGTGCTCCTCGGCAGCGGGTACCCGCGACGGGCCGGGATCTTCGTGAGCAGGCGCCGGATGCTGGCGAGTACCCGGGAGATCCTGGACCGGCTCGGCGCGGCGATCAGCCCGACTGCCGCGGTGGGCACGCTGAGCGTCGCCGACCAGCGGCTGGTGATGATCGCGGCCGGCCTCGCTGCCGACGCCCGGGTCCTGGTCCTCGACGAGCCGACGGCATCCCTGACCGCCGCCGAGATCGGCCATCTCCACCAGGTCGTCGCCTCGCTGTCCGCGGCGGGCGTGGCCGTCGTGTACGTCTCCCACCGGCTCGACGAGATCTTCACCGTGACCGGGCGCGTGCTCGTCATGCGGGACGGGGAGATCACGGCGCGGCTGGCAACCGACGAAATCAGCCCGGACGACCTGGTCGGCCACATCGCGGGCGGCTCGGCCGGGGCAGCACCGGTCCGCGTGCCGAACCGGCGGGCATCGACCCGCGGGGAGCGGCTGCTCGAGGTGACGGGGCTCGGCCGGGCGGGCGTGGTCCACGACGCCAACCTGTCGCTGCACGCCGGTGAGATCCTCGGGATCGCCGGGCTGGTGGGTGCCGGGCGGAGCGAGCTGGCCCGGCTGATCTGCGGGGTGGACAAGGCCGACACCGGGACGATCCGGGTCCGGGGAACCGTGGTGAAGATCGGCTCGCCGCGGGCGGCGCTGCGCCACGGGCTCGTGCTCCTTCCCGAGGACCGGCGGTCACAGGGCCTGCTGCTCGACTCGAGCGTGGCCCGGAACATCTCGCTCCCGAGCCTGCGGCACTTCCGGCTCGGGAGCGGCGTGCCCCTCCCGTCGCGCGCCCGCGAGCGCGCCCGGGCCCACGAGCTGTGCGCGGATCTCGACGTGAAGACACCGAGCGTGGACAAGGCCACCCGCTGGCTGTCGGGGGGCAACCAGCAGAAGGTGGTCCTCGCCAAATGGCTCGAACACGACGCGGACGTGTTCGTCTTCGACGAGCCGACCCACGGCGTGGACGTCAACGGGAAGTCCGACTTCTACGCATTGATGCAGCGGCTCGCCGACGAGGGAAAGGCGGTCTTGTTCATCTCCTCCGAGTTCGCCGAGTTGGACCTGATCTGCGATCGCGTGGTCGTCATGCGCGAGGGCCGGCTCACCCGGATGATCGACCGCGCCGAGGTCTCGGCGGAGGCGCTGGTCGCGGCGTGCTACGGGGACGCCGGCTCGCCCGGCTGAGCCGGACATCCCGCCCGCTGCGGAGCATCACTGGAGCGCCAGGGCCCGGTCGGGTCTCTCGTTCGATGAGACAACCTAGCTGGATTCAGCAGGTCAGTTCGCTGACGCCGCGGTGGCGCCGCGCCTGCCATGTCGAGCGCTCCAATGACGTGGGTGCTACGCTCGCTGCAGAACGAAGGTGCGTACGGCGTCGGGACCGAGGCGGCGGGGCAGTCTCGAACGAGCGAGTGGGGAGCGGCGATGGCCTCGAAAGACGTCAAGGAGCGGATCCGGAAGGCGGCTGCGGAGCTCTTCATGGAAAAGGGCTACGGCGGCACCAGCGTCCGTGAGCTGGGGGACCGTGCCGGGGTCAGCCAGAGCTCGCTCTATCATCATGCGGGCTCCAAGGCGGACATTCTCTTCGACCTGCACAAGACGTTCATCGACGATCTCATCGTCAAGTTCGAGGCCGCCGTCGTCGAGCCGATCCCGGCTCGGGAACAGCTGTTGCGGATCTTCCAGGTCGAGCTCGAGGTCGTTGCCATGCACAAGGCCGAGGTCACGGTCTTCCTGCGGGAGCAGCACGCGCTGCAGGGGGAGCATGCGGTGCGTCTCGTGGAGCGTCGCGAGCAGGCCGATCGTCTCGTCGACCAGGTCATTCGACGCGGCGTGTTGGCCGGGGAGTTCCGCGACGTGGATGTCCGGTTGCTGCGGTTCGCGTTGTTCGGCATGTGCAACTGGTCCTACCAGTGGTTCAGTCCGGCCGGGCAGTACACGCACGAGCAGGTGGCCGAGATCTTCTACAACCTCCTGACCGAGGGAATCCTCCGCCACGACGTGGAGCCGGCCGTGGCGCGGGCGGAGGCGGTCCTCGCGGAGGGCTGACGTCCGTCGGACCGGGCTGGGCGCACGCTTCGGCGCAGGGCCGTGACACGTCCGCCACATCGTTACCCTATTGAATGGAGCGCACGCTTCACAGCCGCGGGGATGGCTGTTAGCGTGGTGCCGATTCACCTCGGAGGGATCGCGCCGTCGACCCAACCGGTGCGGCGGGCCCGTCGTCCGCACAGCGGTCCGGTACGACCCGGCACGACCGGGTTCCTCGGGCGCTCTCCGGGACCGGTCGAGCGGTCGTCGGCCGCCGGCCACGTGAGCTACGACGATGTTGTTCACGCACCGAAGGGAACTCTCGTGTATCCCCACCCGACAGAACAGCTCGACGATCTGTCGTCGATCACCCCGCACCGCGATCCGATCCGTCATCGCCCGCTCGTCGCGGGTTCCCTGACCTGGAGCGGTGTGGCACATGAGCAGGCGTGACAGCGCGCGCCGCGGGGCAGCGGCGCTGGTCGCCGCGGCCGGCCTGATGGTCCTCGCCGCCTGCGGCGGCGGATCGGCGCCGACCGCGGGCACGGGGGCCGCGACCGGCCCGGTAGACCCGGCCGCGGCGGCCGCCGAGGGAGAGATCGTGCTGTACACCCCCACGGTCGACGCCTCCAACACCGCGCTCGTCAAGGCGTTCAACGCGAAGTACGCCTCGATCAAGGTCACGATCAACAAGCAGGGCGACAGCGCGCTCACCCCGCTGGTCGAGGCCGAGTCGCAGACCGGGAAGGGGGTCGGCGACGTGTACCTCACCGCCGATCCCGGTTTCATCCCGAAGCACGTCGACATGCTGGCCCCGATCCAGTCGACGGCGAGGAAGGACCCGGCCTACTCCCCGTACGTCTCCCGGGACGCGAAGTCCGTCGTCGTGCAGGTCACGCCGTACGGCCTCGCCTGGAACACGAAGACGGTCCCGGGGGGCCTGAAGTCCTGGAACGACCTCGCCACCCTGGACCCGGCGCTGCGGATCGGGGTCGACGACCCGAGCGTGGCGATCGCGGCGGGCGGCTGGATGTACCTGATGAACCAGAAGTTCGGGCCCGAGCTGCTCTGCAACATGGCCGGGGCACACAAGGTGAACCTCTACCCGAACTCGTCGACCATGCAGCAGGCGCTCGCCTCCGGCGAGATCGACGTCGGTATGCCGGCCCTCTCCACGGTCAACGCCCTCAAGGCCTCGGGCGCCCCGATCGACGTCGCGTTCCCGGACCCGGTGTTCGCGCCGACGATCTCGGCGACCGTGCTGAAGACGGCCCCGCACCCGCAGGCGGCGCAGCTGTTCGTCGACTTCGCGCTCTCGGCCGAGGGCCAGCAGGCATTCAACGCGGGGGTCTATTCCGTGCCGTCCGGCATCCCGGGCACGCTCGGGAACATCTCCCAGATCGCGGACCGGATCGACACCTCGGCCATCTCCGCCGCGGACATGAAGTCGACCGCGACGAACTTCGCCCAGTGCCGCACCAAGTCATGACGGCGGTGACCACCATAGGGTCGATCACGCGAGCCCCGGGCGCCACCCGGGGGATCCGATGACCGCCACGCTCGAGCGCCCCGGGCCGGACACCGCCCGGCCCGGGGCGCGGTCCAGCCAGGTCGCCGCCCGGTCGCTCGACCGGACGTTGATCATCGTCACCCTGGTCATCACCGGGGTGCTGACGATCGCGCCGGTCGTCGGGATCTTCCGGAAGAGCCTGGAGGACGGCGCGCGCGGCGCCCAGGTGGCGTTCACCTCCGGGGCGTGGGGCCCCACCATCGTCACCACGATCGAGCTCGCCGCGGGCTCGCTCGGTGTGGCGCTGGTACTGGGGACCTCGCTGGCCTGGTGCGCGCACCGGCTCCCACCGGGGCGCCGCTGGATGAGCCTGATCCCGGTGGCGACGCTGTTCGTCCCCGCCGTCGCGCTGGCCACCGGATGGGCGTTCATGCTCAGCCCGGACGTCGGGTACCTGAACACCGTCATCCGCGCTGTGATCCCGTTGCGGTCCGGTCCGTTCGACGTCTACTCCAAGACGTGGATCATCCTGCTGACCGGGCTCGCGGCGACGGCGTTCGTGTTCCTGTTCGTGCGCAGCGGGCTCGCCCAGCTGCACCAGGAGCTCATCGACGCCGCGACGGCGTCGGGGGCGTCGACCGTGCGGATCTTCGGCTCGGTCATCCTGCCGCTGATCCGGCCCGCGCTGATCTACGGCGCGGCCACGACCCTGCTCATCTCGGTCGGCCAGGTGACGATGCCGCTGATCCTGGGCCGGCAGGCGTCCATCGACGTGCTCAGCACACAGATGCTGGTGTTCACCAGCCGGTCACCCATCGACTACGGCGCGGCGTCGACCTTCGGCCTGCCGATCGTCGCCCTCGGCCTCGTCGTGCTGGTCCTGCAGCGGAGCCTGCTGCGGGATCAGTCGCGGTTCGTCACCACGGGCTCGCGGGCGGCCCGCCCGATGGCCCGCACCCGGCTCCCGGGGCAGATCTTCCTGCTGCTGTTCGGCCTGGTCTCGCTGGTGCTGCCGCTGCTGGGGATCCTCTACGTCTCGTTCTCCCCGTTCTGGACGAACGAGCTGTCGTTCGCCAACCTCGGCCTGCAGAACTACCGCGACCTCTTCGCCGATCCGTCGATGCTGGGGGCGGTGCGCAACACCGTCGTGTTCTCGCTGATCGCGGTCGCCATCACCCTGCCGTTGAGCCACATCTGCGCGCGGATCATCTACCGGCGCAGCAAGCGCCCGGTCGCCAGCGCCCTGCAGGACCTGATCATCAGCCTGCCACTCGGGATCCCGGGCGTGATCTTCGGCATGGGCTTCCTGGTGGCCTACACCAGCCCACCCATCCGGGACCTGGGGCTCTACGGAACCACGTGGTCCATGGTGCTCGTCTACATCACCCTGCAGCTGCCCTTCACCACGCGCATGCAGCTGACGGCCATGGCCAACATCGGCGAGGACCTGTCCAACGCCGCGGCGGCCAACGGCGCCGGCTGGATCCGCCGGACGATCTTCATCGACATCCCGATGCTGCGCCCGGCCCTCGGGGCCAGCGCGGCGCTGTCGATCGCGCTCATCGCCCAGGAGTTCTCCGCCTCGCTGCTGGTCAGGTCCCTGGACACCCAGGTGCTCGCGACCGCGCTCTACGACCGATGGGCCTACGGCTCGTTCCCGGCGACGGCGGTGCTCGCCGTGTTCATGTGTGTCATCACCGGGCTGGGGGTGGCGCTGGCGTTCCTGCTCGGCGGCAGGTCCAGCCTGGAGGGAATCGGAGGACGGGGTGCGTAGCCTCGAGGTGTCCGGCCTGACCAAGACGTTCACCGGCCGCTCGGCGATCCGGGCGCTCGACGACGTGCAGTTCGAGGTCGCCGCCGGCGAGATGCTCGTGCTGCTCGGGCCGAGCGGCTGCGGCAAGACGACCACGCTGCGCTGCATCGCCGGCCTGGAGGATCCCGACGACGGCCGGGTCGTCATCGGGGGGCAGACGGTCCTCGACACCGAACGCCGGCTGCGCGTCCCGACCCACCGGCGCAGCATCGGGCTGGTCTTCCAGTCGTTCGCCCTGTGGCCGCACATGTCCGCGCGCAAGAACATCGAGTTCCCGTTGCGGTCGCGCCGCGTCGGTGCCGCGGACCGTGAGTCGTCGGTGCGGGCGGTCGCGAAGCTGGTCCAGTTGACCGACGAGCACCTCGGCAAGCGGCCCGGACAGCTCAGCGGTGGCCAGCAGCAGCGCGTCGCGCTCGCCCGGGCCCTGGTGGGCCGGTCGGAGCTGATCCTGTTCGACGAGCCGCTGAGCAACCTGGACGCCCAGCTCCGCGAGCAGCTGCGGTCCGACCTGCACCAGATGCACACCCGGCTCGGGTTCACCGGCGTCTACGTCACCCACGACCTCACCGAGGCACTCACACTCGGCACGACGATCGCGGTGATGCGGGCCGGGCGGGTCGCCCAGCTCGGCACGCCGGCCGAGGTGTTCGAGCATCCGGCGGATCCGCAGACGGCCGAGCTGCTGGGCTACCGCCGGCTCGCCCGGCTCGCCCCGGAGGCGGGCTCGGTCCGCGCCGAGGAGGGGGAGGTGACCGGCGACGTGCTGGCGACCGTGCGCGAGCCCGTCGACCTCTACGTCAGCCCGGGTTTCCTGACGGTGCTGCCCGATCTCGCGCAGCCCGTTCCCGGGGTTGCCCTGCGGGGCGCCCGGGTCACGGACATCTCCTACCAGGGGGCCGAGCGCCACGTCGTGGTCGAGCACCGGACCGGGACCCTGCGGGTCCCCGAGAGCACCGAGCGGCCCTCGGCGGCCTCGGGCCCGGGCCAGGAGGTCACCCTGGCGGTCAAGCCGGAGCACGTCCACCTGTTCCCCCTCGACCGGCAGGTGACGAGCGACGATCCGCCGGTCGGCGAGCTCAGCGAGCCCGCCACGGTCTGAGCTCCCGCTCCCCGGTACGGAAGAACCCCACTGCCCGGAGGCGGTGGGGTTCTTCCGTACCGGGGTCGGTCAGCCAGCCAGCGGCTGGGCCGTCTCGTCCGCCTCGTCCAGGACGTAGTCCGCCAGGTCGGCGTGCTCGGTCATGGCCCAGTACTCGGCCAACCGCCAGGGCGAGTTCGAGACGACGCGGCCCGCGGCGTTGCGGTACCACGGTGCGACTCCCGGGTGGGACCACACCATCGACCGGTGGGCGGCGTCGACGCGCTCGTTGTACCCCGAGTACACCTCCGGCCGGACCCGGGCCGACCGATGCCCCGACGCCCGGGTCTTCGCGATGAGGTCCGCGATGTACCGGACCTGGCACTCGGCGTGGAAGACGATGCTCCCGCCGTGCGCGAGGTTCGTGTTCGGGCCGTACATCATGAAGAAGTTCGGGATCTCCGGCACTGTCATCCCGAGGTAGGCCCGGGCGTCGTCGGCGCCCCAGTCCTCGCGCAGGTCGTGGCCGTCGTGTCCGGCGACCTCGATCCCGGCCAGGAACTGAGTGGCCTTGAAGCCGGTGGCCAGGATCAGGACGTCGAGCTCGTGGAGCGTGCCGTCGGCCGTGACGATCCCGGCCTCGGTGACCCGTTCGATCCGCTCGGTGACCAGCTCGACGTTGTCCCGCAGGAGCGTCTGGTACCAGCCGTTGTCGATCAGCATGCGCTTCGCGTAGGGCGGGTAGGAGGGCAGGGCCTTCTCGACGAGATCGGGCCGGCCGTCCAGCTCCTCCCGGATGTAGGCCTCCAGCTCGGCGCGGTGCCGCTCGTTGCCCGCGTTGAGAGAGCGTTCGGGATGTGGCCAGGTCGGGTCCCTGAACAGGTGCCGGTGCAGGCCGTCGCCGTAGCGCCAGGCCAGCGTGAAGCGCAGCCAGGCGCCGTAGAACGGCACATGCTCCAGCAGCCACGGGAGCCGGCCGGTCACGCTCTGACGGTACTCGGGGATCGGGCGCGCCCACTGCTTGGTCCGCTGGAAGATCGTCATCGATCCGCAGGAGGCACTGATCTTCGGTACGAACTGCATCGCGCTGGCGCCGGCCCCGATCACCCCGACCCTCAGGCCGGTGAGATCCACGGAGTGATCCCAGCGGGCCGAGTGGAACATCGTCCCGGCGAAGTCCGCGAGGCCGGGGATCGAGGGCATCGCCGGCTGGTTGAGCTGGCCGACGGCTGGGACAACGTAGTCCGAGGTCAGCGTCTGCTCCGCCCCGTCGCCGTCGGTGTAGGTCACCGTCCAGCGGGCGCTCGCGTCGTCCCAGCGGGCCGCGCGGACGGTGCTCCCGAACCGGATCGCGTCGTAGACGTCGAACTTCTTGGCGCAGTCGGCGAGGTACTGGCGGATCTCCGGCTGCAGGGAGAAGTACGCCGACCACTCCTTGTTGGGCGCGAAGGAGTACGAGTAGAAGTGGTTCGGGGTGTCGACGCCGCAGTCGGGGTAGGTGTTCTCCAGCCAGGTGCCGCCGACGTCCGGGTTCTTCTCGAGCACGGTGACCCGTATGCCCGACTGCTGCAACCGGATGGCCGCGGCCAGGCCGGAGACACCGGCCCCGATGACCGTCACGTCGACACCGGTGACGGTGTCCCGGATCCGCTCGGGGTAGTCGTCGGGCCGCAGGCTCATCTCCTGCAGCATCATCGGCACGTACTCGGGGGCGACGGGTTCGCCCAGGCAGGCGCTCATCATGCGGAGGAACGTCGCGTCGTCGGGTGTGTCGACGGCCGGGTCGACGTCACCGGCGACGAGCAGCCGGAAGACGGCCGCGCGGATCTCCGCGCGCACCTCCTCGGGGAGCCCGGCCTCGCGGTCCGCGATCAGCCGGACGTCGCGTTCGGGCCGGTAGGGCGCCTCGAGCCAGGTCTCGTCGCCCGTCAGGTGGAACAGGACCATCAGCAGGACCCGGACGTCCGCCTCGACGAGCGCGTCCTCGAGCTCGTCCTCGAATCGGGGCCGGTCCGTGGCATGAGTTCGCAGCAAAGTCGATCTTCCCCTCGGGCTCCCTCGGCGACCGCTGTCTAGCGGAGCGGTCGCTACAGAGAACTGTCTACCTGATGCGCTGTCGCTACCGCAATGGTCAGACGTATATGAGCAGCTCAGAGGCGCATATCTGGAGACTGTGCAGGCCTGCTCCGGGAGTAGATTGGTGCGAACGCACCAGAACATCGGCGCTGATCGGGGTTCGCGGAATCGGTGAGGAACGCCCACAGATCGGCCCCGCGCGTCGCGGCGAGCAGCTCGGCGACCGCGGCGGCCCATCGCCGGGTGGTGCCGCCCTCCGTGCACCAGGACCACAGCCGGGTCGTCAGGTGGTGCAGGGGATGCTCGGCTGTGGTCCCGACCGCACCGTGGAGCTGGTGCGCTCCGCGCGCGACCACCCCGGCGACCCGGTTTCCCTGGATCTTCGCTGCCGCGACCGCCAGGATCGTGGCGGCGGGGTCGCCTCCGACGAGCACCTCCGTGGCCTCGGCCACCGCGGTCTCCGCCGCCGCGACCTCCCCCGCCATCAGGGCGAGCTGGTGTCGGACGGCCTGCCGCGAGCTCAGCGGCCTGCCGAACTGGTTGCGGACCCCCGTGTGCTCCACTGCCAGCGCCAGGCAGCCGCGGGCCGCGCCCAGCAGCTGGCCGCTGCGCGAGAACGCCTCGAGCAGCGCGATCTCCTGTCCGATGCCCGGGTCGAGCTCGGCCGTCCGGTCCCGGCGCAGCTCCACGTCCACCAGCACCTCGTCGCGGCTCTCGCCCGCGAGGTTGTGTCCGGCCTTTGCGGTCCACTCCCCGCGGTCGAGCACGGCGAGCAGCGTCGCCCCGCTCGTCGTCGGGGCCGTGAGCCAGAGCGAGCGCGCGGCCTCGGCCCACGGCACGTCCCGGACGGTCGTGGTGAGCCGGGCCGCGCCCGATCCGGTCGTGGCGACCGCGTCGGCGGCCCGGCCGGTGGTGACCAGGCCGGGGCCCACGGGAAGTCCGGACAGCGCGGCGAGCCGCGCCACCGTGACGACGGCCTCGGGCAGCGGTCCGCTCACGCCCGCCTCGGCCGCGCGCGTGACGATCGTCGCGGCGTCGCGCAGGTCGCCGTCCGAACCGCCGAGCTCGGACGCGATGTTCACCCGGGTCAGGCCGGCGTCGTCGAGACGGCCCCAGGCGGCGCCGTCGACACCGGTGCCGGCGTTCCCGGTGTCGCGGCCCAGGAGCTGGTCGAGGAGGACGTCGAGGTCACTCATGTCGTCTCCAGATCGCGGGCGATGAGGTCGCGCATGACCTCGCTCGCCCCGCCGCGGAGGGTGAAGCCGGGGGACTGCAACTGGGCCTCGTCGAGGAGCCGGCGCAGCTCGGGCGAGGCGGGGCGCTGCTCGGCGAGCCAGTCCCGGGCCCATTCGGCGGTCTCCACCTCCAGCCTGGTGCCGAGGTCCTTGACCACCGCGGCGGCGACCGCCGGCGGGTTCGGCGCGCCGAGCTGCTGGTTGACGCGGCCGGACATGGCCCGCAGCACCGACAGCCGGGCGACGATCTCGCCGAGTTCCACGGGCGGCGGCCGGTCGGCGGCGTGCTCGCGCGCGGCCAGGGTGAGCATCGGGAAGGTCGAGAGGAAGCGCTCCGGCCCGCTGCGCTCGAACGCGAGCTCGTGGCGGACCTGCCGCCAGCCGTCGCCGACCGTGCCGAGCACGTCCTCCGCCGGCACGGCCACGTCGTCGAAGAACACCTCGCAGAACTTGCTGCTGCCGGAGAGCGAGGTGATCGGCCGGACCGTCACCCCGGGCGCCCGGAGATCGATGATCATCTGGGTGAGCGCGCCGGCCGGCTTGCCCGGCGGGCCGGTGCGGACCAGGGCCAGGATGTAGTGCGCCCGATGGGCGTGGCTGGTCCAGATCTTGGAACCGGTCACCGTCCAGCCGTCGCCGACCGGGACCGCGCGGGTCCGGACCGCACCCAGGTCGGAACCCGCCTCGGGCTCGCTCATCCCGATCGAGAAGAACAGCTCCCCGCGGGCCATCGCCGGCAGGAAGCGGGCGCGCTGCTCCGGGGTGCCGTTGCGCAGCAGGCCCGGGCCGACCTGACGGTCGGCGAACCAGTGCGCCGCCACCGGGGCGCCGGCCGCTATCAGCTCCTCGATCACGGCGTAGCGGCGGGCGGTCGTCAGCGCACGGCCGCCGTACTCGACCGGCCAGGTCATCCCGATCCAGCCCCGGCTCCCGATCTCGCGCGAGAACCCCGGGTCGAAGCCGGCCAGCCAGCTGTCGCAGGTGACCTGCATGGTGCCGGCGGCCTCGGTGCGGAGGAAGTCGCGGACCCGGGCGCGCTCGGCGGCGACCTCCGGTGGCTCCGCCGGCAGGTCCGTCCGGAAGGTCGACAGCAGCCCGGACACGCTCACGACACACCGCCCGACGCCTGGAGCCGCGCCCGCAGGCCCACCGTCGCCAGCTGGTGGACCAGCTCGTACTCGCACGCGTCCTCGTGCGTCGTCAGCCCGGCCGTCGCCTCGAAGGTCTCGGTCACGGTCCGCAGCAGCGACGGCGGTGTCGCCGTGATGCGGCCGCAGAAGCCGAGGGCGGCGTCGAGCAGCTCGGCGTCGGCCACGCAGGTCCAGGCGAGCCCGATCGCGGCGGCCCGTGGGCCGTCGACCGGATGGTTGAACACGGTCATCGCGGCCGCCGCCTGCGGCCCGACGATCTCCCGCAGCATCCGGGTGTGTCCGCCGCCGGGGTGGATGGGGATCGACATGAACCGCGCGTCGAACAGCGCCGAGGTGCCGGCGATCCGGACGTCGCAGGCGAGCGCCAGGTTGAGCCCGGCGCCGACGGCCGGGCCGTTGACCGCGGCGACGGTCGGCACGCTCGTCGAGCGCACGGTGAGGAACGGCCGGTAGATCCGCCGCAGGATGGCCTCGTCGGCCCGGCTCAGCGCCGCCCGGTCGGCCCCGGCGCAGAACGCCGGACCTCGTCCGGTGAGGACGATCGCCCGCACGTCGGGATCGGCGTCGAGCTCGCACAGCACGCCGTCCAGCTCGTCGGCCAGCTCGAGGGAGATGGCGTTGCGGTGCCCGGGATCGGCGAGGGTCACGACGGCCACCTGCTCGGTGGTGCACAGGGTCTCGACCAGCACGGGAGGTCCCTTCTCCTGGTGGGGGACGGCCGGGGCCGGCCGTCCGGTGGGGTCAACGGCCGAGCCACTTCCCGACGGTCTCGAGGGCGTCCCGCGCCTCGGGGAGGCGCGGGGCGAACTGGTGCCAGACGTGGAACAGGCCGGGCCACGTCGTGAGCTCGCACCGGACGCCCGCCGCCGTCGCTGCGACGGCGAAGCGGTCCGCGTCGTCGCGCAGGCCCTCCAGCTCGCCGGTCTGCACGAGCGTCGGCGGGAGCCTGCGCAGGTCCGCGTGCAGCGGGGAGGCGTGCGGATCGTCGCGGGGGACCGTGCCGAGGTAGGCGGTGCACATCCGGTCGAGCAGCCAGCGCGGGCCCTGCGGGTCGTACTCGGCGTACTCGTCGAGGGTCGCGGACCCGAGCGTGAGATCGAGCAGCGGGGAGAGCAGGACCAGCCGGCAGGGGAGGGGGAGGCCCGTGTCGCGCAGTCGCACCGCGGTCGTGACGGCGAGCGCGGCCCCCGCGGAGTCCCCGGCGAGGACGACCTCGGCCGGGCCCTCGGCGCGCAGCGCGGTGTACGCGGCGACGATCTCGTCGAGCTGTGTCGGGTAGGTGGCCTCGGGTGCGAGCGAGTAGTCCACCGACACCACCCGGCGGCCGGTGACCAGCGCCAGCTGAGCGGCCAGCGGTCGCGTGGTGGTGAGGGAGCCCATCACGAACCCGCCGCCGTGCAGGTACAGGATGCACTCGGAGCCCTGCTGGCCGGCGGGTACCAGCGACTCGGCGCGCCCGCCCCCGGCGGGCCAGGGCGTGACCGTGACGCCCTCGGCGAGCGGGCGGCCGGCGGCCGCCTGCTCGAACCGCTCGCGGTGCTCGGCGAAGGTCCAGGCCGGGTCCGGCCGGTGCCGGGCCAGCGCCCGGAGGACACCGCGTGCGTTGGGGCTGATCCGTTCCTCGTTCAGCAGGGCCTCCTGTGGCCGGGCCGGAGGGCCACACTGGAGCGAGCGACCCCTTCAAGTATGACCAAGACGGCCAGGATGCGCCGGGGGTCAATGTCTGGCAAGAGTACTGCACGACGTGCCCAGATTGACAAGCTCGAGTAGCGCCCCTACTGTTCGGATGGAGCGCTTGCTTCACAGTGATGCGGCCTTCGACGGGGCGCTGTGCTGGCGGCCGACGGGGATCGCGAAGAGTGCAGAAAGTAGGAGTCTCGTCGTGACCACCCTGGCCAGGGACGTGTTCGTCGTCGACGCCGTCCGGACCGCCGTCGGGCGCCGTGGCGGGAAGCTCTCGGCGATCCATCCGAATGAGTTGCTCGCCGTCCCGCTCTCGGCCCTGTTCGCCCGCACCGGGGTCGACCCGGCCTCGGTCGGTCAGGTCGTGGGCGGCTGCGTGGGGCAGATCGGGGCGCAGGCGTCGAACGTCACCCGGCAGGCCTGGCTCACCGCGGGCCTCCCGTTGGAGGTGCCCGCCTCGACGGTCAATGTGCAGTGCGGGTCCTCGCAGCAGGCGACGACCACCGCGCACGCGATGGTGGCGTCCGGGATGGTGGAGTCGGCCGTCGCGTGCGGGGTCGAGTGCATGAGCGCGATCCCGCTGGGCGCGAACATCCCGACCTCGCCGTCCCTCGGCAAGCCCCGCGAGGGGCGCTACGCGGAGCTCTATCAGCCGACCACCCAGTTCGACGGGGCCGACCGGATCGCCGCGACCTGGCAGATCGACCGCTCCGAGCTCGACGAGTTCGGTGCCCGCTCGCAGGCCCTCGCCGCCCGGGCGTGGGCGGCCGGGCGGTTCGATGGCCAGGTCGTCCCCGTCCTCGACGGGATCACCGGCCCGGACGAGGGCCTGCGCGAGACCTCGGCCGCCGTGCTCGGCGGCCTGAAGCCGGTCCGCGCCGCCGAGCCGGACGGCGTGCACACGGCCGGCACCGCGTCCCAGGTCAGCGACGGCGCCGCCGCGCTCCTGCTGATGTCCGCGGCTGAGGTCGAGCGGACGGGAGCCGCGCCCGTGGCCCGCCTGGTCGACTCCGTGACCGTCGGGTCCGATCCGGTGCTGATGCTGACCGGCCCCATCCCGGCGACGTGGGCCCTGCTGGAGCGCGCCTCCCTCACGATCGACGACGTCGACGTGTTCGAGGTCAACGAGGCCTTCGCGTCGGTGGTCCTGGCCTGGCAGCGCGAGCTGAAGCCGGATCCCGACCGGGTCAACCCGAACGGCGGGGCCATCGCGCTGGGCCATCCGCTCGGCGCGACCGGTGCCATCCTGCTCACCAAGGCCGTGCACGAGCTCGCGCGGACCGGCGGTGACCGCGCGCTCGTCACCATGTGCTGTGGCGGCGGCCTGGGAACCGGCACGCTGCTGGAGCGGATCTGACTCCGCGGGCCGCGACCCGCATCGAGCGAGGAACAGGACGGACACGATGAGAGTCGCAGTGCTGGACGACTACCAGGGGATCGCGCACAGCCTGGCTGCCTGGGACGAGCTCGCGGTGGACGAGATCGTCTTCGTGCAGGAGTACCTGCCGACGCTTCAGGCGCGCGTCGAGCGGCTGCGGGACTTCGAGATCGTGGTCGCCATGCGGGAGCGCACCTGGTTCACCCGCGAGCTGCTGGAGCAGCTGCCGAAGCTGCGGATGATCGCCTCGACCGGGACGTGGAACGCCGCGATCGACCTCGAGGCCGCCGCCGAGCGCGGGATCACCGTGTGCGGCACGGGCGAGGTCACCACCTCGACGCCCGAGTTCGTCTGGGCGATGATCCTGTCCCTGGTCCGGCACATCCCGGAGGAGGACGCCAACGTCCGCGCCGGCCGTTGGCAGTCGTCGCTCGGCATCGACCTGGCCGGCAAGACGATCGGGATCGTCGGGCTGGGCCACGTCGGGTCGCGGGTCGCCCAGGTCGCCGCGGTGTTCGGCATGACGATCATCGCCTGGAGTCCGAACCTCACGCCGGAGCGCGCAGCCGAGCACGGGGCCCGCTACGTCGGTCTCGACGAGCTGATGGCGGAGGCCGACGTCGTCACGCTGCACGTGCGGCTCAACGAGGAGACCATCGGCCTCATCGACAAGCGCCGGCTCGGGCTGATGAAGCCCACCGCGTTCCTGGTCAACACCGCCCGCGGGCCGATGGTCGACGAGGCCGCGCTGGTCGAGGCGCTGGAGTCCGGGAGCATCGCGGGCGCGGCCGTCGACGTGTACTCGGTCGAGCCGCTGCCCGCCGACAGCCCGCTGCGGACGATGCCCCGCTCGGTCCTCACTCCGCACGTCGGCTTCGTGGCCGAGGCCTGCTACCGGCGCTTCTACGAGGACGCGGTGGAGGACATCGCGACGTTTCTCGCCGGAGCACCGGTCCGGGTCATGACGGTATAGCCTCCTACACCCCGTCGGGTCCGGCCCGCCACGGCGCCGCGCACCGTGCCGGGCAGCCGGAGCAGGTCGCGGTCGGCCGGCGCGGCAGCGGGACCGGCGGGATCAGTTCGAGGGGGCGACTCTCGGCGCGGCCGCCCCGGTGCTGCTCGTGGCCCTGCGGGTTCTGCAGGGGATCGGGGCGAGCGCCGAGTTCGGCGGGGCGACCCTCGTGGCGGTGGAGTTCGCCAGGCCGGGACGGCGCGGCCTGCTCGGCTCGCTGCCGGGTACGGGGGCGGCGCTCGGCGGGGTGCTGGGCACTCTGATGCTGCTCGCCGTGTCGTCGCTGACGACCTCCGAGCAGTTCCTCGACTGGGGCTGGCGGATCCCGTTCCTGCTGAGCGTCGTGCTGGTCGGCTACGGCATCTGGCTGCGCAGGCATCTGCCGGAGACGCCCGAGTACCGCCGCGCCGAGGAGGCGGGTGCCACTGTGGGGACCCCGATCCGCGAGATCCTGCGCACCCCGGCGCCGCGAGGTGCTGGCGATCATCGCGATCGTCACCGCGCAGACCGGGTTCGGCTACTTCTCCATCGTGTTCGTCGTGTCCTACGCGGGTGGTGAGCAGGTCGGGCTGTCCCGCACGGTCACCTTCGCGGCCCTGCTCTCGGCGCAGCTTGCCGGCACCGTGCTCACCCCGGTCTTCGGCGCGCTGGCGGACCGGATCGGCCTGCGGCCGGTGATCGCGTTCGGGCTGACCTTCTCGGCCGTCCTGGCCTTCCCGTTCTTCGCCCTGGTGCGGGGCGACTGGCCGGCAGGGCTGTTCATCGCGATGGTCCTGGCCAACGGCGTCGCGGCCACGGCGATCGTCGCGGTGGCGGGGACGCTCGTCACCGAACTGTTCGATCCCGGCGTCCGGTACAGCGGCATGGGGCTCGCTCGCGAGACCGGGAACATGATCGGCGCGGCCGCGACGCCGTTGCTCGCTGTCCAGCTCGCGCACCTCGGGGTCGGCACCTGGCCGTTGAGCGTGCTCCTGGTCGCGCTGTCTGCGATCGGCGGGCTCGGACTGCAGGCCGTGCGCAGGCGCGCCCGCCCGGTCGCCGCCTGACGAGCCGGCCTCCTCCCCGATTCGGGTGAACCGCGCATCCCGCCGGCCTCGTCATCGTTGTAAAGATTACTGGTGATCATTGGTTCTCGCCCCGACGGCCGAGGGCCGGTCCGCCAGTTGACGACCGGACGTCGACCGAGGAGAGCGAAGAGCTGATGCGGGCTTCAAGGACGAGGCGCAGGGTGGCGGTCGCGGCGACGACGAGCGCCGCGCTCGTGGTGGGCGCGGTGCTCGTGGCCGGGCCGGCCGCCGCGGAGCCGGGTGCCGCGCGCCCCGGATCCGAGGGGGCGGCCGCCGCGGCCGCCGAACCCTGGGCGACGGACGCCCCCGGCATGAAGTCGGGTACGGCCACGCTGCCCGGCACCGGGCCGATCCACGAGTTCCCGGCATTCCCGACGCCCGCGGGTTTCTCCTGCGAGGTGGCGATCGCGAACAACGGCGACCTCGTCTCCGACGAGTTCGTCGGCAACGCCATGGGGGTCGTGGATCCGCACACCGGCGCGGTGCGCGACGTCCCCCTGCCCAATCCGGCGGGCCTGCCCGGCGGGCAGAACCGCGGCCCCGACGGGCACATCTGGTTCGGCGAGGTCGGGGGCAACGCCCTCGGCGAGTTCGACCCCGAGACCGACGAGATCACCACGCACGCGTTCCCCTGGCTGAACGTCGGCGTGCCGCCGAAGCCCCTGCCGGTCGAGATCAACAACGGCCCGGGCGTCTCCTTCGACACGACCTGGGCGAAGGACGGGAAGATCTACTTCACGGCGATCGGGCTCAACTCGATCGGCAGCTTCGACCCGAGGTCCGAGCAGTGGGAGCTCATCCCGATCCCGACCCCGCTCGCCGGGCCGGTCGCCATGGAGGAGGGTCCCGGGGGCACCGTCGCCATCACCGAGGGCTTCGCCAACAAGGTCGCGCTCTACGACGTCGACACGAAGAAGTGGCAGGAGTTCGACATCCCGACCCCGGGCGTGACCTTTCCCGCCGGGCTGACCGTGTCGCCGGACGACAAGTACCTGTACTTCGGTGAGACGCTGGCGTCGAAGATCGGCCGGCTGGACCCCGCGACGGGCGAGATCAAGGAGTACGACCTCCTCGCCATGCGGCAGGACCTGCTCGGCGGCAGCCTGTCGGTCGGCAACCCGCTCCCGCAGCCCGGGCAGCTGCGCTTCGGCAGCGACGGCAAGATCTACTTCGTCGAGGGCACCTTCACCGGCGGCAGCCGGATCGGCCAGCTCGACGTCGAGAGGAACACCCTGGCCGAGATCGACACCCCGTCCCCGGTGTCGATGCCGTGCGACCTGAACAACACGGTCCCCGGCAAGATGATCTTCGCCAGCTTCGCGACCAACCGGATCTCGTGGTTCGACATCCCGAACACGGTCGACATCACCAACACGTACCCGCTGCACGGCTGAGCTGAGCGGGGACTCCCCCGAGGCCCGGTCGCCCGACTCCCACGAGGAGGGCGGCCGGGCCTTACTTCTGTAGGTTCTGGGGCCTTGACTGTGTAAGCTTTATAAACTTTTATGGCACAGCACGGCCCTGAAGCATCGACGAGGAAGACGATGGCGAACGAACGCGACGAGGTGCATCCATTCTCCGACCGTGTCGACCATCCCTACTGGGAGGGTCTCGGCGCGGGGGAGCTCCGCATCCAGCGCTGCGCGGGATGCCGGCGGTGGAGCTGGCCCGCCGACTGGCGGTGCCCGGCGTGCGGCGGCTACGACATGACGTGGGAGCAGGTCGAGCCGGTCGGGCGCGTCTACTCCTGGATCCGCACCCATCTGTCGTTCGTGCCCGCCTACGCCGAGCTCGTGCCGTACGTGAACGTGCTCGTCGAGCTCCCGCAGGCCGGGGGCGCGCGGATCATGGGACTGCTCACCGGAACCGAGGAGGGCCTCCGGATCGGCGCACAGCTGGCCGGCTCGTTCCGGCCGGCGTCGCCCCGGACCGCCGACCTTCCCGTGCTCACCTGGTCGCTCGCCGAGCAGGTGGCGGCATGAAGCCGGCGCAGATCGCCGCCGTCGGGTACGGCAGCACGGCGTACCACAAGCGCGGGAAGTCGCCCGATCCCGAGCGCAAGCTGCTGCTCCGGGCGATCGACGATGCCGCGGCCATGGCCGGGATCGACACCGCCGACATCGACGGCTTCGTCTCCTACGGCGCCGACCTGCAGGACGGGCCGCGTCTGACCGGGCCCCTCGGCACGAAGGAGCTGCGCTGGAGCAGCCTGGTCTGGGGCGGCGGTGGCGGCGGCAGCGCCGGGGCGATCGCGCAGGCCGAGGCGGCCATCGTGTCCGGGCAGGCCGAGACCGTGGTCGTGTACCGGGCCACCGCCGAGTCGACGAGCGGGCGGCTGAGTTCCGCGGTGAGCCAGGGCGTGTTCGGGCTCGCCTACCGCGCCCACGGCATCGACGCCCCGGCCCAGGCGCTCGGTCTGCGGACCCAGCGGCTGCTCGAGGCCGAGGGCGTGCCCGCGAGCGCGCTCAAGGCCGTCGCGCAGGCCAGCTACTACCACGCGAACCGCACGCCGTGGGCCGTCGGCAAGGACCTGGTGCTCACCGACGAGGCCTACGACTCTTCGCGGCTGATCGCCGAGCCGATCCGGCTGTTCGACTCCTCGCGGGAGAACGACGCCGCCGCGGCGATCATCTTCACCTCGGCCGAGCGGGCCCGGCACCTGACCGACAAGCCCGTGTACCTGCTCGGCGCGGCCTACGGGGCGCAGGGCCGGTGGGGCGAGATGGACGAGAACCACGAGCCGTACCACGCGTCGTCGCAGGCCGCGCCCGCCCGCCGGGTCTGGGAGCGCACCGGGCTGACCGCCGCGGACGTCGACGTCGTGCAGCTCTACGTCAACTTCACCGGCCCGCCCGTCTCCGCGCTGATCGACCTCGGCTTCTGCACCCCGGAGACCGCCGGTGAGGTGCTCACCTTCGACAACCTCATCGCCCCCTCGGGCCGGCTGCCGATCAACACCAGCGGCGGCGACCTCGCCGAGGGCTTCCTCCACGGGATGGGCAACGCCGTCGAGGCCGTCCGCCAGCTGCGCGGGGAGTCGCCCAACCCCGTCCCGGGGGCGAAGGTCTGCCTGGTCTCCGGCGGCCCGATCTCCGAGCTCAGCAGCGTCGCCCTCTTCTCGACCGAGCAGGGCTGAGCGTGTCCGGCCCCACCCCGAACAGGAGTACGGCATGACCGTCACCGACGACCGCACGTCCGTCCTGCCCACCCACCTGGTGGTCGGCGACGCTCGGCTCGACAGCGCGTCCGGCGGCACGTACGAGCACGTCAACCCGGCTACCGGGAAGGCGCAGGCCACGATCCCGATGGCCGGCACCGCCGAGATCGACGCGGCCGTGGCCGCCGCCCGCGAGGCCCTGCCCGCGTGGCGGGCGTGGAACCCGGTCGACCGCCGCCGCGTACTCGTCCGCTTCGCGGAGCTGATCCGCGAGCACGTCGACGAGCTGGCCACCATCGCCTCGCTGGAGATGGGCGGCCCGCGGGCCTACACCCCGTTCTCCGTGCACTACGGCGCCGACTGGATCGAGGAGGCGGCCGGCTGGGCGGACCGGTTGGCCGGCGACACCGTGCCGCTCACCGGGCGCGGCGTCTTCGAGTACACCGCGATCGAGCCGGTCGGCGTCGTCGCCGGGCTGGCCACCTGGAACGGCTCGACAGGCGCCTACGGCATGACGATCGGCGCACCTCTCGCCGCCGGGTGCACCGTCGTGGCCAAGCCCTCCGAGCTGGCCCCCTTCGGGGCGATCCGGACCACCGAGCTCGCGCTCGAGGCGGGGCTGCCGCCGGGCGTGCTCAACGTCGTCACGGCGGGCGTCGACGCGTCGTCGCATCTCGTGGCGCACCCGGGCATCGACAAGATCACGTTCACCGGCAGCCCGGCCACGGCCCGCCGCATCGCCGCGGCCGCCGCCGAGCGGCTGACCCCGTGCGTGTTCGAGCTCGGCGGCAAGTCCGCGAGCCTGGTGTTCGCCGATGCCGACCTCGACCGCGCGGTGAGCTCGGCCCTGACCCTGACCGCCAACGCGGGTCAGGTCTGCACGCTCGGCTCCCGGCTGCTGGTCCACCGCTCCGTGCACGACGAGTTCGTCGAGCGACTGACCACGGCCCTGGCCGGGGTCCGGCAGGGCGACCCGTTCACCGAGGGCGTCTCGATGGGGCCGGTGATCAATCAGGCCGCGGTCGACCGGATCGTCGGGATGATCGACCGCTCCCGGGCCTACGGGACCGTCCGGGCGGGCGGGCAGCGGGCGGCGGGCGAGCTCGCCGAGGGCTACTTCGTCGACCCGACCGTCGTGGAACTCCCGGACAACACCGTCGAGCTGGCCCGCGAGGAGGTCTTCGGGCCCGTCGTCGGGGTACAGACGTTCGAGGACGAGGACGAGGCCGTCGCGCTGGCCAACGACAGCGACTACGGCCTCGCCGGGTACGTGTTCACCGCCGACGTCGGCCGGGCGCTGCGCGTGGCCGGCGCCCTGGACACCGGCAACGTCGGCGTCAACGGCGGCGGGGCCCCGGCGGGTCCGCACATCGGGTTCGGCGGCCGCAAGCAGAGCGGCTACGGCCTCCAGGGCGGCCTCGGCGGCGTCCGGGAGTTCGTGGCGGCCAAGACCGTGCAGGTGCTCCTGTGAGAGCGGAAGGAAACGAGCGATGAGGCCGACGACCGGCGCGAGGCTGGGCAGCAGCGGATGCACCACGCAGGTGATCGTGGTGCGCTCCCCCGCCGACGACGTGGACCTGACCTGCGGCAACGTGCCGATGGCGCCGTTGCCCGTCGACGCGGGCGACCCGATCGGAGAAGACGGCCCCGGGTCGCTCACGGGAAAGCGGTACGTGCACCCCGCGACCGGCATGGAGCTGCTGTGCACCAAGGCCGGCGCGGGGCAACTGCGGGTGGGCGACGAGGTGCTGGAGATCAAGCAGGCGAAGAGCCTGCCGTCGTCGGACTGACGATCTGATCGTCATCACCGTAATACTTGCAAAGATAAACACGTCATGTGAGACTTTGGTCCGGCGTGACCGCCGGCACAGGGGAGGCCGCCCTCCGGACGGCTTCGACCCCCGACGGGACGCGGCAGGTGCCCGCCCAGAAGGAACTGCGGCACAGGAGGAGCAGCAATGCGTTTGGCGAACAAGGTCGCGGTGATCACCGGCGCCGGCTCGGGGCTGGGGCGGGTGTCCTCGCGGCTCTTCGCGCAGGAGGGCGCGAAGGTCGTGATCACGGACATCTCCGAGGAGCGCGCGAACGAGACCCTCAAGCAGGTGCTCTCCGACGGCAACGAGGCGATCGCCGTGAAGGCGGACGTCACCGTCGAGGCGGAGGTCGAGGCGGCGGTGCAGGCGGCCGTCGACACCTACGGCCGGCTCGACGTGATGTTCGCGAACGCCGGCATCCCGGCCAAGGACTTCGGGCTCACCCCCTTCGAGGACATCAGCGAGGCGGAGTGGGACGAGACGCACGACGTCGTGCTGAAGGGTGTCTTCTTCGCCGTCAAGCACGCGGTGCGGGCGATGAAGAACAACCCCGGCGGCCCCGAGGGCGGCTCGATCATCTGCACCTCGTCGGCCGCGTCGCTGGTCGGCTACCCGGGCTTCCCGCAGTACGGGTCGGCGAAGGCGGGCATCAACGGGCTGGTCCGGATCTGCGCGGCCTGGGAGATCGGCCGCTACGGGATCCGGATCAACGCGATCGCCCCCACACACGGCATGTCCGCCAACTTCATCCTCCCCGCGGACGCCCCCGTGCTGGAGAAGTCCCACGAGGAGATGGCGGGCGAGTGGATCCCGGAGCACTCGCCGATCCCGCTCAAGATCAGCCGAGCGCCGCGCATCCTGGACAGCGCCTACCCGGCCCTGTTCCTGGCGTCGGACGAGTCGCTGTACATGTCCGGCGTCACCATCCCGACGACGGACGGCGGCACCCTCGCCCAGGTCGCCATCCCGTTCGGCGACAACTGGCGGGAGAACCTGAACGACAATGCCCGCAGGGGCAACTTCAACGGCTGAACAACGGCTGAACCCCGCCCCACCACCACCGGAGTCACCGATGACCGAGAAGACCCTGGACGAGGTCAAGGCGGAGCGCCGCCACGACTACGCCGTCTACCCCGGCGGGACCATCCAGCAGAAGCTGGACGAGATCGCCGAGCTGCGCGAGAAGTGCCCGCTGTCCTTCTCGGAGGAGGGCGGGTTCTGGGTGGCCACCACCTACGACGACATCTCGAGCGTCCTGCGCCGCAACAACCGCGGCTTCGTCAGCTTCCCGAACATCCCGGACGGGAAGGTGGCCTTCGGTCAGAAGGCGCAGATCCCGATCGAGCTCGACGGCGACGTGCACCGCAAGTACCGCAAGCTCCTCGACCCGTTGTTCTCCCCGCAGCGGGTGCAGGGCATGGAGGAGCAGATCCGCGGCGTCGCGAACGACCTGATCGACCGGTTCGTGTCGACGGGGAAGTGCGATGTGGTGCCGCAGTTCGCCTTCCCGTTCCCGGGCACGGTCTTCCTGTCCATCATGGGCTGGCCGCTCGAGGACGCCGAGCGAATGAACGACTGGGTCAACATCTTCCTCCACGGCGTGCCCGGCGGCACCGAGGAGGAGACGATGCAGGCCCGGATCAAGGCCAGCGAGGAGTCCCGCGCCTACATCCAGGCCATCGTGGAGGACCGGCGGGCCAACCCGCGGGACGACATCACGAGCGTGATCGTCAACCAGGGGCTCGAGGGCGAGCCGATCTCGGACAGCGACCTCTCCGATTTGTTCGTGCTGCTGCTGATGGCCGGCCTGGACACCGTGCAGAGCGTGATCGGGCAGAGCATGGCCTACCTGGCCAGCCACCCCGAGCAGTGGGAGGCGATGTTCGCGACGCCCGACGCGCTCGCCCCGGCGATCGAGGAGCTGCTGCGCTGGACCTCGCCCGCCATGCCCACGCGGAACGTCGCCGCGGCGTCCGCGCAGGTGGCGGACCTCGAGCTGCCGGAGGGCGAGCGGGTGTTCTGCCCGCTCGCCGCGGCGAACCGGGACCCGAAGTACTACCAGGACCCGGACACGGTGGACTTCACCCGGGAGGCGAAGCCGCACCTGTCCTTCAGCCTCGGCGCGCACCGCTGCGTCGGCGTGCACCTCGCCCGCCTGGAGCTGCGGATCGCCTTCGAGGAGCTGCACCGGCGGATCCCGTCCTTCCGGCTGCAGGAGGGCTGCACCCCGAAGGAGCACCTGGGGCTGACCTGGGCGATCGAGGACGTGCGGATCGAGTTCGAGCCGCACGCGGCCTGACGGTCGTGACGCCCTGCGCCTGAGCAGTACCCGCACGTCGAGAGGAACCCATGAGCCCGTCACCGTCGACCGAGGAGGTCAGGTCGTTCGGCCTGCTGCAGCTGTGGGACGCCGTCGCCGACGGCGTCCCGGAGCGGGAGTGCGTCGTCCAGGGCGGGCGCCGGCTCACCTGGGCCGAGGTGCGCGAGCGGACGACGAGGCTCGGGTGGTTCCTCACCGGCTGCGGGTTCGGGCCCCGGGACGGGGTGAGCGGCGACTGGCGGTCGCCCAACGACACCGTCGGGCTGTTGCTGCGCAACAGCCCGGAGTACCTGGAGGGCAGCATCGGGTGCTACCGCGCCCGGTGCGCCCCCTTCAACGTCAACTACCGGTACCAGGCCGAGGAGCTCGCCTACCTGCTCCGCGACGCCCGGCCGGTCGCGATGGTCCTGCACCGCGAGTTCGGCCCGGTGCTGGAGCAGGCCCTCGCGCTGGTCGCGGACCTGCAACCGGTGCTGGTGGTCGTCGAGGACGGCTCCGGCGCGGCGCTGCCCGCGGGGGCGCGGGCCTACGAGGAGGTGCTGGCCGGTGCAGTGCCGCCGGCCGAGCCGGTCGTGCCCTCGCCGGACGACGTGCACGTGCTCTACACCGGGGGCACCACCGGGATGCCGAAGGGCGTGATCTGGCGACTGCGCGAGCTCGCCGGCCGGCCCTGCGGGATCGCGGTGGAGTCGCTGGAGGCAG
Organism: Pseudonocardia oceanicola; assembly: GCF_047200735.1. Taxonomy (NCBI): domain Bacteria; kingdom Bacillati; phylum Actinomycetota; class Actinomycetes; order Pseudonocardiales; family Pseudonocardiaceae; genus Pseudonocardia; species Pseudonocardia oceanicola. Next base: position 49,960 of record NZ_JBJZON010000019.1, read on the forward strand.
CCACCCGCGATGCTCCCCGTCGCGGGTGGCTGCGGGCCTTCGTCGCCCCGCCGCTGATGCACGGCGCAGCCGCCTGGTTCTCCTACGGAGCCTGGTCGCGCGGCGGCACCCTCGTGCTGAGCGAGGACCACAGCTTCGACGCCGAGCGGGCGCTGGAGCTGTGCCGGCGCGAGAAGGTCACCTGGATGGCGATCATCGGCGACCCGTTCGCACAGCCTTTGGTGCAGGCGCTGCGCGCCGGGGCCGAACCGCCGCCGTTGTCCTATGTCTTCTCCAGTGGGGCCGCGCTGTCCCCGTCGGCCTGGTCCGAGCTGGACACCTACTTCCCGGGTCTGAAGCTGGTGAACACGCTGGGCTCCTCGGAGACCGGGCCGCAGGCGATGCAGACCAGCAGCGCCCAGCCGGCGTTCAAGGCCGGGCCGCAGACCTTCGTCGTGTCCGACGACCACGCCCGGCTGCTCTCCGCCGAGAACCCGGGCATCGGCTGGCTCTCCAACGCCGGCGAACTGCCGCGCGGGTACCTGAACGACGAGGTGCGCACCGCGGCGACGTACAAGGTCGTCGAGGGCCTCCGGCTGTCCATCTCTGGCGACCGCGCGAGCGTCGACGACACCGGCGAGATCCGCTTCCTCGGCCGCGAGGCCACCGTCATCAACTCCGGCGGCGAGAAGATCTACGGCGAGGAGGTCGAGGGCGTGCTGCGCGCCCTCCCCGAGATCGCCGACGCGATCGTGTTCGGCCGGCCGAGCCAGCGGTGGGGACAGGAGGTCGTCGCGCTGCTGGTGGCCACGGGTCCCGAGCTGGACCGCGGCACCATCCGCGCCCGCTGCGGCGACGCGCTGGCCGGGTACAAGATCCCCAAGGCGGTGGCGTACGTGCCGGCGATCCGCCGCCACGACAACGGCAAGGCGGACTACGCCTGGGCCGGGGAGACCTTCGCCTCGCTGGTGGCAAAGGTCGGCGCATGAGCGTGCTGGAGGGCGTCCGGATCGTCGAGCTGGCCTCGGGGATCGCCGGGCCCGTCGCCTGCCGGCTGCTCGCCGAGGCGGGCGCCGACGTCGTCAAGGTCGAGCCGACGGGCGGGGATCCCGATCGCGAGGCGCGGCCGGTCGCTTTCGCGACCTGGAACCGGAGCAAGCGGTCGGTGGTCGGCGGCCTCGAGCCGCTGCTCTCGCGAGCCGACGTGCTGGTCCACGACCTCCCGGCCGGGGCCGCCCGTGCCCGCGGTCTCGACCGGGAGACCCTGGCGGGGAAGTACCCGGGCCTGATCGTCGCGACCGTGCCGAGCTACCCGGCCGGGCACCCGCTCGCCGACGTCGCCGCGACGGACGCGATGGTGCAGGCCGAGCAGGGCTTCTTCGACGAGCAGCAGGGCAACCGCCCCGGCCCGGTCTACATCCGGCTGCCGTTCCCCAGCTGGAGCGCGGCCTACCTGACCGCCGCGGGCGTCGTGGCCCGGTTGGTGCAGCGGGCCCGGACCGGTGCGGTGCTGCCCGTCGGGACCAGCGTGTTCCAGGGCGGACTGGCTCCCGCGGCCTTGTACTGGCAACGCTGGGAGCGGCTGCCCGCGGGCCTCGACAAGCACACCCTGCCGAAGATCTGGCCCGACGCCGCCTTGTCCATCTTCGGCTGCGCCGACGGCCGGTACGTCCAGCTCGCCGGCGCGGTGGGCGGGTGGATCGAGTCCCCGCCGGTGCTGGAGGCCCTGGCGCTGGCCGATCTCGTCGACCTGTCCGAGGTCGGGGTGACCCCCGAGAACTGGGAGACCTGGGACGGCGTCTTCCGCACCCGGACCAGCGACGAATGGCGCGACGAGCTCGGCGAGGCGGACGTGCCGTGCATCGTCGTCCGCGAGCTCGGCGAGTGCTTCACCGACGAACAGGTGCGGGTCAACGGCTACGTCGCCGAGGTCGACGACCCGGTTGTCGGGCGGGCGTTGCAGGCCGGCCCGCCGATCGAGACGAGCACGCCGAGCCGGATCACCGGCCCGGCCCCCGCTGCGGGCTCGACCGCGCTCGCGGAGGTGCTGGCGGGGTGGACCCGGCGTCCTCAGGAGGTGGCCGCCCCGCCGGCCGACCCGCGGCCGCTCGCGGGCCTGCGGGTGCTCGACTTCGGGTCCGTCGTCGCCGGTCCCTTCGGCGCACAGTGCCTCGGCGACCTCGGCGCCGACGTCGTCAAGGTGGAGCCGCTCGCCGGCGACCGCGGGCGCGGGCTCACCCAGTTCGCCGGCTGTCACCGGGCCAAGCGGTCACTGGCGATCGACCTCAAGGCGCCCGACGCCCGGGACGCCCTCGACCGGCTGATCCGGTCCAGCGACGTCGTGCTGCACAACATGCGGCTCGGCCCGGCCGCCCGCCTCGGGCTCGACGGCCCCGGCCTGCGCGCGGTGAACCCGGGCGTCGTGTTCAGCCACGTCAGTGCCTACGGTCCGCGCGGGCCGATGGCGCCGCTGCCGGGCTACGACCCGACCGCGCAGGCGTTGACCGGCTGGGAGCACGCCAACGCGGGGGAGGGCCGCACGCCGATCTGGCTGCGCAACTCCGTGTTCGACGTGCAGTCCGGCATGATCGCCGCCTTCGGCGCCCTGCTCGGCCTCTACGAGCGCGAGACGACCGGTACGCCGGGGGAGACCGGGACGTCCCTGCTGGCGGCGGGGATCACCGCGGCGTCCGAGGTCGCCGTGACCGTGGCCGACGGGGCGGTCACCCCCGCACCGGTGCTCGACAGCGACCAAACCGGGCTCGACGCCGCGCACCGGATCTACCGTTGCGTGGACGGCTGGGTGCTGGTCGACGCGGCCGACGATCGGCAGATCGACGCGTTCGGCCTGCACCTCGGTCCCGATCCGGCCCGTGCGCTGGCCGTCCGTTCCGTCGACGACGCAGTGGCGGACCTGGCGGCGGCCGGCGTGCGCTGCTGCCGGGTGGCAGAGGATCGCCTCGACGCCTTCATGGACTCGGTGGTGCACGCCGATCTCGGGGTCGCGCGCACTCTGCAGACCCGTGGCTACGGCCGGCTCGACCTCGTGGCCGGCTTCTGGGACGTCCCGGCCGCGGCCGGTGAGAGCGTGCCCGACCTGGGCGAACACACCCGCGAGCTGCTCGCGGAACTGGGCTACGACGACGCGGCGATCGAGGGCCTCGCAGAGGGCGGCGTGGTCCGCCCGGCGGCGGCGCCCGTCACGTCGGGAGGAAGGGCATGAGCGAGCGTCCGACGATCGAGTTCGACCACCACACCCCGGAGTTCGGGCAGGACGCGCCGGCGAAGTTCGCCGAGCTGCGCGCCACGTGCCCGATGGGATTCACCGAGGCGCACGACGGCTACTGGGTCGCCTCCACCTACGAGAACGCCCGGCGCATCCTGTCCGACCCCGAGAACTTCACGGTCGAGAAGAGCGCCGACGGCCTGCACGGCGGCAAGCTGATCCCGACCGCCCCGCACGCACCCGCGATCATCCCGGGGAGCCTCGACGGACCGGCCCACGACCGCCTGCGCAAGCCGCTGCGCACCCTGTTCGCCAAGCGCAACATCGAGCAGAAGGTCGCGCCGATCGCCCGCGCGGCCGCGGACCGGCTGCTCGACGAGCTCGCCGACAAGCCCGAGTTCGACGCCGCGCAGGAGTTCAGCTTCCGGCTCACCGTGGCCACCATCAGCGAGTTCGTCGGGCTGGCGAGCGGCGAGATCGGTGACCCCGAGAAGGTCGTGCTGATGCTCGAGGACGCCTTCGCCATCGACCCCGAGGCCGGCGGCAACCGCGACGCCCTTGCCGCCCGCACCGCGGACAAGTTCGCCGAGGTCCGCGAGCTCGTCGGGCAGGTGGTCCGCGCCCGGAAGGCCGAGCCGCGCGACGACCTGATCACCGCGATGGTCGACCCGAGGACCGGGCTGACCGAGGACGAGGTGATCGACCTCGCACTGTCGATGCTGCTCGGCGGCGTGCGGACGACGGCGGCGTCGATGGACAACATCGTGCTGTACCTGGCCGAGCACCCCGACCTGCGCCGCGAGCTGGTCGAGGACCCGGCGAAGATCCCCGACGCGGTGGAGGAGCTGACCCGGCTCGCCGCCGTCACCCCGCTCGTCGCCCGGACGGCGGTGACCGACCAGGACTTCGGCGACGTGCGGGTCAAGGCCGGCGACCGGGTCGCGGCGCTGATCTGCTCGGCGAACCGGGACGAGGAGCGCTTCCCGGGCGCCGAGGAGGTGAAGCTCGGCCGCAAGGACGGCCTGCACCTCGCCTTCGGCGTCGGCATGCACTACTGCCTCGGGATCTGGCTGGCCCACATGGAGCTGCGGGTCGCCGTCGAGGCCGTGCTGCGGCGGATCCCGGACTACGAGGTCGTCGCGGACCGGGTGCGCCGCTACAGCCTGGTCGGGGTCAACAACGGCTTCTCCGCCCTCCCGGTGCGCCCGCACCCCTGACGGTCCGCTCCCGGAACGACCACGCGCCGCCGACCCCGGGGAGGTCGGCGGCGCGTCGTCGTGCCCGCGGTCAGTCCGTCAGCGTGAACAGCCGACGCTCGCCCTCGGCCACGACCCGGCCCGTCCGGCCGATCGGGTCGGACTCGGGGTCCACGAGCGCGGCGAGGGTGGCCTGGTCCGACCTGGACACCCGTGTCCCGGCCCGTGTCCCGGCCGGGGAGCGGCCGATGACGTAGCCGCGGGCGGGGTTGCCCTCCCGGTCGAACTCCACCGTGAAGGTCTCGATCTCCAGCGGGCCGGTGAGGGTGTCGTCGACGGCGACCGGGCCGTGCTCGTCGGTCGTGGCCGTGGACCAGCGGAAGTCCTCGACGGGCTCGCGGTCCAGGACCACGGCCGCGTGCTTGGTGAGGTACTCGCCGTTGGCGTAGACCAGCCCGGTCCCGCCGCCCTCGCGCAGCCGCCGGACGACTGCGACCAGGGCGTGCGCGGAGTAGTTGTTGTGCGCCCCGCCGAACGAGGTCAGGCCCCCGGTCGCGGACAGGTCCCGGTCGCGGCCCAGCCCGAGGTGCAGCGCTCCCAGCTTCGGCACGATCGGGAAGCAGCTGTAGAGGTCGACGACGTCGAGCGCCTCCGCCGTGGTGTCGGCGGACCCGAGGACGGCGTCGAGACTGCGCTCCAGGCCGGGGGAGCGCCCGTAGGACTCGCGCTCCAGGACGTCCTCGCAGTCCTCGTCGACCGCCGCGGCCCGCAGGTACACCCGCTTGTCCGCGGGGACGCCGAGCCGGTCGGCCGCGGCCGGGCTGGCCAGGATCACCGCGGCCGCCTGGTCGACGCGGTTGAGCGCGTTCATCCGCAGCGGGTAGGGGAAGCAGATCATCCGGTTCTTCGGGCCCACCCCGGCGACCTGCTCCGCGGTGAGCACGTCGGTGTTCCACGCCGCCTCGTTGCCGGCGGCGATCTCGCTGAACCGCGAGTACATCTCGCCCGACCAGGCCTGTGACTCGGCGAAGCTCTGCCCGAGGTCGTGGCGCAGCCGGTTCTCCCACAGCGGGTAGATCCGGATCGGACCGACCAGCCCGAGGTCCCACATGCGCTCGGTGCCGCCGGTCGCCCGCGTGAACGTGCCGGGGCCGCCGGGGGAGTGGGTCCAGTGCTCGGCCTTCTCCGGCTCCTTCACCGCGCCGAGCAGCTCCACCGAGGACTGCGCCTCGCCGCCGCACACCACGGCCAGCTCCGCCTCGCCGGTCGCGACGGACCGGGCGAACTCGGTGAGCACTGCGACGGGCTGGTGCCCGCCCACCTCCGACACCGAGGACTTCGCCCGCCGCGCGCCGACGGCCTCGGCGACCGCCGCGCCGACGTCGTCGTAGTTCCAGGAGACGACCTGGACCACGCCGAGGGCGTCGACCTCGCCGAGCGCGCCCTCGGGCAGCCCCGCGTCGTCGGCGGCCGCGCCGATCGCCCGCCGGATCAGCTCGACCGGTTCGAGCGCCTGCGCGGGGTCCTTCTCGCGGTTGTTCCGGAGCTGCCCGACGCCGATGACGACGACCGGCCCGCCGGAGCCGCCGCTCACCGACCGCTCCACACCGGGGCGCGCTTCTCCACGAAGGCCTTCATGCCCTCGGCGAAGTCCTCCGTCTCGCCCGCGGCGCGGACCACGGCGCGGTTGCGCTCCCACGCCTCGTCCTCGTCGACCAGGTGCGTCGCCTCGATCATCAGCTGCCGGGAGAGCTGCACCGCGACCGGGGCGTTCACCGTGATCCGGGCGGCGAGGGCGCGTGCGGCCTCGAGGGCCTTGCCGGGCTCGGCCAGCTCGTTGACCAGTCCGAGCTCGGCGGCCCGCTCGGCCGGATAGGCGTCGCCGGTCAGCGCCCACTCCATCGCGACGGCGAAGGGGATCCGGCGGCCGAGCCGGAAGAGCCCACCGGCGCCGGCCACGACCGCCCGCTTGACCTCCGGGATGCCGAAGGTCGAGCCGCGCGAGGCGACCACGAGGTCGCACGCGAGCGCCAGCTCGGTGCCGCCGGCCAGCGCGTAACCGTCGACGGCGGCGATGAAGGGCTTGCGCCGCTCGCGGCGGACGAACCCGGCGAAGCCGCCGCGCCTGGTGTGCAGTGTCTTGACCCGGCCCTTGCCGATCTCCTTGAGGTCGCCGCCGGCGGAGAACACCGGGGGGACGCCGGTGAGGATGCCGACCCAGATGCGGTCGTCGGCCTCGATGGCGTCGACGGCCTCCTCGATCCCCTGCGCGACCTCGGCGTTGACCGCGTTGCGGGCCTCCGGGCGGTCGATCGTGATCACCGCCAGGTGGTTCTCGGGTTCGGGCTCGAATCGGACTCCCACGCGCTTCCTCCTACTCGTGCGGTGAATCGGGTGAGCGGCGGTCAGATGTCGAGGACCAGCCGCGGGCAGGCCGCGCGGGAGACGCAGATCATCATCGTCTCGTTGGCGGCCTGCTCCTCGGGCGTCAACAGCGAGTCCCGGTGCTCCGGCGTGCCCTCGACCACGACCGTCTCACAGGTCCCGCAGGTGCCCTCGCCGCACGACGACGGCGCGTCGACGCCCGCCTCGGTGACGACGTCGAGGATCGACCGGTCCGGCGGCACCGTCAGTGTCAGCCCGGACTGCACGAGCTCGACCTCGAACGACTCGTCCTCGACCGGCCCGAGGGTCTTCGGCGTGAAGCGCTCCAGGTGCAGCGCCCCGGTGGGCCAGGGGTCCATCAGCGCCGTGGCGGCGTCGAGCAGCGGCTCCGGGCCGCAGACGTAGACCAGCGTGTCGGCGCGTGGCTCGGCGAGCAGCGCGGGGAGGTCGAGCAGGCCGTGGGTGTCCTGCGGGGTCACGGTCACGCGGCCCCCACCGAGCAGCGCGAGCTCCTCGCGGAAGGCCATGCTCGACAACGTTCGGCCGCCGTAGAGCAGCGTCCACTCGGCGCCCGCGCGCTCCGCCTGCCCGATCATCGGCACGATCGGCGTGACGCCGATGCCGCCGGCGACGAAGACGTAGCGCGGAGCCGGCTCCAGGGCGAAGTGGTTGCGCGGACCGCGGGCGCGCACCTCGGCGCCGACGTGCAGCTTGTCGTGCACGAACCGGGATCCGCCGCGGCTCTCCGGCTCCAGCAGCACACCGATGCGCCACACGTCGTGGCGGTCCGGGTCGCCGCACAACGAGTACTGGCGCGAGAGGTCCGGGGCCAGCTGCAGGTCGATGTGGGCGCCGGGCTCCCACGCGGGGAGGTCCGTGCCGTCCTCGGCGCGGAGATCGAGGACGATGACACCGTCGGCCGCGTCGACCCGTTCGGCGACGACCAGGTCGACATCCACCTCGTCATGGGTGCTGCGCACGAACTCCTCCTCGGCGGCGAGCGGGGTGCGGCAACGTCATTTGACGGGCCGGAACCGCGATCCTAGCATCTGCACAATCTTTACCAGTATTTGCTGAGGTGTGGAGGCGTGGTCATGGCGGACAACGGGCGGGGAGATCTGCAGGACCGGGTCGCCTTCATCACCGGCGCCGCGCGCGGGCAGGGGCGCTCGCACGCGCTGACCCTCGCCCGCGAGGGCGCAGTGATCGTGGCGGTGGACATCTGCGCGTCCGTCCCGACGGTGCCCTACGGCCTCGGGACCGAGGAGGACCTGGCCGAGACCGCGCGGCTGGTCGAGGAGGCCGGCGGCCGGTGCCTGACGGCGCGCGCCGACGTCCGGAACCGCGAGGAGCTCGTCGCGGCCGTCGAGAAGGCGATGGCGACGTTCGGCCGGCTCGACGTCGTCGTCGCCAATGCCGGTGTGGCCCAGGGTCTGCCGGAGACCGAGGCGGCCACGATCGACGAGATCTGGGCCGACTACATCGCGATCAACCTCACCGGGGCCTGGAACACCCTGCAGGCGACCCGGGACGCGCTCGTCGACGGGGGCCGCGGCGGCTCGGTGATCATCATCAGTTCGACGTCCGGCCTGAAGGGCACCTCGCGCGGCGACGTCCGGGCCGACGCGTACACGGCGGCCAAGCACGGCCTCGTCGGGCTGATGCGCGCGTGGGCCAACGAGCTCGGTCCCGCCGGTGTCCGGGTCAACACGATCCACCCCACCGCCGTCGGCACGCCGATGGTCGAGAACCCGGCCATGGGTGCGTGGGTGGAGGCGAACAGGCACCGCGTGGCGGGCGGCTTCAACGACGCCATGCATCGCGGGCGGGTGGGGTTGCAGGACGTGTCGGAGGCCGTGTTGTGGCTGGCCTCGGAGCGCTCCGGCGCAGTCACCGGCGTGACCCTTCCGGTGGACAACGGCTTCGTCATCGCCTGACTAATGACAGTAATACTTGTAAAGATTACTCGTTCATGTCACGCTGCTGGGGTCTGACGACGGAGGTGTGACGGTGGAGTTCTCCGACTCCGAGAGCAGCGCGGCGCTGCGTGCGGAACTGCGGACCCTCGTGCGCGAGCACGTGCCGCAGACCTTCCTGGGCGCGTTCACCCGCGACCCGAAGGACCTCGAGACGGCCCAGGCGTTCTGCCGCCTGCTGGCGGAGAAGGGGCAGCTCACCCCGGCGTGGCCGGTGGAGTACGGCGGCTCGGCCTCCTCGCAGTGGGAGCAGGCCGTGATGCGCGAGGAGATGTGGGGCCACTTCGAGCCCCGCGGCGCGCAGTACATGGGCGTCAACTGGGTCGGGCCGGCGATCATGCGGTTCGGCACGGACGAGCAGAAGCGCGAGCACCTCGGCCGGATCGGCGCGGGCACGGTCATCTGGTGCCAGGGCTTCTCCGAGCCCGAGGCGGGCTCGGACCTCGCGTCGCTGCGGACCGCCGCGGTCCCGCAGGAGGGCGGCGGCTGGCGCATCGAGGGGCAGAAGGTCTGGACGTCCTACGCCACGATGGCCGACTGGTGCTTCCTGCTCGCCCGCACCAACCGGGACGCTCCGAAGCACAAGGGCATCACCGTGTTCCTGGTGCCGATGGACCGCCCCGGGATCAAGGTCGTCCCGATCGAGGCGATGGTCGGCCCGCACCACCTCAACGAGGTGTTCTTCGAGGGCGTGCCGGTCACCGAGGCGGACGTCCTCGGCGAGGTCGACGCCGGCTGGTCGATCGTGCGCGAGGCGCTGGCCTTCGAGCGGGTCGGCATCGCCCGCTACGCCCGTTGCGACCGGCTGCTCAACATGGCGCCCGCCGCGCTGGGCGACCGCTGGGAAACCCTGCCCGAGGAGCTCAAGGAGCGCTGGGCGACCGCGCTGATCCACGTCCGCCAGGCGCGGCTGCTGGCCTACCGCGTCGTCGAGAAGATCGAGGCGGGCGCGGTGGACCCGGCGGACACCGCGTCGTACCGGATCGCGGTGACACAGACCGACCAGGAGGTCGCCGAGGTCCTGATGGACATGCTCGAGGAGCGGGCGGTGGGGGCGGCGGACCGTTCCGACCTGTTCGCCCGCGCCGTCGACGACCACTGGCGCTACGCGCAGGCCGCGACCGTGGCGTCCGGGAGCATCGAGGTGCAGCGGCTGCTGCTCTCCCGGTCGCTGCTGAGGACGACGTGAGCGGAGCGTGCGGAGCGAACGGACAGCACCGAGCGGGGAGGACGCTGCGATGAAGACGGAGCTCACCGACGACGCCCTGGAGCTCGGGCGCGTCATGGACACCGCGCTGGCCAAGGCCGGCGGCGCCGACCTCGCCCGGGCCGCCGAGGCCGGCACCGGCATCGACGAGGTCGCGACGATCCTCGACCGGCTGGGCCTGTGGGACCTGCGGCCCCGCGAGTCGGCGGAGGACGGCGAGGCCGCCGCGGCCGCGTGCCGGTCGGCCGGACGCGTCGCCCTGCCGTATCCGGTGGCCGAGCGGTTGGCCGCCGATCCCGACGCCGGGTTCGACGCCGTCGCCGTGGCGACCGGACCGGTCGCCCGGGTCAACCTGATCGGCCTGGCGCCCGAGCTGAACTGGGTCGTCTCCGACGGCCGCGCCCGCCGCGCCCCCGTCGTCTCGGCCGGCCCGGTGCTGGGCACCAAGCTGGGCCCGCTGGTCAGCGAGGTCGAGCTCGGGACCTGGGAGTCCGACGACTCCGCGCCGCTGGCCCTGTTGCTGCCCTGCTGGACGCTGCTCGGCATGCTCGAGTCGGCGCTCGACAAGACCCGGCAGCACATGCTGGACCGCAAGCAGTTCGACCAGCCGATCGCCTCCTTCCAGGCGCTGCAGTTCCGGCTGGCGGACACCACCACGACGCTGCAGGGCTTCCAGGAGCTGGCCAAGTACACGTTGTGGTCGGTGCTGAGCGGACAGCCCGGCGCGGCCGTCGACGTGCTCGCCTGCCGGGTGTCGGCGCTGGAGACGGCCGAGACCGTGTTCCGCACCGCCCACCAGATGCACGGCGCCATGGGCTTTTGCGACGAGGTCGACCTCAGCTGGCTCTCCCGGCACAGCCAGGCGATCCGCCGGCTGCCGTGGGGGCTCTCGCCCACCCGCAAGCGGCTGCTCGACGGCATGGCCACCGTGCCCTTCGCCGGCCTGTACGGCGAGGGCCTCGTCGGGGCCGGGGACCACGCGCTGTTCTGATCACCCCTCACGAGGAAAGACCGGGTCCGTGAACCTCACTCTCCTGCTCGAGATGGCCGCGGACGCCGCGGGCGACCGCGTGGCGGTCGGTCGTGCCGTGGACGGCGTCACCTATGCCGAGCTGCGCGACCGGGCCGCCCGCGTCGCCGGCTTCCTGCGCAGCCGCGGCGCGACCCGGCTGGTGCAGGCGGGCCAGAACAGCGATGCCCTCCCCGTGCTGCTGTTCGGCAGCGCCCTGGCCGGCGCCACCTTCACGTCCGTGAACTACCGGCTCACCGACGACCAGCTGCGGGCCGCCCTCGAGCGCTGCAGTCCGGCCGTCGTCGCCCCGGACGACCGGACGGCCCCGCGGGTCGCCGGCATCGACGGTCTGGACACCTGCCCCGGACTGCTGTCGCCGGGGGATCTCGGCCCCGCCCAGGTCGATCCCGATCCGGCCGACGACGGCGAGGGCGTCGCGATCGCCCTGTTCACCAGCGGGACCAGCGGCACGCCGAAGACCGTCCTGCTGCGGCACCGCAACCTCACCTCCTACGTCCTGGGCTCGACCGAGTTCCTGGGCGCGGAGGAGGACGAGGCGGCGCTGGTCAGCGTGCCGCCGTACCACATCGCCGGCATGGCGTCGGTGCTGTCGAACGTCTACCTCGGCCGGCGGATCGTGTACGTGCCGCAGTTCGACGCCGCCACCTGGGTCGAGCTGGCGAGGACCGAGGCGATCACGCACGCCATGATCGTGCCGACGATGCTCGGCCGGATCCTCGACGTCGTCGAGGAGACCGGGGTGGACCTCCCGGCGCTGCGGCACCTCTCCTACGGCGGCGGGCGCATGCCGTTGCCGGTGGTGCGCCGGGCGATGGAGCTGCTGCCGCAGGTCGGGTTCGTCAACGCCTACGGCCTCACCGAGACCAGCTCGACCGTGGCACTGCTCGGCCCCGACGACCACCGCGTCGCCTTCGCCAGCGACGATCCCGCCGTGGCGGCCCGGCTCGGCTCGGTCGGGCGGGCGCTGCCCGGCGTCGAGCTGCAGATCCGGGACGTCGACGGCACCGTGCTCGGGCCCGGCGAGGTCGGCGAGATCGTGGTGCGCGGCGAGCAGATCGCGGGCGAGTACGAGGGGAAGGACGCCAAGGACCCCGACGGCTGGTTCCCCACCAACGACCACGGCCGGCTCGACGCCGACGGGTACCTCTTCGTCGAGGGCCGTGCCGACGACGTGATCGTGCGGGGCGGGGAGAACCTCAGCCCCGGCGAGATCGAGGACGTCCTGCTCCAGCACCCGGACGTCGAGGAGGTCGCGGTCGTCGGCGCCCCGGACTTGGAGTGGGGCGAGACGGTCGCGGCGTTCGTGGTGCCGCGGGAGGGTCGTGTCGTGGAGCCGGACGAGCTGCGGGACTTCGTCCGGGCCAGGCTGCGGTCGTCGAAGACGCCGGCGCTGATCGAGTTCCGCGAGGCGTTGCCCTACAGCGAGACCGGCAAGCTGCTGCGCCGGGAACTTCGGCGCGGGTTCGCCAGCACCTGACAGCCTCCGCGTGAAGAACGGGCCGCCCGGATCTCCCGGGCGACCCGTTGCGCGTCGGTGGGCTTCAGTGCGCGGTCCAGCCCCCGTCGACGACGAGGGTCTGACCGGTGACGTAGCTGCTGGCGTCGCTGCACAGGTAGAGCAGGGCGCCGTCGAAGTCCGAGACCTGCCCGTGGCGGGGCAGGATCGTGTTGCTCAGGATCCACTCCTGCACCCGGCGCTTGTGGATGACCTCGCTGGTCATCTCGCTCTCGAAGAAGCCCGGGACCAGCGCGTTGACCCGCACGCCGTGCGGGCTCCACTGCGCGGCCCACTCCCGGGTGATCGCCTCCAGTCCGCCCTTCGACGCCGCGTACGTGGCCTGTGGGAACCAGGCGATGCCTGCCCGCGCGACGATCGACGTGACGTTGACGATCACGCCCGCGCCCCGCTCCTTCATCGACGGGTAGATCCGCTGCGCCAGGGTGATCGGGGCGACGAGGTTGACGGCCAGCGTCTGCGCGATCTGCTCGGGGGTCTCGTCCTCCGCCCTGGCCCCGCCGGCGATGTACGCGGCGTTGTTGACCAGCACGTCGATCGGGCCGAGCCGCTCGACGGCCGTGTCGACCAGGCCCGGGAGCTCCTCGGTCCGTGCCAGGTCGAACGGCAGCGGCACGCAGCCGTCGTTCTCCTTGGCGATCTCCTCGCACAGCTCGGGGCGGCGGCCGACGACGCCGACCGTGGCACCGGCGGCCGCGAGGGTCTCGGCGAAGCGCCGGCCCAACCCGGCCGTGGCGCCGGTCAGCAGGACCGTACGCCCCTCGAGGGAGAACAGTTCGGCGGCGGTCGTCATGGGCAATGCTCCTCGGGACGGCGACTGGCGTTATCATTACATATCTTGTAAAGATAGTGGAGTAAAGCGACCCTCGTCGAGGAGAGGCAGCGCATGCCCGACACACCCGCCTACGACACGGTCCTCGTGGACCGGGCGGACGACGGTGTTGCCACCGTCACGCTCAACCGTCCGGAGGTGCTCAACGCCTTCAACGAGCAGATGCGCCGCGACTTCGCCCGGTTGTGGGCCGAGCTGCGTGCCGATCCTGCCGTGCGGGCGATCGTGCTGACCAGCGCCGGAGAGCGTGCATTCTCCACCGGGCTGGACACCACGGAGCGTACGTCCGGCTCCGACTCGCCGTGGCTGGACACCGCGGCGCCGTGGGCCGAGTCGGAGGATCCGGGCCGCGAGCTCGGACCCAAGTCGAACGAGGTGTGGAAGCCGGTCGTCGCGGCCGTGCGCGGGATGTGCGCGGGCGGGGCGTTCTACTGGATCGGCGAGTGCGACATCGTGCTCGCCACACCCGAGAGCACCTTCTTCGACCCGCACGTCACCTACGGCATGGTCGCGGCCCTGGAGCCGATCAGCCTCAGCTACCGGATGCGGTACTCGGACGTGGTGCGGATGGCGGTCATGGGCCTGCACGAGCGCGTGACGGCCGAGACGGCCCGGGAGTCGGGCCTGGTCAGCGAGGTCGTCGAGGGGGGGAGCCTGCTCGACCGGGCCCACGAGCTCGCGGCGACGATCGCGAGCCAGCCCCCGGCCGCCGTGCAGGGCACGATCAAGGCCCTGTGGCGGTCGCGTGACCTGGGCCGGGAGCAGGCCATGGCGTCGGCGCTGATGTACACGCAGATCGGCAACCCGATCGGGGTCGACGGACTGGACTGGGCCGCGGCCAAGCCGAAGAAGTGGACCGCCCGATGAGCGCCGCGACGCTGGTCCCGACGACGGCGCCGGACACCGACGAGGAGGCCGACCTCCGCGCGACCGCCCGCGACATCGCGCGCCGCTGCCGCGACACCGCGAGGGAGGACCACAGCGGGTGCTGGTCCGCGCTCGACGGCGCCGGCTTCACCCAGCTCCGCGAGGCGGACGAGGGCGGCTCGCCGCTCGCGACCGCGACCATGACCGCGATCGTGGTCGAGGAGCTGGCGGGCGCGGTCTGCTGCGCGCCGCTGCTCGGCGCGCTGCTCGCCGGTGAGCTGGCGCGGATCGCCGGGGTATCCCTCGACACGCCCGCCACCGTGCTGCTCACCGAGGACCTGGCCGGGCTCACCGTCGACGGCGCCGGTCTCGCCTGGGACGCCGGGGCGCCGGTCCGCCGGGCCCTCGCCGTCTCCGGAGGCGACCTGCTCGTCGTCGATCTCGGCGAACCCACGGGAACCCAGGACCTGTCGCGGTTCGTCGCCCGCTCCTCCGGTGCAGCGCGCCGCCTCGCTGCCGCGCCCTCGGCCGATGCGCTGGAGCGCTTCGCGTCCTTCGCGCGCCTGTTGCTCGCCGCCGACCTGCTCGGCACGGCCGGGCGGGTGTTCGCCGACGCCGTCGAGTACGCGAAGCAGCGGGTCCAGTTCGGCGTGCCGATCGGGTCGTTCCAGGCTGTGCAGCACCTCTGCGGGTGGGCCTACGCCGAAGTCGAGGCGCTGCGCAGCGCCGTCATCACCGCGGCGTGGGCACTCGACGCGGACGCGGAGCACCGCGAGACCTCGTTGGTCGCCAAGTCCTACGCGGCGCGGGCGGGCGTCGAGATCGTCGAGCACGCGGTGCAGGTGTTCGGCGGCGTCGCGATCACCTGGGAGTTCCCGGCGCACCGGCACCTGCGCCGCGCGCTGCTCGACGCCGAGGTGTTCGGCGGGGCCGAGGCCACCGCGGACGCGCTGCTCGCCCTCGTCGACCAGGAGGCCACCAATGGACCTGAGTGAGAGCCCGGAGCTCGTCGCCTTCCGCGAAGGCCTACGGAAGTGGTTGCGGGACAACGTCATCGAGCAGGGGGCGGACGAGCCGCGAGGGCTCTTCCTCAAGCGTTGGCACCAGGTCCTTTTCGCCGGGGGCTGGGTCGGGCTGTCCTGGCCGACCGAGTACGGCGGCCGCGGGCTGAGCAACGTCTACGACGTCGCGCTCAACGAGGAGATCGGGGCCCTCGGCGCGCCCGATGCCCCGCGCATCGGCTACATGGGGCGGGCCTTCCTGCAGTGGGGCACCCAGGAACAGCGCGACCGCTACCTGCCTCGGCTGTTGAGCGGCGAGGACTACTGGTGCCAGGGCTTCAGCGAGCCGAACGCGGGCTCCGACCTGGCCAACCTGTCGACACGTGCGGAGCGGACCGACAGCGGCTACCGGATCACCGGGCAGAAGGTCTGGACCAGCTACGCCGAGTACTGCGACTTCTGCATCCTGCTGGCCCGCACCGGGGAGCCGGGTGGGCGGCACAAGGGTGTCTCCGCGTTCGTCGTGCCGATGCGCTCGCCCGGGATCGCGGTGCGGCCGATCGTCGCGACCACCGGGGAGTCCGAGTTCTGCGAGATGTTCTTCGACGGCGTCGAGGTGCCCGAGGAGAACCGGCTCGGCGCCGAGGGCGACGGCTGGCCCATCGCGATGATGACCGTGGCCTACGAGCGGGGCGCGGCCGACGTCGGCTACCTCTCCAAGTTCGGCGCGGCGCTCGGTGAGCTCCGCACCCTGCTCGGCGACCGTCTGCGGACCGACGCGGCGGTGCGTCGGCGGGTGGCGGATCTCGAGGTCCGCTTCCGGATCCTCACCACGCACGTCCGGCGCCGGCTCGCCGAGCGCGACCTGGCCGACACCCTGCCCGGACCGGAGATGTCGGTCGACAAGCTCCTGATGACAGAGGTCGACCAGGCGCTGCACCGCGCCGCCATCGACCTGCTCGGCGCGTCGGCCGTGCTGCCGGCGGAGTCCGACGCGGCGGGGGAGTGGATGCGCCGCTACCTCTACTCGCGGGCCGCGTCGATCTACGGCGGATCCGAGCAGATCCAGCTGAACCTGCTGGCCCAGCGGGTGCTCGGGCTGCCCCGCTGAGCTCGCCGGCGGGGGCACGCCCGGCGGGTTCGCCGCCGGGGTCCTCCGCTGCGGGCCGGGTCAGAGTGCGCTGGCCCAGCTCCGCGCCGGCTGCGTCTCCAGCTCGTGCAGCCGGGCGATCTCGGACTGCCGCGCCGTCTCGTCCCGCAGGCCCCGGACCGCACGCGCCGACGATGCGTCGACGACGCGGTCGCCGAACTGGGCCAGCATGTTCTGCTGCGAGGCCTCGAGGTGGGCGCGGGCGTACCGCTCGGCGCCCGCCGCGTCGCCGTCGAAGATCTTGACGGCGATCCGCCGGTGCGCCGCGAGCACCTGCTTCTGCGCGTCGACAGTCGGGTACCGGCCGAGGTCGGTCGCCTCGTGCGCCCAGGTCTCCTCCTGCGTCGACCAGATCGCGACGAGGCTGCGCACGATGATCCGGGTCGTGGCGACCGGGGTCTGCGCGACCACGAGATCGTGGAACTGGCGGGCCCGGTGGGTGAACGCCGGCCCGTCGCCGATGACCTCCTCGGTGAGCCGGAGGTTGCCCTCGACCAACGGGCGCAGGGCCTCGCGGGCTCCCTCGTCGGTGGCGCAGGTGGCTGCGCAGGCCGGTTCGAACATGAGGATGGAGCTGCCGAGGTCGCGCAGGTGGACCTGGTCGCCCTGCAGTGCCACCCCGATGGAGTGCGACACCGAGCCGCCGTCCGGCATGTGGATCAGCGCGCCGCCGGCCTTCCCGCGCCGGACGGTGATCAGGCCCTCGCCCTCGAGGATCCGTAGCGCCTCCCGCAGTGGCGGGGCACTGACCCCGAACATCGCGACGAGATCGTCCTGCTTCGGCAGCAGGCCGCTCGTGTGCACCCCGTTGAGGATCTGCTCGCGCAACTCCGAGGCGATGAGCTCGGCCAGCCGCGGTTGCACTCGAGCGCGCCGGGACAGACCCGGGGTTTCTGCCATGCTGGATCCCATCCGTCGGCCGCGAAGTCGATTCCTCGATAAGTTTACACTGATGAGCGGCAGATGGGTTGTGAACTGCGGATTCCGCCCCGGCGTGTCCTGCCCTCCGTTCCGGTGATCCAGGTCGACCCGGGCGAGGTGCACGAGATGTCGGACGGCTCGGCACCCCCGGCGAGTACCCCGCGGTATCAGTGGGGCCGTGCGGCGATCAGAGCCGCGGACTCGGTGTGCGCGTGCAGATGGTCGTGGAGCGGTTGCGAGAGCAGGCGTGCGACCGTGAGCAGGTCGCGGTGGCGTGCGCGACGTCGCCCGCCGAGAGCGTGCACGCGCTCGACCTCGACGGGCTGCGGGATCCGGCGGTCACCGTGTTCGCGGCGCGGGAGGTGGGGAGCTGCTCGGCATCGGTGCGCTGAAGGAGATCGGGCCGGGACACGGCGAGATCAAGTCGATGCGGACCGCGGACGCCCACCGCCGCAAGGACGTCGCCGCGGCCGTGCTCGATCACCTCCTCGCCCGGGCGTGCGAGCGCGGGACGACCCGGGTGAGCCTGGAGACCGGCACCCAGGGGTTGTTCGCTCCCGCTCGGGCCCTCTACTCGGCGCGGGTCCGCCTCGGTCGGGAGAGAGAGGACGGCGCCGTGCTCGCCGGCTGTTCACCGACGCCGTGTGTGTCGCTCGCCCGCCCGGCGAGCACCGCTTCCGCTACCTCGCCTCGGACGGGGTCTGGCTCGACGACGACACCGCGGACTTCGTCGACGCCGGTGGGAGCTGGGTCCGGGTGCAGCCCCGCAGGTCCGCGTAGCGACGGAGGGTCGACCCGGACGTTCCCGGGTGCCGTGCCACAGGCCTCCACCCCGGGCGTGATCGTTACGGTGGGCGGCGTGACCAGGACCGGCACGCGGGTGGCGCGGCACGGTGACCTCGTCGCGGTGCTGCTGGCCGCCGGTCTGGTGGTCGCGTCGGCCGTCGTCGGCCGTCGGCTGCTCGCGGCGGGCGTGGACATCTTCCTCGGCTGGCCCCCGCTGCTGGCGCAATGGCTGCCGCACGTCGGACCGGGCACCCCGGCCGCGGTCGTCGTGGCGCTCGCCGTGGCGGCGTGGGGTCCGACGTTCGCCGCCCGCGCGCCGTGGCGCCCGCTGTTGTGGTCGGCGTGCGGGGCCTCCTTCGCCTGGACCCTCGACCTGGCCCTGGTCGACGGCTGGCGGCGCGGCGTGGTCGAGCGGTTGACCAGTGGCGAGGAGTACCTGCACGACGTACCCCGGGTCACCTCCGTGGGCACGATGCTGCGCGAGTTCGCCGACCACATCCTGACCTCGCAGGTGGACCCGGCGCAGACCTGGTTCTGGACCACGCACGTCGGCGGGCACCCGCCGGGGGCCTTGCTGCTGTTCGTGTGGCTGGACCGGCTCGGCCTCGGCGGTGGCGGTCCGGCGGGGATCGCGGTGATGCTGCTCGGCTCGTCGGCCTGCGCGGCCGTGGCGGTCACCCTGCGCGCCCTGGGGCAGGAGGACCTCGCCCGCCGGGTGCTGCCCTTCTCCGTGCTGTTCCCCGGTGCGGTGTGGGTGGGGGTCTCGGCCGACGGCCTGTTCGCCGCCTGGCTCGCGTGGGGCGTGGCGCTGCTCGCCGTCGCGACGGCCCTGCGCGGTCCGCGTGCCGACCTGGCTGCACTGGGCGGCGGGCTCCTGCTCGGCTTCGCGCTCCACCTGTCGTACGGGCTGGTGCTCGGCGGGCTGTTGCCGCTTGCCCTGCTCGCCGCGACGCGGAGGTGGCGCGCCGCGGTCGTCGCGCTCGCCGGGGTCGTCCTGGTGGTGGCCGCCTTCACCGCGGCAGGTTTCTGGTGGTTCGAGGGTTACGCGCACGTGCGCGTGATCTACGCGGCGAGCATCGCGGCGAGCCGGCCGTACTCCTACTTCGTCTGGGCGAACCTCGCGGCGGTGGCCTTCGCGCTCGGCCCGGCGGTCGTGGCCGGGCTGCGCCGGGTCCCCGCGCTGCCCAGGCCGGCGTTGCTGCTGGTCCTCGCGGCCCTGGCCGCGATCCTGCTGGCCGACCTGTCCGGGATGTCGAAGGCGGAGGTGGAGCGGATCTGGCTGCCCTTCGCCGTCTGGACCGTGGCGGCGTGCGGGACGCTCCCACACCCGCGGCGGTGGTTGCTCGCCCAGGCCGGGCTGGCGCTCGCCGTCAACCACCTGCTGCTGACCGTCTGGTGACGCGCACGACCCACACCAGCGCGGACACGCCCGCCATCGCCAGGACCAGCCACAGCCAGCGGGCGAGAGCGGGCTCCTGGTCGAGGCCGCTCGCGGCGAGGTGCGCCGGGCCGCCCTGCCGGACGATGCCGGGGAGGAACACGAGGAGAGTCAGTCCCGCCCCCAGCAGGGGCACCCGCACGTGGTTGACCACCGGCACCGGTCCGGCCGGAAGGCGCACGAGGGCCCGGTCCGCCGCGGCGTACAGCGGGAACAGCACGAGATCGTGCAGCACCAGCGCGCCGGCGAACCAGGCGAGCATCCAGGGGACCGACGGGTGCAGGGAGGGGTCCCGCACGACGATCGTCGCCGCGTAGGCGCCCAGGGCCAGGCAGGCGAGGACCCCGGCGGCCCGGACCGCGCTCACGCCCGGAAGCCGATCGTCCGAACCCACTTCGTGCAGTGCACGCCCGGCAGCGCCGGCACGATCACCCGGGCCGGGAAGCCGTGGTCGCGGCTGAGGGCGGCCCCGTTCACCTGCAGCGCGAGCAGGGAGTCCGGGTGGAGCACCTGTCCCGAGGTGAGCGTGGCCCGGGCGAACGGCCCCTCCTCCACGGAGGTCACGCGGGCCTCGCGTGGCGTGGGCACCCCGGCGAGCCCGGCGAGGTCGCGCAGCCGCACCCCGGTCCAGGTCTGCTGCGTCGACCAGCCCTCGACGCAGGCGATCGGCAACGCCGCGGTGTGCTGGGGCAGCGCGGCGAGCTCGGCCCGGGTGAGCTGCAGCGGGCCGAGGTCGAGGCGCCACTCCGGTCCGATCGCCGCTTCCGCGATGCCGGACGCCGCGAAGGTGCGGTTGACCGGGAAGTCGCCCGGCAACGTCCGGCCGCGGGGGAGCAGCAGTGCGGTCGCGCGGAGCGGGCCGTCGAGGTGCTGGCCGACGGTCAGGCCCGCGAGCAGCAGCGACCCACCACCGACGAGGGCCAGCGCCCCGCGCCGGCTCGTGGTCGGCGGGTCCGGTTCCGGTGCGACGAGCTCGCCCGCCGGCTCGGACCGGGTCGCCGCGAGCGGGGTGCGCAGTTCGGTCCGGAGGGACCGCGACCGCAGGCCGCGCACCATGACCGGGAACGTGAGCGCGACGTGCAGGACGAACGCCGCGAGGAAGACCCACGCCCCGGTGTAGTGCGCGGCGTAGAAGCTGAACCCGAACACGTAGTCGTACTGGATGTTCAGCAGCCCGGTGACGATCTCGAACAGGATGCCGCCGACCAGCAGCACCAGCGTCACGCGTTCGGCCGCCTTCAGCGGGTTGCGGGGCAGCGCGGTGAACAGCTTCGGGATCACCGACCACAGCTTGGCCAGCACCACCGGGACCAGCACGATGCCCAGCCCGACGTGCAGGCCCTGGGTGAGCCGGAACAGCCACGCGGGGCGCGTGGGCCAGTCGAACCGCGGCAGGTGCAGGAGGCCGACGTCGGCGGGGATCGCCTGCCCGGGCCCGTAGGCGATCCAGTCGAGCAGCCCGGTCACGACGACCACCGGGATCGTGCACAGCAGGACGAGCCCCAGCACCGAGGTCAGCCAGGGGCCCCGGATCGGGCTCCGCCAACGGATCCGCATGCCCGACGACGCTAGGCCGCCCCTGCGCCCGGTACCGCCGATCCGGTCGACCGGTAAGCACTTCGTGAGATCCGCTTACCGTCCGGTGACGGGACCGGTCGCGGGGTGGCGGGCGGGGCTACCGTGGCCGGCGTGTGCGCGCACGTCCTGGTGGTCGACGACGACGAGACCGTTCGCGACGTCGTCGGCCGGTACCTGGGCGCGGCCGGCCACCGGGTCCGGCTCGCGGCCGACGGTCCCGGCGCGCTGGCGGCGGCCCGGGCCGCGCCACCCGACGTCGTGGTGCTGGACCTGATGCTGCCCGGGCTCGGCGGCCTCGAGGTCTGCCGCGCGCTGCGTGCCGACGGCGACCTCCCGCCGATCGTCATGCTCACCGCGCTCGGCGAGGAGGACGACCGGCTGCTCGGCCTGGAGCTGGGTGCCGACGACTACGTGACCAAGCCCTTCAGCCCGCGCGAGCTGGTGCTGCGGGTCGGATCGATCCTGCGCCGGACCGGCACCGGAGCGGGCACGAGCCCGGTGCTGGTCGACGGTGCGCTGCGGGTGGACCCGGCGGCGCGCCACGCCGAGCTCGACGGCCGCACGCTCGCGCTCACCACGCGGGAGTTCGACCTGCTGGCGTTCCTGCTGGCCCACCCCGGACAGGCCTTCACCCGCGAGGAACTGCTCGCGCGGGTGTGGGGCTGGGAGTTCGGCGACCGCTCCACGGTCACCGTCCACGTGCGGCGGCTGCGGGAGAAGATCGAGGCCGACCCGACCGCGCCGCGTCGGATCGCGACGATCTGGGGCACCGGTTACCGCTACGACGCCGGGAGCTGACGTGCTCGGCGAGCTCGCCCGCGCGGCGCCCCTGGCCCTGGTGTTCGCGCTGCCCGTCGCCGTCGTCGGCGGGTTGCTGCTGCACCGGATGCGGCGGCGGTCGATCACCGCGGCGATGACCACGCTGGCGCTGGTCCCACTGGCCGCGGCGCTCGGCGGCGTCGTCGGGGTGAGCGGGCTGATGTACACCCCGCAGCTGGTCGGGACGATCGCGGTGTGCGTGGTGGTCGGGCTCGTCACGGTGCCGACGGCGTGGTGGCTCGGCAGCCGGTTCGCCCGGGACGCCCTCTGGCAGCGGGAGGCGAGCGCGGCGGAGCTGGAGACGGTGCGCCGCGCCGAGACCGCCCGCCGCGAGCTGGTGGCGTGGATGAGCCACGACCTGCGTTCACCGCTCGCCGGCATCCGCGGGATGACCGACGCCCTGGCCGAGGGCGTGGTCCGCGAGCCCGCCGAGGTCGCCGACTATCTCGCCCGGATCCGCCGCGAGTCGGACCGGATGGCCTGCATGGTCGAGGACCTGTTCCAGCTGTCGCGGGCCACCTCCGCGGGCCTGTCGCTGCGGCTCGTCCCCGTCGCGCTGGGCGAGCTGGTCTCCGACGCCGTCGCCACCGACGCCCCCGCGGCGGAGGCGGCAGGCGTCCGCATCGACGCCGAGGACCCCGACGCCTGGCCGGTGGTCCCGGGCAGCGACGCCGAGCTCACCCGCGCGATCCGCAACCTGCTGACCAACGCCATCCGGCACACGCCGGCGGGCGAGCGGGTCGTGCTGTCCGGTGGCGTGCGGGAGGGCCGGGCCTGGCTCCGGGTGCAGGACGGCTGCGGGGGAATCCCGGAGGAGGACCTGGACCGGGTCTTCGACGTCGGCTTCCGCGGCAGCACGGCCCGCACTCCCGGCGAGGGGCCGGGGGCCGGGCTCGGGCTGGCGATCGCACGGGCGATCGCGGAGGCGCACGGCGGGAGCCTCGAGGTGCGCAACCACGGGCCGGGCTGCCTGTTCGAGCTGCAGCTGCCGGGTGCGCGGGCGGAGCCGGCGCCGTCGCGCGCGGCGGCACAGGCCTGAGACGGCGCCCCGCCCGGCCCGCGGCGACCTGCGCGCGCTCACGCGGCCCCGCGCGAGACGAGGGTCAGTTCCGCGAAGGTCCGTCCGCTCGCGGCGGTGGAGACGGCCGTGACGGCGAACCCCGCCGCCGGGGCGAGGGCGCGCAGCGCCCGTGCGCCCACGCACGCCCACGGCATCGCCCGGCCCGCGCTCGCGTCGATCCCGGCGCCGTCGATCTGCGCGGCGCCGGTCACCGCGCCGTCGGCGGCGTCGGGGCCGGGCCCGCACACCCGCACCGAGCCGCACCAGAGCTCGTCGGCGTCGGGGCCGGTCTCGACCAGCACCGTCCCGCCCGGCCCGAGCAGCGCCGCCGCCCGGGTGAGCAGCCGGGGCGGGTCGCCGCCGATGCCGATGTTCCCGTCGGCCAGCAGGACGTGCGCCCACGTGCCCTCGCCCGGCAGCGGCGCGAAGAGGTCCCGGCACAGCATCGCCGCACCCCGCCGCCGGCACAGCATCCGGGCGACCGGCGAGCTGTCGACACCGAGCGCGGGGACACCGCGTGCCGCCAGCGCCGCGACGAGCCTGCCGGGGCCGCACCCCAGGTCCAGGACGGCGCCGGCGCAGCGGTCGAGCAGCCAGGCGTCGTCGGCGTCCGCCGTGGTCCGCCACCGGGCGGGATCGAGCGGCACCGGTCGCCCGTCGTCCCGGACGAGGCCGGTGATCCGGCCCGCGAGCAACCGACCGAACATCGCCGGGGCCGCGCTCGTCACCGGTCCGCCTCCCCGGTGGGCGCGCGCAGGGCGGCGATCCGTCCGACGGCTCGGGCGAACCGTGAGCCGGGCACCTCGGCGGCGACGGCCCGGGCGTCGGCGGCGGTGTCCACGTCGGTCAGCTCGGGGAGCAGGGCGACCCGCAGGCCGGCCGCCCGCAGGGCGTGCAGCGTGCGCTCGCCCGTGTCCTCCCGGGAGGTCGGCACCGCGGCGACCGGACCGGCGGCCCGGGGGTCGCGCAGGCCCAGCGCCCACCAACCGCCGTCCCGGGCGGGGCCCAGCACGGCGTCGGCCCCGTCCAGCCGGGCCAGGCAGTCGGCCAGCAGCGGCGCGCCGAGCTGCGGGGTGTCCATCCCGACCTGCAGCGACGGCGCCCCGGGGAACCGCGCGGCGGCGTCGGCGTGGGCGGCGACGATCCGCTCGCCGAGGTCGTCGCCCCGCTGCCGGGCTCGCGCCGCCCGCCCGAGCGCCCGGCCGAGCTCGACCCGCCGGGCGGCTCCCGACAACCGCCCGGTGAACGCGACCAGGGTGCGGGATCCGGGCACCGCCGCGGTGGCCTCGAGGGTGTCGAGCAGGGCGGCCGCGGCGACGTCCGCGGCCTGCTCGGGCGTCGCGGGCGGACACAGCCGGGTCTTCACCCGGCCGGGCTCCGGCGACTTCGCCAGCACGATCAGGGTGGCCGGGCCCGTCACCGCAGCAGACCCGCCATGTCCCGCACCGCCCGGGCGGTCCCGACGACCGACCCGGACACCTTCGAACGCCCGCCCGCGCGGCGCGCGTACCGCACCGGGGTCTCCTCGATCCGCCAGCCGGCCGCGCCCGCCCGCAGCAGCAGCTCGAGGGGGTAGCCGAAGGCGCGGTCGGCGAGCCCGAGGCCGAGCAGCGCCTCGCGGCGCGCGACCCTGATGGGCGCGACGTCGTGCACCGGCACCCCGCGCCGGCGCAGCTCGGCCGCGATCAGCGCGTTGCCGGCGCGGGCGTGCCAGGGCCAGCTGCCCGGCTCCGGCACCCGGCGCCCGGCGGCCAGGTCGGCCCGGCCGGACGCGACGGCCGTGGCCATGGCGGGCAGCACGCCGGCGTCGAGCGAGCCGTCGCCGTCGAGGACCGCGACGAGCTCGGCACGTGCGTGGTGCAGCCCGGTGTGGACGGCGGCGCCGTAACCCCGCCGGGGCTCGGTGACGACCCGGGCGCCGTGCGCGCGCGCCACCTCGGCGGTGCGGTCGGCGGAGCCGTTGTCGACGACGAGGACGGGCCATCCGGCAGGCAGCGACGCCAGCACCCCGGGCAGGGCCTCCGCCTCGTCGAGGCACGGCAGGACGATCTCGACACGGTGCACATCCCGATCTTCGGGCCGGAGCGGCCGATCGGATCGGGTCCGGGTGCTTACCGATCGATGACGAGCGCGCGGCCGGGGAGCGAGACGGGCGCTCGCAGCGGGTCCCGCGCGAACGCCGCGACGCCGTCGGCGAAGGCCACCCGGGCGCGGAACCCGAGCCGCTCGCGGGCGAACGCCGGATCGGCCACGACGTGCCGCACGTCGCCCGGCCGCGCACCGCCGACGACCTCCGGCGCCGGACCCCCCGTCGCGCGGGCCAGCTCGGCGGCGAGCTCCCCGACGGTGTGCGGCTCGCCGGAGCAGACGTTGGCGGCGGCGAACCCGTCCACGGGCGCGGTCAGTGCGGCGAGGTTCGCCGCGGCGACGTCGGTGACGTGGACGAAGTCCCGGCGCTGGCGGCCGTCCTCCATCACCCGCGGTGCCTCGCCACGCTCCAGCGCGGAGCGGAACAGCGAGGCCACCCCGGCGTAGGGGGTGCCGAAGGGCATCCGCGGCCCGTAGACGTTGTGGTAGCGCAGCGACCAGACCGCGCCGTCGGTCTGCCGCGCCCATGCCGCGGCCAGGTGCTCCTGGGCCAGCTTGGTGGCGGCGTAGGTGCTGCGCGGGTCGGGGGGCGCGGTCTCGGGGACCAGGCCCGGTACGAGCTCGCGCCCGCAGGCGGGGCAGCGCGGCTCGAAACGGCCCGCGTCGATGTCGGCGACCGTGCGCGGGCCGGGCCGGACGGTGCCGTGCTCGCGACACTCGTAGCGCCCCTCGCCGTAGACCACCATCGAGCCGGCCAGCACCAGCCGGCCGATCCCGGCGCGATGCATCTCCGCGAGCAGCACGGCCGTGCCGAGGTCGTTGTGCGCGGCGTAGCCCGGCGCGTCGGCCGGGTCGACGCCGTGGCCCACCATGGCGGCCTGGTGACACACCGCGTCCACCCCGTGCAGCAGAGGGCGCAGCACCTCCACGTCCCGGACGTCCCCGCGGACGACGCGGTGCGCCGCCGTCCACGGCGGCAGGTCGTCACCCCCGTGGGCCTGCGGCAGCAGGGCGTCGAGCACCACCACCTCGTGCCCCTCCGCGGCCAGGAGATCGACCACGTGGGACCCGATGAACCCGGCGCCGCCGGTCACGAGTACGCGCATGACCCGCGACCGTAGCCCGCGATCGGGCGGCACAGCACTCCTGCGCCATCCGAGTGAAATCCGGCGGGCGTGTGCAACGGACGGGTCGCCCACAGGGATCTACGTGCACGACTCGCCGCAAGGGGGCGGCGGGACACCGACCGGAGGGGGCAGGGGGAAGCCGCCGCCGGTCGGGAAAGGGGGGAACCGTGACCGAACTCGACGACACCGCGAGATCGAGGTCGACGCCGTCGGCCGGACCGGCCCCGGGCCGGCGTCGACCGCGCCGATCACCGGGTCTCACGACGGGCGTACCCGTGCGGCTCCCACCTGGTCCACGCTGATCGCACAGCGGTGCCCATCCGGCCGCCTCCCGCCCCGCGCGACGGCCGGCGCTCCACACCGCTGTGCAGGGGCGTCCCCGCACGCCCGCGTCCCGATCCCCACCTCCGTCGTTCTCCACCACGGTCTCGCCGGCCCGACCGGGCGCCCGGCGAGCAGTCAGCCGAGGAGGGCCGTCGTGCCCGTCATCTCCGAGCCCCATCAGTACAACGAGGACGCGCTCTACGTCGACCTCGGGGGGATCGTCGACCAGCCGCTCCACCTCAAGTGCGAGGGATTCAACTTCGCCGGTTCCATCAAGCTGAAGGCCGCGACCGAGATGGTCGAGGCCGCCGAGCGGCGCGGCGTCATCCATCCCTGGTCCGTGCTGGTCGAGTCGTCCTCCGGGAACCTCGGTGTCGCCCTGAGCATGCTCGCGGCCAGCAAGGGCCTGCGCTTCGTGTGCGTGACCGACTCCCGCTGCAACCTGGCGACCCGCCGCATGATGGAGGCACTCGGCGCCGAGGTGCACGTCATGACCGAACCCGATCCTCAGGAGGGGTTGCTCGGGGCCCGTCTGCGGCACGTGCGCGAGTTGCTCGCCTCCGACGAGAAGTACGTGTGGCTCAACCAGTACGGCAACGCCGACAACTGGCGTGCCCACTACCGCCGGACCGCGCCGGAGATCCACCGCGAGTTCCCGGACCTCGACGTGCTGTTCGTGGGCGCGGGCACGACCGGCACCCTGATGGGGTGCGCCCGGTGGTTCCGCGAGTGCGCGCCCTCGGTCCGGATGGTGGCCGTCGACGCCGTGGGGTCGGTGACCTTCGGCGATGCGCCCGGCAGGCGGATGATCCCGGGCCTGGGGAGCAGCAGGCCGTCGCAGTTCCTGGAGCCCGCGCTGATCGACGACGTGATGCGCGTCGAGGAGGCCGACACCGTGCGGATGTGCCATCGGCTCGCCCGCCGCGGCTTCCTGTTCGGCGGCTCCACCGGGACCGTCGTGAGCGGCGCGACCCGCTGGCTCGCCGAGCACGGCACCCCCGCGACCGTCGCCGTGGCCCTGGCCCCGGACCTCGGCGAGCGGTACCTGGACACGGTCTACCAGGGCAACTGGGTCGAGGGCCTCTACGGCGACGAGGTCCTGCGCGACGCGGAGGAGACGGTCCCGGCCGGATCGGCCTGACGGGCGGGGCGCGGCGGGGCCCGTGCGGCCGGCATCGGCACGCGCGGCGCTCCGCCGCCCTCGGCCCCCTGAGCCGGCCGGGCACCGGTCGACGGCCACGTCGACGCCGGCCCCGCCGGTGAGCACGATCACTCGACACTCGCTTGCATGGTGCATACATTCGTTTATCGTTGCGTGTAGCAACCAACTGCGAGGACGAGGAAGACCACCGTGTCCATCACCCACGCCGAGGCGGCGCCCGGGACCCGATCGGGGAGCAGTGCCCCCGACGGAGCCGCCGGCGGCGCCGCCGGCATGACCCACCGCCAGGTCCTGCAGGCCCTGACCGGCATGCTGCTGGCGCTGTTCACCGCCCTGCTGTCGTCGACGATCGTGTCCAACGCGCTGCCGACGATCATCACCGACCTGCACGGCTCGCAGAGCCAGTACACCTGGGTCGTCACCGCGACCCTGCTGTCCTCGACGGCGAGCACGCCGATCTGGGGCAAGCTCTCGGACCTGGTGTCCAAGAAGCTGCTGGTCCAGGTCGCGATCGTGCTCTACATCGGCGGATCGATCCTCGCCGGCTTCTCGCACTCGGTCGGCATCCTGATCGTGTGGCGCGCGGTGCAGGGTCTCGGCCTGGGTGCCCTGCAGTCGCTGGTCATGATCGTCATCGCGGCGATGATCAGCCCGCGGGAGCGCGGCCGCTACACCGGCCCGATCGCCGCGGTGATGTCGTTGGCCACGGTCGCCGGGCCGCTGATCGGCGGCGTCATCGTGGACAGTGCACTGGGCTGGCGCTGGTGCTTCTGGGTCGGCGCGCCGGTCGCGATCGTCGCCCTCGTGGTCGTGCAGCGCACGCTGAACCTGCCCGTGGTGAAGCGCCAGGTGAAGATCGACTACCTGGGTGCGGCGCTCATCGCGGCCGGTGTCTGCGACCTGCTCATCTGGATCACCCTCGCCGGCAACGACTTCGCCTGGACCTCGGGCACCTCCTGGTCGCTGCTCGCGATCGGCGTCGCGCTGCTGGGGCTGGCGGTCTTCGTCGAGTCGCGCGCTGCCGAGCCGATCGTCCCGCTTCGGCTGTTCACCGACCGGACGACCGCCCTCGCGACGGTCGCCAGCGTCGCCGTGGGTGTGGCGATGTTCGGCAGCGCGGTCTTCCTGGGCCAGTACTTCCAGATCGCCCGCGGCTACACGCCCACGGTCTCCGGTCTCCTGACCCTGCCCATGATCGTCGGCTCGACGGTCTCGGCCACCCTCTCCGGCCAGCTCATCGCGCGCCTGGGTCGCTGGAAGGGCTTCCTGGTCGGCGGCGCGGTGCTGATGATCGCCGGGTTCGGGTTGCTCGCGACCATCGACCACGCGACGAACATGGTCCTGGTCGGCGCCTTCCTGGCCGTGCTCGGCCTCGGCATGGGCATGACCATGCAGAACCTCGTGCTCGCGGTGCAGAACACCGTGCGGGCGGGCGACCTCGGCGCGGCCTCCTCGACGGTCACCTTCTTCCGCTCGCTGGGCGGCACGATCGGCGTCTCGGTCCTCGGCTCGATCCTGGCCGGCCGGGTCGCCACCCTCACCACCGACGGCCTGGCCGACGCCGGGATCGCGGTCCCGGCCGGCGGGTCCGGTGAGGTCGGGATCGGCTCGCTCAACGAGCTGCCGGCCTTCGTCGCCGACATCGTCCGGGCGGCGTACGGCGACGGTACGGCCACGATCTTCCTGGTCTCCGCGTGTCTGGCCGTGGTCTCGCTGCTCGCGATCGTGTTCATCAAGGAGGTGCCGCTGCGCACGCAGAGCGGCATCGAGCAGCAGCGGACCGAGGGCGACGGGCCGGCCCCCGAGGTCGACGCCGCGCGTACGGTCGGCGCCGCTGCCGCCGGTGCCGAGCCCGCGGTCGCAGGCACGGCGGAGCCCGTGACCGCCCCGATCGCGCTGGTCCGGCCCGACCGGCCGGCGCCCGTGCCCGCGACGATGCCGACGGCCCGGGCCGAGCAGCCGGGACCCGTGGGGGGGTGGTCGCACGGCCGGCACACCCGGCCCCAGGCGCCCCTTCGGCCGTCGCCCCGGCCCCGGGCTGCCGGGGGGCCCGACGGCGTCGGCCCGGCGGTGTACGGCTTCGTGACCGGGCTCGGCGGGACCGGCATCGGCGACGCCGCCGTGACCCTCACCGGGGCCCGCGGCGAGCAGGTCGCCCGTGCGACCACCGCCCCCGACGGCGGCTACGAGTTCCACCTGCGCACCGGCGGGACGTACCTGCTGGTCGTGTCCTCCGGCTCGCTGCGTCCCTCGGCGTCGATGGTGGCCGTGGCCGACCGCCCGGCGCGACACGACGTCTTGCTCGCGGGCGGCGGCCGGATCTCCGGCACCGTGGACCGGGGTGCGGCCGGGCCGGCCGACGACGCGGCGGTCACGCTGATCGACGCCCGGGGTGACGTCGCCGGGGCCACCCGGACCGGCGAGACCGGTGGCTACGGCATCGAGGGCGTCCCGGCAGGGACCTACACCCTCACCGCCGCGCTGGCCGGCCATCAGCCCGTGGTCACGACCGTCCGGCTCGACGACGGCGAGGCCGCCGTCGTCGACCTGGAACTGCCGGTCCGGGCCGAGCTGAGGGGCAGGGTGACGACCGCGCAGGGCGGCCCCGGGGTCGCCGACGCGGTCGCGACCCTGCTCTCGCCGGCGGGCGAGGTCGTCGGCACGGTCGCCACGGACGCCGACGGCGGGTTCGCCTTCGCCGACCTGCCCGAAGGCACCTACACCCTCACCGCCGCGGGATACGCGCCGGACGTCCGCAACGTCCGGGTCGAGCCCGGCGCGACCACGGAGGTGCGGGTGGCCCTCGGCACCCCGGTGCCCTGGGACGGCACCCCCGCCCCGCTCGGCACCGCCCCGCTCGGAAGCGGCCCGCTCGGAAGCGGCCCGCTCGGAAGCGGCCCGAGCGCAGCCGCCGGCCCGGGGGAGACCGGCCCGTGGACAGCCGGCGCGAGGGGAACCGGCCCAACGGGAGCCGCCGCGTCCGACGTGCGGAGACTCGACCCGGTCACCGGGGACTGACCTGACCCGGTGAGTGGCGACAGCGCGACTGTCGCCACTCACCACGGAAGGGCGCGCTCGCAGGCCGCCGGCCGACCCCGGCGGCCTGCCGTCGTCCGCGACCTGCGCCGTCGGCCGGCCGCGAGTGGTCACGGTGTCGTTCCGGCGCCGGCCGGCTCCGGCAGTGATCGCTGGTCCGGACCGATCGGCGCCATCTGCGTCGGCCGGCGGTCCGAAACGGCGATCATGGTCGGCCCCGGCGGCAGCGCCGGCTGCCGGCTCCTCGACCAGGCCGGACGCCCGCTGAACTCGGACCTCAGGCTTCCCTCAGCCGAGGATTACCCGATCGAGTGGCGGGTGCGCTGGAATCGGGGTCCCCGACCGGAAGGCCCCGATGACCTGGCTCGCCCGACTCAGCCTGCGCAACCGTGCCCTCGTCGGCCTGCTGACGGTCCTGCTGGTCGCGTTCGGCGTACTCAGCACCACCTCGCTGCGCCAGGAGCTCTTCCCCTCGCTCGACGTGCCGCTGGCCACCGTTGTCACGCCGTACCCGGGGGCTTCGCCGGAGGTCGTCGAGGAGCAGGTCACGACGCCGGTCGAGCAGGCCGTCCAGCGCGTCTCCGGGGTCACCGGGTCCCGCTCGACGAGCAGTGGCGGCTCCTCCGTCGTCACGCTGGACCTCGAGTACGGCACCGACCTCGACGACGTCACCTCACAGCTGCAGCGTGCGGTGCAGGGCGTCCCGCTGCCCGACGACGCCACGCCCCAGGTCGTCACCGGTGGCGTCGACTCGCTGCCGGTGGTCCAGCTCGCCGTGTCCGCGGACCTCCCGGCCGATCGCATCGCCGAGATCCTGCGCACGGACGTCCAGCCCTACCTGCAGGGACTCGACGGCGTGTCCTCCGTGAGCCTCTCCGGGCTGACCGAGGAGCAGGTCGTGATCGACGTCGACCCGGCCCGGGCGGCGGCCCGCGGGGTGCCGGTGACCTCGATCGCCTCGATCCTGCAGGCCAACGGTGTGCGCATCCCGGCCGGGCAGCTCACCCCGGACACGAACCCGCTCACCGTCGAGGTCGGCGCGCCGCTCACCACGGTGGACCAGCTGCAGGACCTCTACGTGACGGGTGCGGGCGGCAGGCCCGTGCGGCTCGGCGACATCGCCGCCGTCGGCTCCCGGCCCGCGCCCGCGACGGGCTACACGCGGACGAACGGCGAGCCGAGCATCGGCATCGGCGTGACGAAGACGCCGGACGCCAACACCGTCGCGGTGTCCGACGAGGTGCAGGACTCCCTGGGCCGGATCACCGACGCCCTCGGCGGTTCCGCGCAGAACGCCCGGGCCACCGTGGTGTTCGACCAGGCGCCCTTCATCGAGCAGTCGGTCGAGAACCTCACCACCGAGGGCCTGCTCGGGCTGGTCTTCGCGGTCCTCGTGATCCTCGCGTTCCTGCTCGACGTGCGGGCCACGCTGGTCACGGCGGTGTCGATCCCGTTGTCCGTGTTGCTGGCGATGATCGTGCTCGACGTCGGCGGACAGACGCTCAACATCCTGACCCTCGGCGCTCTCACCGTGGCCGTCGGCCGGGTGGTCGACGACTCGATCGTCGTGATCGAGAACATCGTGCGCCACGTGGGCCGGGGCCGGCCGAGCGCGCGCGCGGTGATCGCGGCGGTGCGGGAGGTGGCCGGCGCGATCACCGCCTCCACCGTCACGACGGTCGCGGTGTTCGCGCCGATCGGGCTGGTCGGCGGGCAGGTCGGGGAGCTCTTCCGGCCGTTCGCGGTCACCGTGACCGCGGCGCTCTCGGCCTCGCTCCTCGTGTCGCTGACCGTGGTGCCCGTGCTCGCCTCGGCCGTGCTGGGGGCCCGCCGCAGGACGGCCGGGGGCACCGCGCCGCGGGAGGGGGACACCGCGCCGGGCGAGGGGGGCACCGCGCCGGGCGAGGGGGGCACCGCGGCGCGGAACGGGGACACCGCCGCGCGGAACGGCACGGAGACCGCGTCGGGCGGTCGGGGGGCCGAGGAGCCGGGCCGCCTGCAGCGGGGCTACCTGCCCGTGGTGCGGGGCGCGGTCCGCCACCCCGCCGTGTCGTTGCTGGTGGCGGTGCTGATCCTCGGCGGCACGCTCGCCCTCGTGCCGCAGCTGACCACGAACTTCCTCGGCGACGCGGGTGGGAACACGGTGTCGGTGCGCCAGGAGCTGCCGCCGGGCACCGGCCTGCCGGCCGCCGACGCCGCCGCGCGCCGGGTCGAGGACGTCGTCCGCACGACGCCCGGGGTGCAGAGCTACCAGGTGACGGTCGGCTCGACCTCGACCGGCCGGGGCATCGGCGCGACGTCCTCCGGCGCGAACCCGACCCGCTTCTCGATCACGCTGGCCGACGACGCGGACGCCCCCGAGGTCGAGGCGGACCTGCGCGGTCGGCTGTCCGGGCTGGGCCCCGACGCCGGCGAGCTCACCGTCGACGCGGGCCAGGGCGGCCTGGGCGGCACCGATCTGCAGGTCGCCGTGCGGGCCGAGGACCCGCAGGTGCTCGCCGCCGCGGCCGCGCAGGTGCAGGAGGCGGTGCAGGGGATCGCCGGGGTCACCGACGTCCGCAACGACCTCGCCGCCGCGCAGCCGACCGTCGACGTCCGGGTCGACCGGGAGCGCGCCGCCGCGGCGGGGCTGACCGAGGCCCAGATCGGCCAGGCGGTCACCGCGGCGTTGCGCGGCAGCACGATCGGCCGGCTCACGATCGACGGGGTGGAACAGGCGGTGGTGCTGCGGGCCGGAGCCCCGCCCGCCGACGTCGTCGCGTTGCGCTCGCTCCCGGTCGCCGGCGCCGGTGGTCCCGTCCCGCTGTCGCAGGTGGCGGAGGTGACCGAGACGACCACCGCGCCGACGATCTCGCACACGGACGGCTCCCGCTCGGCGTCGATCACCGCGCGGCCGACCGGCGACGACGTGGGCGCTGCCACCCGCACCCTGCGGACCACGCTCGACGGGCTGGCCCTCCCCGCCGGGGCGACCGCCGAGATCGGCGGCGTGAGCACCCAGCAGGACGACGCCTTCCGCCAGCTCGGGCTCGCCCTGCTGGCGGCGATCGCCGTGGTCTACCTGGTCATGGTGGTGACCTTCCGCAGCCTGGTGCAGCCGCTGATCCTGCTGGTCTCCGTGCCCTTCGCGGCGACCGGCGCGATCGGCCTGCTGCTGGCCACCGGCACCCCGCTGGGTGTGCCGGCGCTGATCGGCATGCTCATGCTGGTCGGGATCGTGGTGACCAACGCGATCGTGCTCATCGACCTGGTGAACCAGTACCGCCGCGCCGGGCACGGCATCCAGGAGGCCGTGCTCGAGGGCGCCGGGCAGCGCGTCCGGCCGATCGTCATGACCGCCGTCGCGACGATCATGGCGCTGCTCCCGATGTCCCTCGGGCTCACCGGTGGCGGGGTGTTCATCTCCCAGCCGCTCGCGATCGTGGTGATCGGCGGGCTGGTCAGCTCCACCCTCCTGACCCTGGTGCTCGTCCCCGTGCTGTACGTGCTGGTCGAGCGACTGCGTGGGCGGATCGCGCGGCGGCCGGAGCCGGAGCCCCGGACCGAGCCCGTACCGGTCGTCGCGGGTCGGGTCGCGCACCCGACCCCGACGGCGGACCGCGCGGACGGCCCCGGGCCCGCCGCCGCGCCGAGCGTCCCACCCCAGCTCCACCCCGGGCCCGCCACCCCGGCGGAGCCCTTCGCGGCCGCGGCCCCCCGCCCTTCCGCAGCCGCTTCGGCGTGGTCGGACCGCCCGGCAGCGGCTCCCGCGCCCTCGGCGGTGCCGCCCGGCCCCGGCCTGCACGGGCGGGTCGTCGACGACACGGGCCTGCCGGTCGCCGACGCGACCGTGGTGGTCGTCGACAGGGCCGGCAACCAGCTGGGCGCCGCGGTGTCCGACGCGCTCGGCCGCTACGCGCTCGCACTTCCCGACGACCGGGACCACCTCGTCGTCGTCCAGCGCGAGGGACACGCGCCCGTGGCCAGGTGGACGCCCGGCAGTGCCGCCTCCACCCGCTACGACCCGGTCGTCGACACCCCGGCCCGCTCGGTGACCTGACCACGGCGGGCACCGCGACGGGTCGTCCCGGCATGGCAGGAGGGAAAGGGGGTAGAGCGCCTCCTCCGCCGACGGGAGGGTGCGCGCATGCCGATCACGGACCTGCTCGCCGAGGCGGCCACCCCGGCCGACCTGGCAGCTGCCCGGATGCAGATGGGATTCTCCCTGGGCTGGCACATCGTCCTGGCCTGTTTCGGGGTCGGGATGCCCGGGCTCGCGATGGTCGCCGAGTGGCGGGGCCTGGCACCGGCGACCGCGCCTGGACCTCCCTCGCACGGACGTGGGCCCGGGCCATGGGCGTGTTGTTCGCCGTCGGGGCCGTCTCCGGCACGATCCTCAGCTTCGAGATGGGTCTGCTCTGGCCCGGCCTGATGGGGCCCTTCGGCGACGTGATCGGGTTGCCGTTCGCGCTGGAGGGATTCGCGTTCTTCCTCGAGGCGATCTTCCTCGGGATCTGGCTCTACACCTGGGACCGGTTGCCGCCCAGGGTCCACCTGCTCACCGGGATCCCCGTGGTGGTGGCCGGAGTGGCGTCGGCCTTCTTCGTGGTCACGGCGAACGCGTGGATGCACCAGCCGCGCGGGTTCGACCTGGTGGGGGGCACGGTGGTCGGCGTGCGGCCGTGGGAGGCGATGATGAACCCGGCGACCCCGCCGCAGACGAGGGCCTCGCCCGTACGCAGACCGGGGCCCCGCTGTCGCTCGGCGGGATCTACCGGGACGGCGAGCTGCACGGCGCGGTGCAGATCCCGAACGCCCTGTCGCTGCTGGCCCACCGGGACCCGGACGCCGTCGTCCTCGGGCTCGACCGGGCACCGTCCGAGCTGGAGCCGCCGGTCAACGTGGTGCACCGGGGGTTCCAGATCATGGTGGGGATCGGGTTCGCGCTCGTCGCGCTCGGCGGCTGGTTCGCCCTGACGTGGTGGCGGCGCCGGGCGCTTCCCCGGTCGCGGCCGTTCCTGGTCGGGGCGGTGCTCGCCGGGCCGGCCGCCGCCGTCGCGGTCAGTACCCGGTGATGCTGCCCCGGGTTGACCGTCCAGGAGGCGGCCGGGGACCGGGCCGTCCTCTCGGCGGTGCCGTGGGTGCTGGGAGCGGGGGCGGTCGTGCTGGTGCCCTCGCTCGTACTCCTGTTCGTGATCTTCCAGCGCAACCCGGTACCGGCCGCGGCCGCGGCGGACGAGGGCCCAGGCCGACCGGGGTCCTGAGCGTCCCGGGTGCGCCGGGGATGCCAACATCTCAGGAAGCTTGATATCGTGGCTCGCGACGCACCGCCGCGGAGACCCGGAGGACCCGTGAACATCGACCGACTGGTCGCGATCGACGTGCACACCCACGTCGAGCAGGACGGCCACGGCTGCTTCTCGCTGGACCAGGAGCTGATGGACGCCTCGGCGCAGTACTTCCGCGCCGACCAGGACCGCACCCCGACCGTCGCCGCGATCGCCGAGCACTACCGCGAGCGCGACATGGCCGCCGTGGTGTTCACGGTGGACGCGGCCTCCGCCACCGGGCACCCGGCGCTGTCGAGCGAGGAGATCCTCGACGCGGCGGCCGAGTTCCCGGACGTGCTCATCCCGTTCGGGTCGGTGGACCCGCACGCCGGGAAGGCCGCCGTGGCCCGGATCCGCACGCTCGTCGAGCGGGGCGCGCGCGGGTTCAAGTTCCACCCCTCGCTGCAGGCCTTCGAGCCCGACGACGCGCAGTACTACCCGCTCTACGAGGCGATCGCCGAGGCCGGCGTGCCGGCGCTGTTCCACACCGGGCAGACCGGGATCGGGGCGGGCCTGCCCGGCGGGCACGGGATCAAGCTGCGCTACTCCGCCCCGATGCTGCTCGACGACGTCGCGGCGGACTTCCCGGACCTCACGATCGTCATGGCGCACCCCTCGGTGCCGTGGCAGGACGAGGCGATCTCGATCGCCACGCACAAGGCCAACGTGTTCATCGACCTGTCCGGCTGGCGGCCGAAGTACTTCCCGCCGCAGCTGGTGCGCGCGGCGAACACCATGCTGCGGAAGAAGGTGCTGTTCGGGTCGGACTTCCCGGTCATCACCCCGGACCGCTGGCTGGCGGACTTCGCCGACCTGGAGGTCAAGGACGACGTGCGGCCGCTGATCCTCAAGGACAACGCCGTGCGCGTGCTCGGCCTGGGCTGATCCCGGGACCGTCGTGCGCGAGCCGGGCGGCCTCCGCGATCCGGCCCGGCGGGCGACGCCCGAGCGGGTCGCGCCGCCGAGGCGGTGCCGGCCGGACGGCTCAGGGCAGCCGGTAGAGCCGGCGCGCGTTGCCGGCGGCGATCATCGTGGCGACCCGGCGCGCGTCCTCCTCGGTGGCCTCGCCCTCGGCGACCCAGCCACCCAGCACCCCGGCGGCGGCGCGGCGGAAGGCGCGCGCCGCGACCAGGTACAGCTCGGGCAGGCCGAACGCGTCGGAGGAGTAGAGCAGCTTGCCGAACGGCGCGAGCTCCAGCGCCTCGGCGAGCACTTCCGTCGCGCGGCGCCCGACGTAGGTGGAGGCCAGCCCGACGTCGAACCAGACGTGTGGGAACACCTGGGCGAGCCAGGCCGCCTCGCGGTGGTACGGGTAGCAGTGCAGCAGCACGATCGGTGTGCCGAGGGGCGCGGTCGCCCGGCAGAAGGCCGTGAGCAGTACCGGGTTGGCCCGGTGCAGGTCCTCGTCGGGGTCGCCGAAGCCGGTGTGCAGCTGCAGCGGCAGGCCGCGGTCGACGCCGCACCACAACGCGTGCCGCAGCAGGACGGGATCGGTGAGGCGGCCGCCGACCCGCCACCAGGACCGCGCGGCCGCCGTGACCTCCGCACGGGAGGGCCGGTGGGGCGGGACGTCGAAGCCGTGCCGGTACGCGAGGATCGACTTGCACCCGACGGCTCGCCCGGTGCGCCGGTCGAGCCTCTCGACCAGGGCATCGGCGTAGTCGTCCGGGCGCACGCCCGAGCCCGCGACGTCCTCGGCGACCGCCTCGAGCCGGACGACCTCCGCGACGGGCGCGTCCGCCGCGGCCGCGAGCGCGTCGAGCCCGAGCAGGTCTCCGGACCGCAGGCCGTGGTCGACCAGCAGCGCCTCCGTGCCCGAGGCGGCGAGCAGCCGTCGCGTCGCCTCGGCCGTTCCCAGCTCCCGGCGGCGGGCCAGGTAGTCCCTCGCCGGGGCGTGCCGCGGGAGGTCGAGGACCGGGGCGCACTCGCGGCGCACCGCGAGGCCGAGCACCGAGTCCCAGGGGTCCCCGCCGGGGGTGGGCGCCTCGGTGAGCAGCGTCCCGAAGCCGGCCGGGGTGAGGTCGCGGTCGACCACGCTGTGGCAGTGGTGGTCGACCAGCCGCAGGTCGTCGGCCCAGGAGGTCACCACCGCCACCGGGTCGCGGCGATGATCTCCGCGGCGGTCCGGCCGCCGTGGGCGTCGGCCTCGGCGCGCCGCACCGCGAGCAGGGTCTCCGTGAGCCCGGGTCCGAACGCCTCGGTCAGCGCCGGCTCGGCCTCGAACGCCGCGACGGCCGCGGCGAGGTCGGTCGGCAGGCGTCGCACCCCCAGCCGGGCCCGCTCGTCGTCGGACAGGCCGGCGGGGTCCGCGTGCACCGGCTCCGGCAGCGACCCACCCTCCGCCAGTCCGGCGAGTCCGGCCGCGAGCACCGCCCCGACCAGCAGGTACGGGTTGGCTGCCTGGTCGATGCACTTCACCTCGACGTTGGCGGCGCTCGCCTCCTCGCCGTGCGAGCCGGTGACCAGCCGGAGGGCGGCCTCCCGGTTCTCGCGGCCCCAGCAGGCGAACGCCCCGGCCCAGCGGGAGGGCAGCAGGCGCAGGTAGCTCGCGACGCTCGGGGCGCCGACGGCGAGCAGTGCTGGCAGCCGCCGCAGGATCCCCGCGGCGAAGGCCTCGGCCTCGGTGGTGAGCCCGAACCGGCCGTCGCCGCCGGCGAAGACGTTGCGGCCGTCGCGCAGGAGCGACAGGTGCAGGTGGCCGCCGTTGCCGACCCCCGGGTCCGTGACGGCGGGGGCGAACGAGACCGCGAGCCCGTGCCGGGCCGCGACTCCGCGGATCGTCGTGCGCACCAGGACCGCGGTGTCGGCGGCGGCGACCGGGGACTCGGGTGCGACCGACAGCTCGAACTGGCTCGGCGTGTACTCGGGGTGGAACTGGCGCACCGCGACCCCCTCCGCCTCGAGCGCCCGCAGCAGGTCGACGCCGTAGTCCGACAGCTCCACCAGCCGGGTCATGCCGTAGGCCGGACCGGTGGCCGCGGGCACCGGGTCCTTCCCGCCGTCCCGGTAGACCACCCACTCGACCTCGAGGGCCGCGCGGGCCGTGCACCCCGCCTCGGCCAGCCGGTCGACGATCCGGGCGGCGAGCAGCCGCGCGCAGCCCGGGTGCGGCTCGCCCTCCTGGGTCCACCGGTCCGCCGGCGCCCACGCCCACCCCGGCTGCGCGGCCAGGGCGACGACGCGGTCCAGGTCGGGGAGGAGCCGCAGGTCCCCGGTCGGGTTCGCCACCGGGGCGGCGGCGATCGAGTCGTCGGCGCCGAACGCGTCGAACACCGGGGTGGCGCCGACCCCCCACGCCGCCGCGTGCTCGAACGCCGCCAGCGGCACGCCCTTCGCCCGGGTGATGCCGGCGGTGTCGACGAAGGTCACCGCCACCGCGGCGATCCGCTCGTCGGCCATCCGCTCGACGAGGCTGCGCGCCCGCGCCGCCCGGTCCGCGCGCTGCGCGGGGTCCAGCCGTGTGGGGTTCCCGGGGTCCACGGTCGACGATCGTGCCAGCTCACCGGCGGCGGCCGGGAGACCCGACCGCCGCCCCGTCGTCGGACGGCGCCCCGGCCCGGGGCGCGAGCACCACGGGTTCTCGACGCCGTCCCTCAGGGCCGGATCTCGTACACCGCGTTGAACGCGGTCTCCGCGGCCTTGCGGAAGCGGGTGAAGCCGGCCTCCGCCGCGATCTGCCGGATCGGGAACTCCCCGGCCTGCGCGCCGAGCGCGTAGCCGCCGCCCTGCGAGAGCGCGGTGGGCACGCAGAGGAACGTCGAGCCGCTGTAGTAGAGCCGGCCGACCGGGTGGAGGTTGTCCGCGACGGTGTCGCCCGCAGCGGGCTCGACCACCATCCAGGTCCCGTCCGGCGACAGCGCCTCCCGGACCCGGCGGGCCGCCCCGACCGGGTCGCCCATGTCGTGCAGGCAGTCGAACATCGCGACCACGTCGAAGCCGGTGCCCGTGAACTCCTGGGCCGAGGTGATCTCGAAGGACAACCGGTCGCCGACGCCGGCCTCGGCGGCCCGCTTGCGCGCCTCCTCGATCGACTCGGCGTGGTAGTCCGAGCCGACGAACGTGCTGCGCGGGAAGGCCTTCGCCAGCAGCAGCGAGGACTCGCCCAGCCCGCAGCCGACGTCGGCGACCCGGGCGCCGGCCGCGAGCTTCTCCTCGACGCCGTCGAGCGCCGGGATCCAGTTCTGCACCAGCTCCGCGACGTAACCGGAGCGGTAGAAGGCGGCGCAGCCGTGGAACACGTCGTCGTCGTGCGCGTGCCAGGGCACACCGGTTCCGGTGCGGAAGCTCTCCGCGATCTTCTCCTCGGCCCGCAGGTATCCCAGCACCAGCCGGTACGCCGCGGAGACGTTCGGCCCGTCCGGGTCGACCAGGCAGTAGGCCTGCTCCTCGGTCAGCGAGAACTCGCCGGTCGTGGGCTCGTAGGTGACGTAGCCGCCCGCCGCCTGCCCGCGGAGCCACTCGGTGAGCGGGCGCTCGTGGCACCCGGTGCGCTCGGCGAAGGCGGCCGGTGTCGCCGGCCCCTCGGCCAGCGACCGGTACAGGCCGAGGCGGTTCCCGACCGCCACCGACCCGGCCGCACCCGTCGCGCCGATCTCGGTGATGAAACGCCCGAGGAACTCGGCCACCGCGTCCTGGTTCATCCCTGCTCCTTCCGTCCGTCCCGGCTCGGTGCCGGTCGACGACGACCGTGCGTCCCCGGGCTTGCACGGACCTGGCACCGGCTGTCCGGGCGCTGACAGCACCGGTCCCCGCGGGCATGCTGTCCGGCGGAGGTGAGAGCGATGGCCGGGGTCCGCGTCGAGGTGCTCGGTCCGTTGCGCCTGCTCGTCGACGGTGCACCGGTCGAGGTCCCGGGCCCCAAGCGCCGGGCCGCGCTCGCGCTCCTCGCGCTGGCCGAGGGCCGCACCGTGCCGGTGGACCGCCTGCTCGACACCCTCTGGCCCGCCGGTGTGCCCGACTCCGGTCGGCAGGCCCTGCACACCCACGTCTCGCGGGTGCGCACGCTGCTCGGTCCCGCGGCCGACCGGCTGCGCACCCTGCAGGACGGGTACCGGCTCGAGCTGGCGCCCGGCGAGCTCGACCTCGCGCAGGCCCGGACGCTGCTGGCGCGGGGCCGGGCCGCCGCGGGACCGGCTGCCGCCCTTCCGCTGCTGCGGCGGGCCCACGCACTCTGGCGTGGCCCGGCCCTGGCCGACCTGCTCGACGTCCCGGCCGTCGCCGTGGCCGTCGAGGAGCAGGACCGGCTCCACCAGGAGGTGACGGACGCGCTGGTCGCCCGGGCGGTCGAGGCGGGCGACGCCGCCGAGGTCGTCGGGCTGGCGGCGGCGGCGCACGCGGCCGAGCCGCTGCGCGAGCCGGGCGCGGTCCTGCTGATGCGCGCCCTCGCGGCGAGCGGGCAGCCCGCCGAGGCCCTGCGGGTCGGGCGGGAGTTCCGGCGGGCGCTGGCCGACGAGACGGGGCTCGACCCGTCGCCGGCCCTGGGTGAGGTGGAGCGGGCGGTGGCCGGTGGAGCCGACGGCGCGCCCGGGCCCGCGGCCCCGAATCGCGCGGCGCCGGTCACCCGGCTGATCGGGCGCGAGCAGCAGGTCGCCGGCCTGCACCGGCTGCTCGCCGAGGAGCGGCTGGTCACGGTGGTGGGGCCCGGCGGGGTGGGGAAGACCCGGGTGGCGCTGGAGGTCGCCGGGCGCGGCCGGGCGCCGGTGGTGCCACTGGCGCCGGTGACCGATGCCGCCACGCTGCCGCACGCGCTCGCGGGCGCCCTCGACCTCGCGGTCGCCCGCGGCGACGTGCTGGCCGCCTGCCTGGCCCTGCTCGGCGACCGGCCGGGGCTGCTCGTCGTCGACAACTGCGAGCACCTGCTCGCCGGCGCGCGCGATCTCGTCGAGGCGGTCCTCGCGGCCTGCCCGCGGCTGTCGGTGCTCGCCACCAGCCGCGAGCCGCTCGGGCTCGCCGCCGAGTACACCTACCGGCTCGCCCCGCTGCCGGTTCCCGCGCCCGGCGAGGCGGACGGTTCGGCCGCCGTGGCGGTGTTCCTGGAACGGGCGCGGCGGGCCCGGCCCGGGCCGGTGCCCGATCCGGCGCAGCTGCGGCTCGTCGCCGACATCGTGCGCCGGCTCGACGGGCTGCCGCTGGCGATCGAGCTGGCCGCCGGCCGGCTCTCCAGCCTGTCGCTGGCCGACCTGCACGCCCGCCTGGACCGCTCGCTGGACCTGCTCGGCGGCGCGCGGACCGGCGACGCCCGGCACCGGACGCTGCGGGCGACCCTCGAGTGGTCCTACCAGCTGCTGACCGAGGACGAGCGGCGGCTGTTCCGCCATCTCGCCGTGTTCGCCGACGGCGCGGACCTCGACACCGCCGAGCAGCTGGCCGTCGACCTCGGCCTCGGCGGGGACCCCGGCGGCCTGCTGGCCCGGCTCGTCGACGCCTCGCTCCTCGAGGTCGACTTCGCCGCCGGCACCCGCTACCGGATGCTGGGGACGTTGCGCGTCTTCGCCTCCGACCGGCTCGCCGCGGCGGGGGAGGCGGAGGCCGCGGCCGGTCTGCTGGTCCGGTGGGCGGTCGGGCTGACCGAGCGCATCCGCGTCGGACTGGACGGGGAGGGCGAGGCCGAGGCGGACGCGACCCTGCGCCGGGAGATCGCGAACCTGCGCGAGGCGTGGCGCCTGGCGCGGCGGCGGGCGGACCTCGACGCCGCGACGGCGATGGTGGCCGCGCTGTACGAGGCGATCGCCTACCGCGACCTCGTGGAGCTGCGGGGATGGGCCGAGGAGCTCGCCGCCGACCCCGCCCTCGCCGCGCACCCTCGCGCGTGCGTCGTGTTCGGCACCGCGGCGGAGGCCGCCTACCACCGGGGCGAGAGCCGGGAGGCCGAGCGGCTCGCCCGTGCCGGGCTGGACCGGGACCCGACGTCCGCCGACTCGTGGTACTGCCGGATGGTCCTGGCGGTCGTCGCCCTCGCTCGCGGGGAGTTCGCGGCGACGGTGGAGCTGTCGCTGGTCGGGGCGGCGCTGGCCGGCGAGCACCGGGAGTGCCTCGGGATCGGGGCCCTCGCGGCGGCCTACGGCGGTGATCCGGGTCGGGCCCGCCGGTTGAACGAACGGGGCCGCGCCGCCGCGGTCTCCCCGTCCATGCGGTCCTGGGCCGCCTACGTCGACGGGGAGATCGAGGGCCTGACCGGCGACCTGGCCGCGGCCGAGACCCACTACCGCACGTCGCTGCGCCTGGCCCGGGGCGTGGGCGCGACGTTCCTGGCCGGCGTGGCGAGCGTCGGGCTGCTCGCCGTGCTCGCCCGGGCCGGCCGGGTGCGCGACGCGCTGCGCGGCTACACCCGGGTCGTCGACGGGTTCGCGCGCACCGGCAACTGGACCCACCTCTGGACCACCCTGCGCAACCTCGCCGACCTGCTGCGCACGCTGGGCGACGACCGCACGGCCGCCTTGATCGAGGCCGCGGCGGACCGGGCGCCGGATGCCCCCGCCGTGGCGGGGGCGCGGCCGGTGCCGCCACCCGGCGGGCCCGTGCCCGACCGGACGGAGGTCCTCCGGCTGGCCCGCGAGGCCGTGGCGCGGGCGGATCAGCGCAGCGCCAGCGCCAGCGCCGCCCGCTCCGCCTCGAGGTAGCACTCCTCGCTCACCCACGCCGTGTAGCGCTCCCGGCCGAGGGCGTCGATGATGCCCGCGGTCTGCGTGGTCTGCGCCGCGAGGGCGCGGACCTTGCGGGCGGCGACGGCGGGCGGCAGGGCCAGGTCGATGCTCAGCCGGTCCGGCCCGACGACCAGCGGGAACCCGGGTTCGTAGACGCCCAGCTCGGCGTCGAGCGAGGCCCACTCCCGGGCGTGCCGATCGGGCACGGCGGCGTGCAGCAGCCGGGTGCCCGGGGGCGCGGCCAGCTCGACGGCCGCCCCCGCCCACGCCGAGACGGTCCGGTGGTCGGCATGCCCGGTGATCCCGTCGGGACCGAAGGTCAGCACGGTGTCCGGGCGGACCTCGTCGACGATCTCGGCGAGCCGGGCGATCGCGGCGGGTGCGTCCGCATCGGCGCACCCGCCGTCCCGGTAGTTCAGGAAGCGGTGCTCGCGCACGCCCAGGATCCCCAGGCAGTGCGCCAGCTCGCCGGTGCGTTCGTCGGCCAGCCGGTCCGGCGGCCACGTCGCGGGATCGGACGTCCCCAGCTCGCCGCGGGTGGCGGTCACGCACACGACCCGCTGGCCGCGGTCGCGGGCCAGGGCC
This sequence comes from Pseudonocardia oceanicola, assembly GCF_047200735.1. Lineage (NCBI taxonomy): Bacteria > Bacillati > Actinomycetota > Actinomycetes > Pseudonocardiales > Pseudonocardiaceae > Pseudonocardia > Pseudonocardia oceanicola. The sequence goes on from NZ_JBJZON010000019.1 coordinate 94,204, forward strand.
ATCAGGCCGCCGGACAGGTACGCCTCGTCGTCGGGATGGGCCCAGACACCGAGGATGGTGCCCAGCTCGGCCACGCGGTCGGACGACGTGATCATGATCGGTCCCTTCGGATCAGCATCAGGTGCAGGAGCAGGCCGGCGCCGCAGCAGGCCGCGACGACGAGCCGGAGCGCGCCCGGACCCCCGGCGGGGGCGCCGAGTGCGAGGCCGCCGAGCAGGGCGCCGGCGGCGAAGCCGAGATGGACGGCCGTCCCGTTGAGCGCCAGCACGACCGGGGCCGGCCCCGCAGCGAGCCCGGCCAGCCGGTGCTGCTGGGCGGGGATGCACGCCCATGCGGCGGCACCCCAGCCGACCGCCGCGGCGAGCAGGCCCGGGGTCCCGGGGTCGATCGTGACGACGACGAGGGCCGTGACCAGCGCGGCGGCGGCGACGGGCACCACCCGGCGGCCGCCCCAGCGGTCGGCCGCGAGCCCGCCGCACCACGTCCCGAGCACCCCGCCGACCCCCATGGCCGCGAGCACCGTGCCCGTCGTGCCCGCCACCAGCACGTCCACGTGGGCGTACACCGACTGGGACCCGGCCATGAGCAGCGCGGACACCACCAGGGCACCGACGAGCGCCGGCGAGCGCAGGGGCCGCAGCCGCTCGCGGGCCGACGTGCGGGCCAGGTCCACGGCCCCCGCGCCCGCGCGCCACAGGGCGAGCACGGCGACGGCCGCGAGCAGCGTGACCAGGACGAACGCGGCGCGCCAGGAGGTGACACCGGCGAGGACGACGCCCAGCGGTGCGCCCACGACCATCGCCAGCGAGGAGCCGGCCGGCACCACCGCGGCGGCGCGCCCCCGACGCTCGGGGGCCACCGAGGCCAGTGCCGACGCCGCCGCCGCCGGGACGTGGACGCACGCCGCGAGCGCGGCGAGCGCCCGGGCTCCCAGCAGCACGGCGAGGGTCGGGGCGAGCGCGGTCGCCACGGCGGCGACGCCGACGACCCCGATCGAGCCGAGCAGCAGCGGCCGCAGCCACCGCCCGTCGAGCAGCGTGCCGAGCACCGGCGCGCCGACGGCGTAGGTGCCGGCGTAGACCGCCAGCGCGAGCCCGGCCTCGCCGGGCGTGACCGCGAGGTCCGCGGCCGTCCGGGTGAGCAGACCCGCGAGGACGAACATGTCGGTGCCGATCGCGAACGAACCCAGCCCCAGTACCGCGACCGGTGCCGGCGGGAACGCCGCCGCACCGCGCGGCCGGCGCCCGTCGAGCAACTGCGCGGTCATCGCCTCCACCCCCTCCGGGTCCTCGTGTGGGGACGAGAGTGGGGCCGGCCGCTTGCAGCGCGCTGTCACGACCCGGCACGGCGCTGTCCGCCCGCTGGCGTCGGTGCTGCCGTGATCGTCGGGGGGTGCGGGATCGCCCGCCTGCTCCTGCGCGCACTCCGCTCCCGGTGATCCTGCGAGGGCTCGCTCAGGTGAGGCGCGGCGAGGGGGCCGGGGTGCTCGTCAGCGTGGCCGCCCGCCAGCCGCGCAGCGAGCTGACCAGCGCGAGCCCGTCGGCGCGCAGCAGGTCGCCGGGCCGCAGGGCCCGCTCCCGCACCCGGCCCGCGGCCACGAGCAGGCCGCGCTCGACGCCGGGCAGGCAGCCGCTGCCGAGCGGCGGTGTCCACCAGGTGCCGTCGATCCGCGCCGCGAGGTTCGCGGTGCAGGACTCGGTGACCTCACCGCGCTCGTTGACCAGCAGGACGTCGTCGGCGCCGGGGTGGCGGGCCAGACGGGCGGAGTAGGGCGCGCGGCGGCTGGTCTTGTGGTGCGGCCAGCACTGCGTCGAGTCGACCGGCACGGGGTCGACGACGAGCCGGACCGGACCGCCGGTGGGGGAGGGAAGGGCCTCGACGTCGACCCCGAGCGTGCCGTCGCGGTAGCAGCGCAGCCGCACGCGGGCGTCGCCGGAGTCGGCGAGGCGCTCCGCCAGGGCGGTGCGGACGGCGGCCTCGTCGAACCGGAAGCCGAAGTAGGTCGCGGAGTCGGCGGCGCGGGCGAGGTGGGCCTCGAGGGAGCGCAGGCCCTGCCCGGCCTCGTGGCGCATCGTCTCGATCAGGTGGAAGTCCTCCGGCCGGCTCTCGAGCACCCGCGCCTTGGCCTGCAGTTCGGCGTACTCGGCGGCCGGCTCGGACCCCCAGGTCACGCCGCCGCCGGCGCCGTAGGTCGCCGTGCCCCGTTCGCGGTCGACGACGACGGTGCGGATCGCGACCGAGAAGCGCGCGCGCACCGGGTGGCCGGGCGGCGCGACCACGCCGATCGCTCCGCAGTAGACCCCGCGCGGGCTCGCCTCGACCTCGCGGATCAGCTCCATCGTGCGGGCCTTGGGCGCGCCGGTGACCGAGCCGCACGGGAACAGCGCGCGGAAGGTCTCGGTGAGCCCGACACCGGGGCGCAGCCGGGCGGTGACGTCCGAGGTCAGCTGGTGCACGGTCGGGTACCGCTCGACGCCGAGCAGGCTCGGCACCGTGACGGTGCCCGGCACGGCGAGGCGCGCGAGATCGTTGCGCACCAGGTCGACGATCATGACGTTCTCGGCGCGCTCCTTGGCGCTGCCGCGCAGCCGCGCCACCGCCTCGGCGTCCTCCGCGGTCGTGCGGCCGCGCGGGGCCGTGCCCTTCATGGGGCGCATGAGGATCCGGTCCCCGCGGGTCTCGAAGAACAGCTCGGGGCTGGCGCTCGCGACGACGAACCGGCCGAGGTCGAGCAGCGCGTGGTGCGCGCCGCGCTGGCCCAGGGCCAGGTCCCGGTACAGCTGGGTGGGGTCGCCGGCGAACGGGGCCGCGAGCCGGGTGGTGAGGTTGCACTGGTAGGTCTCGCCCGCGGCGATCCGCTCGCGCACCGTCCCGACGGCCGCCCGGTGCGCCGCCTCGTCCCACTCCGTCGACCAGGGCACGGTCGCGGAGGACGGCCGCTCGCCGGGCGCCACGACCGGCACCGGCTCCGCGGTGCGGGTCAGGCCGAACCACACCAGCGGCAGCCCCTCGACCGGCTCGCGGGTCACCAGCGTCGGGTCGAGGCCGCTCGCCGCCTCGTAGGCCACCATCCCGAACGCCCACCACCCGGCGGCGCTGCGCCGCTCCACCTCGTCGAGGACCCCCGCGACCTCCTCCGGCCGCCACGCGACCAGTTCGGCCCGGGCGTGCCGGAAGAGCCGGGCGGTGCCGGCGACGAGGTCGTCGACGCGGCCCCGGGCGGCTCCGGACATGGGTCGGCTCCTCGGGTGGGGACGGTCGGCACCGCATGATGCCGGTTCCGGCACCCTCTGCGCACCGACCCGCGTCACACCGGCGCGGAGTCGTCACCGTGATCACCCGTCACGGAGTGGGAGAGCCGGAACTCGACCGTGCCTCCCACTCCGGTGATCGTGCCGGGCCCGGACTCCAGGGGGCGCGGACCGATCGGTCCCGGTCAGGGTTCCGGAGCCGGGGGAGGACGAGCCGTCCGGCCCGCCGGAGGGGGAGGCGGGCCGGACGGCCGGGTCGGCCGGGGAGCGGGTCAGCGGAGGGCGGGGGAGACCGCCACGGGCTCGCGGTGGGCGTGGTGGTGGTTCGCGTTGCGCGGCGTCGCCAGGACCTGGCGGGTGCGCTCGTCGAGCGCGAGCGAGTCCGAGAGCGCCCCACCGGCGGCGAGGACCGTCTCCAGCGCCTCGAGCCAGTGCGCGTAGTAGCTCCACGGCTCGCCGCCCGAGCCCTCCTCCCAGCGGCGGATCGACTCGATCAACGAGCTGGAACTCGCTCCATTCGTAGTGGCCCTCGTGGTAGGCCGCGACCGCCATGGCGAAGGCGCGCAGCTCCCACGGCTCCTCGAAGGCGCGGGAGCCGGCGTCGCCGCCCGGCATCCCGCGGACGAGCTGCTCGATCCGCCGGCGAACCTCGCCCAGCTCGGTGGCGTCCGGCCTCACGTGCCCACCGCCTGCACCGGCCCGACGCCGATCATCGAGTCCCGGGTGACCAGGGCCGCGAGCTCGGAGGCGCCCAGGTCCTCGGTGCCCGCCGGGCGCTGCGGCAGGACCCAGTGGCGCAGCTCGGCGCTGGAGTCCCAGATCCGGATCTCGACGTCGTCGGGGATCGGGAAGCCGAAGTCCTCGGCGAGGACCCTCCGCGGCTCGCGCACGATCCGCGCCCGGTAGGCCGGGGCCTTGTACCAGTTGGGCGGCAGGCCGAGGACGGGCCACGGGTAGCAGGAGCAGAGGGTGCAGACGATCGCGTTGTGCACCGAGTCGGTGTTCTCGACGACGATCATGTCCTCGCCCTGCAGGCCCCCGATGCCCATCTCGGCGCACGCGGCGGTGGCGTTCTCCAGCAGGCGCGCCTTGAACTCCGGGTCGGTCCAGGCCCGCGCGACCACCTGGGCGCCGAGCTGCGGGCCGACCTCGTTCTCGTAGACCTCGGCCATGCGGTCGACGGCCTCGGTGGTCATCACGCCCTTCTCGATCAGCAGCGCCTCGAGGGCCTTGACCCGGGCGGCGATCTCCTCCTGGGAGCGCAGCGGGGTGTCCGTCGGTTCGGCCATGTCAGGATCCTTCGGGGGAGGCGGGGAGAGGTAGGGCTCCCAGACGTCGAAGTAGACGACGGCGTTCGGGTCGCCCGTGTCCTCGCCCCAGAGCTCGGTGGCGGTGAACTTCACGGTGTAGACGTGCTCGGGGCACTCGCCGAGCCCGTTGCCGGCGGTGTCGGGGTAGATGAACGTGCCGTGCGCGCCGGTGATCACGCCGGTCCGCCCCCGGATGTACCGCGCCCGGCGGGTGTGGCCCTCCGGGCTGTCGGTCGCGACCCGGACCGCGTCCCCGACGGCGAACCTCGCGACCTTGTCGGACTCCCGGGCGGCCGGCGCGCCCGCCTTGATCGCGCCGTCGACGAAGGCCAGCAGCTCCGGGTCGCGGCGCTCGGGGAGCGGCGCGTCGGGGTTCTCCCGGTAGTACCGGGTGCGCTTCTCGAGCTCGGCCGGGTCGACCGCTCCCGCCTGCTCGGCGTAGTGCTCGACGGCGTGGGTCCAGTGCTCGTAGTAGTTGGACAGCAGGTACTCGGCCGGGTTCATCTTCTCGATGCCGTGGCGGAACTGGTCGACGGTGAAGAAGCCCGCGCGGAAGCAGGTCGCGAACATCGCGAACGCGGCCTTCTCCCACTCGGCCCGGAACACCGGCTCGTCGGGGTCGGTGCGGACCGGGCCCAGCCCGTCCGTGCCGCCGAGATCGAAGACGCCGTTCACGCCCGGCCTCCCGCCGTGGTCAGGGTGGGCGGGGCGGGGAAGCCGCCGACCGCCTGCTCGTAGGTGTGCGCGACACGCAGGACGGTGGCGTCGTCGAACCGCCTCCCGACGACCATCAGCCCGGCCGGGAGCCCGTCGACCAGCCCGGCGGGCACCGAGACGGCGGGGTGGCCGGTGACGTCGAACGGTGCGGTGTTGCCGATCATCGACAGCGCCGTGGGCAGGTAGGTCTCCAGCGGTGCGTCGTGCGGCAGCAGCTCGCGGGCGGTGTGCGGCAGGGTCGGCATGACCAGGACGTCATGGGCGGACAGCGCCTCGTCGTAGGCCTTGCGCAGCTCGAGGGCGAGGTTGCGGGCCATCGCGTAGTACTTGCCGCCGGCCAGCTCGAAGGTGTAGCGGCCCGAGAGCCCGACGAGCTTGACCGTCTTGGACAGGTGCGCGCCGTGGGTGATCCGGTTGGCGGCGTAGTGCGCGATCAGCTCCGGGTCGTAGAGGCCCTGGGAGTTCATGCCGTAGCCGTTGCCGTCGAGCATCTGGAACGCCGCGCCCTCGGTGGCGATGACGTTCCAGACCGCCATCGCGTCGGTGTGCCAGGGGATCGACACGTCCTCGGCGACCAACCCGGCGCCGCGCAGTGTCTCGACGGCGGCGCGCACCACCTCGTCGACACCCGGGTCGCTGACCGGGGTGCCGAAACCCTGCCCGACCACCCCGATCCGCAGCCCCTCTGCGGACTCACCGAGCGCGGCGGCGTAGTCGACGGTCTCGAGCGTGGTGGGCTGGCGCGGGTCGAGCCCGTCGATCCCGGCGAGCACGGTGAGCATCGCGGCGGCGTCGGCGACGGTGCGGGTCATCGGCCCGAGATGGTCGATGGTCTGCTCGATCGGGAACGCGCCGGTGTAGGGCACCAGGCCGTGGGTGGGCTTGTGGCCGACCCCGCCGGAGAACGAGGCCGGGATGCGCACCGACCCGCCCTGGTCGCCGCCCACCGCCAGGTCCACCTCGCCGGTGACCACGAGCACGGCGCTGCCCGACGACGAGCCGCCGGCGTTGCGCGCGGGGTCCCACGGGTTGCGCACCGGGCCCGGGCGGGAGGTGAAGCTGGCGCCGGAGAAGCACAGGTCCTCGCAGACCGCCTTGCCGCTGACGGCCGCGCCGGCCTCGAGCAGGCGGGTGACGACCGTGGCGTCCCGGGTCGGGACGAAGCCCTCCACGGTCCGTGAGCCGTTCATCATCGGCACGCCCGCCACGCAGATGTTGTCCTTGATCGCCACGGTCTTCCCGGCCAGCGGGCCGGCGGCCGCGCCGGATCGCCACGGGCACTCCTCGGGTCGGGTGGATCCGATCGAGGACGCTAGGGACATCGGCGGTATCGTGTCAACGGTTCTTGACGCGTTGACGCCCTGTTCACCCCGCGACGTCCGCAGATGACGTCGGGGTGAAGCCCGCCCCGTGGGCCTCGGCCAGGTAGAGCCGTTGCTGCACCCGGTCGGTGCCGTCGAGCGTGACCGTGCCGCGGGGGAACTCGAAGCGCCCCACGCGCATCTCGTCGGCGACCCGGGCGGGATCGGTGGTGCGCGCCCGGCGGGCGGCGGCCGCCCACATGTGCAGGGCCTCGAACACGGACTCGGTGAGCGTGGACAGCGGCGGCGCCCACGGGCCGAACGCCGCGCGGTAGCGCTGCAGGAGCGTGCCGTTGCGGTCCGTGGCGAGCTGCTGGAAGTAGCCGGACACCCCGTGGATGCCCCGGGCGGCCGGGGCACCGACCCGTTCGAGCGTCACCTCGTCCATCGCCGGGCCGAGGCTGAGCGTCCGCTCCCGCAGCCCCATCGCGTGGCACTGCCGCTCGAACCCGGCGGCGTCCGCCCCGACGAAGCCGTTGAGCACGACGTCGGCGCCGGACGTGGCGATCGCCTCGACGATCGGCGTGAAGTCCTCGGTCCCCAGCGGGGCGTAGCGCTCCCCGACCAGCCGGGCGCCGACGGCGGGCAGGATCACCCGCGCGGCCGCGTTGACCTCCCGGGGCCAGACGTAGTCGTTGCCGGCGAGGAACCAGCGGCGCCCGCCGGCCGCCCGCATCATCGGCGCGGCCGCGGCCGCCAGCTGCCCGGCAGGCCGCTCGCCGAGCCGGATGCGCAGCCGGTTCTCCCCGCCGCCCTCGTTCATGTGCGACTGGACGACCAGCACCCCGGCGTCGGCGAGCGCGGCCGACACGGCGGCGTAGGTCGCCGAGGTGGTCATCAGGAACAGCGTCGAGCAGCCGGACCGGACCAGCCGCAGCGCCTCGAGCACCCCGGTGGCGGGGTCGGTGGCGTCGTCCGCCGCCAGCAGCTCGACAGGTCCGCCGGCGACCCCGCCGTCCGCGTTGATCTCCTCGAGAGCGAGGGTCGCCATGTTCTCGGTCGCCGCGGCGAAAAGGCTGCCGGGCCCGGACTTGCTGGTCAGCAGGCCGATCCGGGGGCCCGCCGCGGCGCGGGCGGCACCGGGAGACCCTGCCGGCGCATGAGCCACTCGAGCCCGCGCCGGTCGATCTCGGCGTGCAGCCGGATCCGGGTGCCGCCGGGGGCGGGGGCGAGCCGGAGGCGGATCCGCCCGCGCCAGGGCTGGTCGTGGCTCACGGTGAGCGAGGTCGGGCGGCGCAGCGCGCTGATCCGGCCGAGGACGTCGACCGGTCCGGCCCCGCCGAGCGGGACCCGCAGCGTGACGACGGACCCGACGGCGATCCGGTCGCAGGTGGCGTCGAACAGCCACCCCGCCCCGGTGGACCCGCCGAAGCGGTCGAACACGGCCTCGGGCGGGACGGCGGCGAACTCCTCGGCCGAGACCGCGACGGTCCCCACCGCTACCGCGCCCTCACCCGGTACCTGCTCATCCCACCTCCGCGGCCCCCCGCGTGTCGGTCGTGCCCGTGTCGGTCGTGCCCGTGTCGGTCGCCTGCGTGCCGGCTCTGCCGAGGCCGGCCCCGCCGGTCTCCGGCGGCCGATTCTCCACGGCCGCGCGCACGTCGTGAAGGGACTGCTGGAACAGGCCCTGCAGCAGGGTCAGGACCTCCGCGGCGGAGCCGGTCGGGTCGACCGCGTAGTACCGGTACCGGCCGGCGCGACGCTCGGTGACCAGCCCGGCCACCCGCAGCACGCGCAGGTGGGTCGACACCGCGGTCCGGCCCACGGTGGTGATGCGCTCGGCCAGGGCGCCGGCGCTGCACTCGTCCTGCTCGGCCAGCACGGCGAGGATCTCCCGCCGGACCGGGTCGGCGAGGGCGTCGAACGCCAGGTTCCGGCGTGCCGCGCGCTCCGACGTGTCATTTTCCGATGACATGAGCCCACGATAGCCGAGCGGTGATCGCCGCCGCGCGAGCTGCGTCACCCGGGGGCCGTCCTGCACGCAGCGTTCGGCGCCGCGGGGTGGGGAAACCGGGTTCGAGGAATCCGGATTTCTCGGGTGGTACGCGTGGGATGTCCGATCGCGTGTGGCCGAACGATTGCCGGTCGTGCCGGCCGAGGAGTCGGTAAGGCGACTCGTCAGGCATGAAGAATCGTCGCAGGCGCACGATCGATCAGAACGCACTATGCAACCATTCATTCCGGCGCAGGTGCGTGCGTCATTCCGGAAGCGGCGGGGGAAGATGACCCCGATACGGACGGGGAACCGGCGAACAGGGCTCCCGCGCGAATCGTCCGCCGACGATCCGCGCGAGAGCCCGTCCGCACGGCGCTCCCCGTCTCACTGTTCATCTGCGCAGGCAGATGCACCCGATCCCTACTTGCAGCCGGGGGTCGTCGTGGTCTGGCCGGGCGGGTGGCACTTCGCGTTGCCGTCGTGCGGGCCCGCTGAACTGTTGCCGGGACCGAAATCGGGATCTGCGAATGCGATCCCTGCCCCGCCGACCGTGAGACCTGCGGCGATCAACGCCGCCGCGATGAGCCTTCGGATCATTTCGCCTCCCCGTCGACCGTGATTCTCTTGTCGCCACCGGTGGCGGGGAGGACGCTAGCGTCGTGCTCTTGCTGCGACAAGGGTCCGCACGGGAAAAGGCACCCGAAATCGGGAAATCCTCTCCGGAATGCGGCGCGTCGTGCCGGGCTCACGCTCCGTGGAGCTGAACCCGACCGTGCTCAGCCCACCTCGCCGTCAAAGGAGAGGACGTGCCCCATCCGCTCCTGCTTGGTGCGGAGGTAGCGGAGGTTGTGGGGGGAGGGGGTGGAGGGCAGGCCGACCCGCCCGACGATCTCCAGGCCGTAGCCGTCGAGGCCGCCGTACTTGGCGGGATTGTTGGTGATCAGCCGCAGCCGGGTGATGCCGAGGTCGGCGAGGATCTGCGCGCCGACGCCGTAGGAGCGGGAGTCGACGGGCAGGCCCTGGGCGGTGTTGGCGTCGACGGTGTCGAGCCCGCTCTCCTGCAGGGCGTAGGCGCGGATCTTGTGGGCGAGCCCGATCCCGCGGCCCTCGTGCCCGCGCAGGTAGACCACCGCCCCGGCGCCCTCGGCGGCGATCGCGCGCAGGGCCTGTTCGAGCTGGGCACCGCAGTCGCAGCGCAGCGAGCCGATGATGTCGCCGGTCAGGCACTCGCTGTGCACCCGCACCAGGGCGCCGCCGGCGGACCGGCTCGCCGCGACGGCGTCGCCGTACACGAGCGCCAGGTGCTCGGTGCCGTCGAGCGTGGACCGGTAGGCGGCGGCCCGGAACTCGCCGAAGACCGTGGGCATCGCGGAGGTGGCGACGTGCTCGACCAGCTGCTCGGTCGCCCGCCGGTGCCGGACGAGGTCGGCGATCGCGAGGACCGGCAGGTCGTGCTCGGCGGCGAAGGCGCGCAGCCGCTCGCCCCGGGCCATGGACCCGTCGTCGTCGACGATCTCGCCGATCACGCCGACCGGCTCCTGCCCGGCGAGGCGCAGCAGGTCGACGGCGGCCTCGGTGTGCCCGGCCCGGACCAGGACCCCGCCCTCGCGGGCGCGCAGCGGGAATACGTGCCCGGGGCGGCGGAGGTCGTCGGGCCGGGTCGCGCCGTCGGCGAGCGCGCGCAGGGTCCGGGCGCGGTCGGCGGCGGAGACGCCGGTGCCCGCGTCACGATGGTCGACGGTCACGGTGAACGCGGTGCCGTGGGCGTCGCTGTTGTCGGTGACCATCTGCGGCAGGCCCAGGGCGTCCGCGCGGGCGGCCGGCATCGGGGCGCAGACGATCCCGGTGGTGTGCCGCACCACGAACGCGAGCTGCTCGGGGGTGGCGGTCGCGGCAGGCAGGATGAGATCGCCCTCGTCCTCGCGGTCAGCGTCGTCGGTCACGATGACCATCCGGCCGGCGGCGAGTGCGGCCACCGCCCGCTGCACGGCGCGCGTGGACGGCAGGGCGGGAGTCGGAGACGTCATCGTCGATTCCTCACGGTCGGATGCCCACCCGGACGGGCGGACCGTCGAGCACCCCCTGACGGTAGAAGAGCGCGGGCCGCTCCGACTATCCGTTGTGAGCCGGCTCCTATCCGTGCAGCGCGGGCCGTCCGGGGAGACGCCGGACACGGTCGTGCTCGATCCGCCGCTGGTGTCCTTCAGCCCGGCCCGGAGCTCCTCGACGCGGCCCCGGATCCCCGAGTCGGGGCCTTCTGCGTGAACGTCCTCGCCGACGGGCACGAGGAGCTCAGCACGGCCTTCGCCCGGTCGGGCACCGACAAGTACGCCGGCGTCGCGTGGGCCCCCGCCCCGTCCGGCGCCCCGCGGCTCGACGGCGTGGCGGCCTGGATCGACTGCACCCTCGCCGACGAGTTCCCCGGCGGCGACCACACGATCGTCGTCGGGCGGGTGCGGGACCTGGGCGCCGCCCCGTCCCCGGCGCCGCTGCTGTTCCACCGCGGCGCCGACGGCATCACCGCGTGACGGCGGCGCGGCCGCGCGGGCGGTTCGGGCGCCCGCCGCCGACCACGGCGCGGACGTGATCTTCGGGCTCATCGACCACAACGAGGAGCTCAAGTACTTCGGCGAGAACGTGATACCGCTGCTCAAGCAGGCCGGCCTGCGCCACTGAGCTGTCGGCCGGCTTCATGATCGCCATGAGTGGGCAGTGGTGGCTCATTCTCGTGCACTGGCGGCACTCCGACAGCGATCATGGAAGCGCGCGGGTGGTTGGGGCCGACGGTCGGGCTCCAAGATCGCTGTGAGTGTGCCGGGGCGGTTGCGTCCGGAGCAGTGGGGTCACTCTGGCAGCGATCATGAGGCCGTGCGGGCGATCCGGGTCGTCGGCCGGGTCCATGATCGCTGTGAGCGGGACGTGGTGGTCGCGCCCAGAGCGCTGGCGGCACTCTCGCGGTGATCACGAAGACCGGGTGAAGGCTCGCACGACTAGCCTCGACCCCGTGGCTGTGCAGCGGCCGGGTCCCGCCCGGTGGGTCTGGTACGCGGTCGGCGGGCGGCTGCCGGAGCGGTACCGCGAGTGGGTGCTGTACGACGCGACCTGTTCGACCTGGGTGGCGCGGCACCTGCTGCGCACGGCGGTCCCGCTGACGCTCGTCTCGGTGCCGATCGTGCTGTTCGTGCCCGGGCCGCTGTGGGTGCGGCTCTGCGGGCTGCTGCTGGGCTGGCTGGTCTCCGCGCAGTTCGCGATCTTCCTCCTGCACGACTCGGTGGACCACCGCGTGCGCAAGGCGGGCTACCCGCCCGGTCACGCGCAGGCCGTGCGCGATGCCGCGGCGCGCGCCGTCCGGGAGCGCGCCCGGGCCCGGTACGACTCGCGGTACCGGTAGGCGTCGCGACCGGTGGGTGGCGATCGCGCCACGGCGGCGGCCCGTGGGAGGCGATCGTCGCCACGGCGGCGGCCGGTGGGAGGCGATCGTCGCCACGGCGGTCACCGCCACCCACCGGGTCGATCTGCGCGCCGGTCAGAAGGGGCTGCCGGGCACCATCGGCAGCGGCTGCGCGGTCGGGGCGCTGAACCCGCCGACCGGCCCGCACAGCCCGGCCGGGACCGGCGCGCTGCCCTGTCCCACGGCCACGCCGGTGCCGAGACCGGGCAGGTTCGTGCAGGTCACATAGCTGGGCGGGCTGAACTGGGCGAGTGCCGGCGCGGCCCCACCCGCCCACACCAGCACCCCGCTGGCGGCGAGGATCAGGCCGGCGCGCAGGGCGGTGCGGGAACCGGGGCGGCCGGAGGACATGCGGCTCATCGGGCGTGCTCCTTCGTGTCGGTGTCGGTGCGGGCGGGGGCGGGCAGGAGGGTGGCCACGGAGAGGCACACCAGCAGCGGCAACGCGGGGACGTGCCAGAGGAAGTCGAGCGCGCTGTGCGTGGCGAACGCGGCGAGGACGGCGACCGCCCCGACGGCGGACAGCGGGAGACCGCGGACCGTGCGCGTGCGGAGCGCACCGGCGATCAGCGCCGCGGCACCGGCCAGCACGAGCGCCAGGCCGACGAGCCCGGTCTCCGCCGCCACCTGCAGGTACTCGAGGTGGGTGAACCAGGCGTGCACGAGCCGCCCGGCGTGGTCGACGTAGGTGAGATCCAGCAGTCCCGGGCCGACGCCGGTCACCGGCGCGTCGGCGAAGTCCGCGAGCGTCGCCCGCGCCAGGTCGACGCGGTCGGCCGAGGCGCCGGTCAGCCGGGTCTGGGCGATGGCCTCGACGGCGCCCGCCGGGGCGGTCCCGTCGAGCGGACCGGTGACGAGGTCGAGGAGGCCGAGCAGCGCGGCGCCCACCCCGGCGCCGCCCGCGGCCCGTCGGCGCCGGCTCGTCGCGAGCAGCACGGCGGCGCCCGCCGCCAGGCCGGCGAGAGCCAGGAGCGGGCGCGGCACGGAGCCGTCCGGCATGGAGGGCAGCAGCCCGGCACATGACAGGGCCACGGCCGGGAGCACGGGCAGGAGGCCGCGCACGCTGCGGCGGCCGGCGGCGGTGGCGAGCAGCACGGCCAGCCCGACCGCGAGCGCCAGCACGGCGCCGCGGCTCATCGTGACGGCGAGCCCGAGCAACAGGGCGGCGACCACGGCACGGCGCAGCAAGGGACGGGACGTCGGGGAGGCGACCAGCGCGAGCAGCAGTCCGGTGACCAGGACTGCACCTGCGGCGTTGGCGTAGGTGATGCTCGAGGCGGCCCGCCAGAGGCCGGACGAGGGCATGGACAGCGGAGACAGGTGCAGTGCCGTGCCGAACCACCCGATCCCGGCGACGGCCACGGCGAGCGCGAGCGCCACCACCTGCAGCAGACGCCGCCCCTCCGCGGCGAGCCCGGCCGCGGCCGGCAGGGCGACGGCGAGCAGGAGGGCGACCGCGGCGGACGGAACTGCGTCGGCCACGGCGCCGTCGAGCAGGCCTCGGATCAGCACCCAGAGCGCGAAACCGGCCCAGCAGGCCGCGGCGACCGACACTGGCCGCGGGGCCGCGGCTCGGAGCAGCAGGGCGACGAGGCCGGCCCCGGCCACGAGAGCGGCCACCACCGTGAACGGCCCCGCGTAGAACGCGCCCTGGGCCAGGACGGCGACGCCGAGGGCCGTGCCCAGGAGTGCGGCACGGGCGTCCCGCCCCGGTGCGCCGTGGACGGGCGAAGCGGTGCCGGCGGCGACCTCCGGCGCGGTGACCGTCATGACGTGTGCTCCCTCACGAGCCGGGAGCGTGCACCCTCCGCGGCGGGAGTGCCGGTCCCACGCAGGGCTTCCACTCGACCGTGTGGCACACGGAGGGATGTTTCGGGACGCTTCGTGAACAAGCCGCCGGACTTTCGTCGCTCAGCGTGACAGGAGCCGGATCAGCCGACCGCATCCCGGAAAGAGTGGTGGACCGCCGGCCCGGTGGGGTCGGGCCACATCGCCTGGGTCAGCAGGATGGCGGTGAGGTCGTGCGCCGGATCGTTGCGCCAGGAGGTGCCCAGGCCGCCGTCCCAGCCGTAGCGGCCGTTCGCGCCGACGCCCAGGCCCAGCCCCCAGCCGTCGCCCGCGAGGAACGGCCGCGCCCCCGCGCGCTGCCGCTCGGTCAGCCGGTCGCGGGTCATCGCGGTGACCGTCTCCCGGCGCAGCACGGGGTCGCCGCCCCGGCGCAGCATGCGCGCGAAGGACAGCAGGTCGTCGAGAGTGGACACCAGCCCGCCACCGGCCGACTCGAACTCCGGCGGACGCGCCCACCGCCCGTCGACGGGATCGAACACCTCGGTGCCCCACCATTGCGGCTGGAACCGGTGCAGGTGAGCCGGCGGCACCCAGAAGCAGGTGTCCGCCATGCCGAGCGGCCGCAGGACCCGCTCGGACAGCAGCGCGCCCAGGCTCGTACCGGCGGCCCGCGCGATCAGCACGCCCAGCGCGTCGGCTCCCGTGTGGTAGAGCCAGCGCTCGCCCGGCGGGGCCAGCAGCGGGAGGGTGCCGAGCCGGCGTACCCACTCGTCGGGCGGCGGGACGGGGTGCGACCCGGGCGGCCCGTCCCCGCCCAGCCGGGCCTCGGCGTACGCCCGCTGCCAGGGAAGGGATCCGGGCGCCGACGGCGGGACACCGAGCCCGCAGCGGAAGGACAGCAGGTCCTCGACCGTGATCGCACGAGGAGCGGGCACGGTGTCGTCCAGCTCCGCCGCCTCGGACCGCAGGACCCGGCGCTCGGCGAGCTCGGGGAGCAGCCGGTCCACGGGCTCGTCGAGCCGGATCGAGCCGTCCTCGAGCAGTGTCATCGCGGCGACGGCCGTGATCGGCTTGGAGATCGACGCGATCCGGAAGATCGAGTCACGGCGCAGGGGCGGGCCGCCGGGGCCGGTCCCGCCCAGCACGACGACCTCCAGTTCGCTGCCGCGCTCGACGGCGGCGACGAGCCCGGGGACCGACCCGTCGTCGACGAAGGGGGCGAGGGCGTCCGTGAGGCTGCTCATGCAGGGCTGACCCCGGGGACGCCCGGGACTCATCGGGTCGCGTGCACGGTGAGCAGGAGGTCGTCCGGCCCGGGGTGCTCGTCGGAGTGCCCGGACCGGACGACGACTTCGGAGAATCCGGCATCCCGGACCGCGGCGGCGATCGCGTCGGCCGGCCAGAACCTGCGCACCCACCGGTTGAGCTCGGTGTGGACCAGCACACCGTCGACGAACAGCTCGTAGATCCCCACGCCGTGCTCGACGCCGGTGGTGGGGTCGATCCGGGTCCCGCCACGCAGGGTGATCACGGCACCGTCCGGTCGGGTCCACCAGTTCGTCCCGCCGGGCGCGCCCGGCGGCCCCGGGCCGGTCTCGACCTCGAAGTGGAAGGTGCCGCCGGGCAGCAGGTGCACCCGGACGGCGGCGAGGGCCCGCCCGACCTCGTCGTCGCCGGCGAGGAGCCCCCAGGACCCGGCGGCACAGAAGGCCGCCCGGTACCGGCGGCGCAGCGACAGGTCCTCGGTCCGCTGCTCCTGCAGCCGCCCGGTCACGTCGAGCCCGCGGTCCCGGGCGTGCGCGCGGCAGGCGTCGAGCATGGACGCCGAGGCGTCCACACCGTCCACGTCGACGCCGGCCGCGAGCAGCGGCAGCAGGAACCGCCCGCTCCCGCACATGAGCTCCAGCACGGGCTCCGCGGAGCCGATCACGCCACGGTGGAACGCGAGCTCGTCGGCCGGTGCCGCCGGCTTGTCCAGGTCGTACGCCTGGGTCAGCAGGTCGCGGTAGTCGGCCCGGTACGCGGATCGGTACTCGGCGCTCGGCTCCACCCCGGCATCGTCGCGGCCACGCGGCGTCCGCGTCACTCCCGCGTGCGGAGCAGTGGCACTCAGACGCGCAGCCAGACCGCCGTGTCCTGGGGGAGCAGGCCGTCGTCGCCCAGGGTGCCGCTGGCCAGGAGCACCTCGGCGCCGCCCGGGAGGGGGAACGGGGCCGCGTCGACGTTGAGCAGCAGCGCGAAGCCGGGATCGCGGGCGAGTCCGAGGGCGCCCGACGGGACGTCGAGCCACGTCAGCGGCCCGTCGCCGAGCGCCGGCGTCGCACGGCGGATCCGCAGCGCCCGGCGGTAGAGGGCGAGCATCGAATCCGGGTCCTTGTCCTCCCGCTCGACGGTGAACCGGGAGAACCACTCGGGCTGCGGCAGCCAGGGCTGCTCGTCGCCCGGGCCGAAGCCGAACGGCGGCCCGTCGCCGGACCACGGGATCGGGACGCGGCAGCCGTCCCGTCCGCGCAGGGTGTGCCCCGAGCGGCGCCAGGTCGGGTCGTCGAGCGAGGCCTCCGGCAGGTCCTCGACCTCGGGCAGGCCCAGCTCGTCGCCCTGGTAGACGTACGCGCCGCCGGGCAGCGCGAGGATCAGCAGCGCGGCCGCGCGGGCCCGGCGCTGCCCGACCTCGACGTCGGCCGGCAGGTCCAGCATGGAGTCGAGCGAGGTGCCGATGCCGGCGGCGGGGTCGCGGGCGAGCCGCGAGGCGTGCCGGGCGACGTCGTGGTTGGACAGCACCCAGGTCGGCGGCGCCCCGACGACCGAGTGCTCGCGCAGCGTGCGCTCGATCGACCCGCGCAGCGCCGGGGCGAGCCAGGCCGCCTTGAGGAAGTCGAAGTTGAAGGCGGTGTGCAACTCGTCCGGCCGCAGGTAGCGGGCGAAGCGGTCCGCCTCGGGCACCCACGCCTCGGCCACGAACACCTTCGGCGGGTCGTAGGTGTCGGCCAGTGCGCGCCACTCCCGGTAAACGTCGTGCACCTCGTCGCGGTCCCAGTGCGGGTGCGGGCCCGGGTCGTGGTGCTGTTTGTCGCCGACGTCCGGGAGTCCCGTCTCCTTGATCAGCGAGTTGGCGACGTCGATCCGGAAGCCGTCCACCCCGCGGTCGAACCAGAACCGCAGGGTCTCTTCGAAGTCGGCCCGGACCTCGCGGTTCTCCCAGTTCAGGTCGGGCTGCTCGACGTCGAACAGGTGCAGGTACCACTCGCCGGGCGTGCCGTCGGGCTCGGTGACGCGGGTCCAGGCGCTGCCGCCGAACATGGCCCGCCAGTCGTTGGGCGGCTCGTCGCCGGCGGGGCCGCGGCCGGGCCGGAAGAGGTAGCGGTCGCGCTCGGCGGAACCGGGGCCCGCCCGCAGCGCCGCGCGGAACCACTCGTGCTCGCTCGAGGTGTGGTTCGGGACGATGTCGAGGATGATCCGCAACTCCCGCTCGTGCGCCTCGCGGATCAGCGCCTCGGCCTCGGCGAGCGTGCCGAAGCGCGGGTCGATGTCGCGGTAGTCGGACACGTCGTAGCCGGCGTCGGCGAGCGGGGACGGGTACCAGGGGTTGATCCAGATCGCGTCGACGCCCAGCTCGGCGAGGTGGTCCAGGCGCTGCCGCAGGCCGGCGACGTCGCCGATGCCGTCACCGTCGCCGTCGGCGAAGCTGCGGATGTACACCTGGTAGATCACGGCGCCCCGCCACCACGCGGCCGTGTCGGTCATGGAACCCTCCCGTCGGCGTTGCCTGTTGTTCCATACTGTTCCACAGGTGCAGCAGGGAGGTGGCATGGAGAGCCGACGGGCCAGCATCCGGGACGTGGCGCGCCTGGCGGGCGTCGCGCCGTCGACGGTGTCGCGATCGCTGTCGGGTACCTCGTACGTCGCGCCCGACACCCACGAGCGCATCCGCCGCGCCGTGGCCGAGCTCGCCTACCTGCCGCCGGAGCGCCCGGCCCGCCGCGCGGCGCCGGCGGCGGTCGCCGCGCTCGCCCGGTTCCCGTCGGCCTGGTTCTTCGCCGAGGCCGTCGGCGGTGTGGAGAAGGTCCTGCGGTCGGGTGGGCACCCACTGCTGCTGCACAACGTCGGCGACCCCGAGGGGCGCGCCCACGTGTTCGCCACGCTGGAGCGCTGGGCCGTCGCCGGGCTGATCGTCGTGGCCTCGTCGTTCAGCGACGCGGAGCGGGAGGTGCTGGAGCGGCTCGGGGTGCCGGTCGCCGTGGTCGGCGGGACGTTCCCGGGGAAGCCGCGGGTCGGCATCGACGACCGGGCGGGCGCCGCGACGGCGGTGCGGCATCTGGTCGGCCTGGGGCACACCGAGATCGGACTGCTGTCGTTCGACCCCGACGACGTGGTCGGGCGCGACACCACCGAGGCCCGGCGGGCCGGCTTCGTCCAGGCCCTCGCCGAGGCCGGGTTGCCGTTGCGGCCGGAGTGGGTGGTGCCTGCCGGGCACGACGCCGCGGCGGGCGCCCGGGCCGTCGAGCGGCTGCTGAGCGGGCCCCGGCTGCCCACCGCGCTGCTCGCGATGTCCGACGAGATGGCCCTCGGCGCCCTGCGGACCCTGCGCCGCGCGGGGCTCGACGTGCCCGGCCAGATCTCGGTCGTCGGGTTCGACGACCAGGCGGTGGCCGAGTTCGCCGACCTCACCACGATCGCACAACCGGCGCGTGAGCAGGGCGAACGCGCCGCCGGGCTGCTGCTCGACGCGCTCGCCGGGCAGCTGGTGGGGGCCCCGGACGTCGACCTGCCGACGCGGCTGGTGGTGCGGGGAACGAGCGGCCCGCCGCGCTCGTGAGGCTTCCTGTCGGTGCTGTGTGCTGCACTGGCGCGGGCCGCGAAGGGAGGCCGCGATGTTCGTGCACGGCCACCCGCGTGCGCTCGGGTGGGTGAAGGGGCACTATCGCGCGCCCAACGCGCCGGCAGG
Source organism: Pseudonocardia oceanicola (assembly GCF_047200735.1). Lineage (NCBI taxonomy): Bacteria > Bacillati > Actinomycetota > Actinomycetes > Pseudonocardiales > Pseudonocardiaceae > Pseudonocardia > Pseudonocardia oceanicola. The sequence goes on from NZ_JBJZON010000019.1 coordinate 112,962, forward strand.
GGAGCAGTTGGGGCTCGACCTGGAGGTGGAGGCCGTGGTGCCGGACGGACCCGCGGGGCCCGGGCCGACACGCGTCGGGCTAGACCCCGCCGCGGGAGACGAGCTGGCACACGGCGATGAGCCGCAGCGTCGTCCAGTCCGTGGGGCGCCAGATCCCCCTCTGCGGCAACGCGATCGTCGCGCCGCTGCGGCGTTGCTCGTCGAGCAGCAGGCGGGCGTAGGCCGCCAGTCGCACGGCACCACCGGTGCTGGTGCGAGGCGGGGTGAGGGTCGCGACGGAGCCACCGCCCGAGCGGCGCATCCCGTCCCGGACGATGTCCCGCACGGCCGCCGCGTGCTGGTCGACCACCGCGGCGAGGCCCGGCTCGGCGGTGACCGCCCGGAGCCCGGGCCGGCCGACGGTGTCCATCAGGCGGCGGAGGAGGCGGTGGGCTTTCCACTCGGCGACGGCGGCGCGCAGATCCCGCAGCAGGCTCACGCGAAAATCGTAGCCAGCAGTTTCACCGGATCGGGTGATCTGTGAGCCCATCGGTCGGCGTGGCGCGCCCGTCGGCCGCCCGGTCCGGTTGCCCGCCGGACGGCCCGTTCGTCCCGCCGTCCGGCTCGATCCCGATGACCCGCAGCAGGGCGAGTGCCTCGGCCTCCGGTGTGCCGGGAGCGGCCGAGTACACGAGCAGCATCTGGTCGTCGGCGTCGGCGTGCAGGGTGTCGCAGTCCAGCGTGAGGCCACCGACCTGGGGGTGCCGGATGTGCTTGCGGTCGCCGTGCCGTACCCGGACCGACCGCTCGGCCCACAGCCGGGCGAATCGCTCGCTGCCCTTCTCCAGGGTCGCGATCAGGCCGATCAGCCCGGGATCGTGCGGGTAGCGGGCGTAGGCACCGCGCAGGTCCGACACCAGCGCCCGGTCGAGGCGGTCCCGCTCGGCGGCGTCGTCGGCTCCGACCCGCGTGCCGGCACCGAGGAAGACCTGCCGGGCCGTGTTGCGCTCCGTGGGCGGGACCGCCGACAGGTCGCCGAGCAGCGCCGCGGCCAGCGGGTTCCAGGCGAGGACGTCCGTGCGGGCGTTGAGCAGCAGTACCGGCAGGTCGGTGAGCCGGTCCATGAGCCGCAGCAGGCTCGGGCGGGGCTCGGCCGAGATCGTGCCCGGCGCCGGCGGGCGCATCCCGCCCAGCGTGAACAGGTGATCCCGCTCGTCGGTGGACAGCCGCAGCGCCCGTCCCAGCGCGCCCAGCACGGCGTCGGACGGGTGCGGTCCGCGACCCTGCTCCAGCCGCGTCAGGTAGTCGACCGAGATTCCCGCGACCTGCGCGACCTCCTCCCGGCGCAGGCCGGGCGTGCGGCGGCGGGTGCCGGTGGGCAGGCCGAGGTCGGCGGGGCGCAGCCGCTCCCGCCACGTCCGCAGGGTCCTGCCCAGTTCGGTCCGGTCCACGTCGTCCAGCATGCCGGGCACCGGGCCGCCCAGCCTGGTATCGCGGGTCCCCCGATCCGCCGGGCCTGGTCGGGCCCGGACCCGTGGGGGCACGGTGGGGTCATGAGCGAGAACACGATCGCCCTGGTCACCGGGGCCGACAAGGGGCTGGGCCGCGAGACGGTGCGCCGACTCGCGGCGCTGGGCTGGACCATGCTGCTGGGGTCCCGGGACGCCGCGCGCGGGGCCGCCACCGCGGCGGAACTGCAGGGCGCGGAACCGGCGGGCACGATCGATGTGCTGGCGCTCGACGTCACCTCCGACGAGTCCGCCGCGGCGGCCGCGAAGGAGGTCGAGGAGCGGTACGGCCGGCTCGACGTCCTGATCAACAACGCCGGCATCACCGGCCCGCGGGTGGAGCCGCGGGAGACCGGTGCCGACGCGATGCGGGAGGTCTTCGAGACCAACGTCTTCGGGCCGGTCCGGGTGACCCGGGCCTTCCTCCCGCTGCTGGACCGCTCGGCGGCGCCGCGGATCGTGATGGTGTCGAGCGGGGTGGGCTCGCTGACGCTCACCGCGGACCCCGCGCGGGTCGAGTCCCAGGTCGTCGCGCTGACGTACCCGTCGTCGAAGTCCGCGCTGAACATGGTCACGACGCAGTACGCCCGGGCCCTGCCCCGGTTCCGGGTCAACGCCGCCGACCCCGGCTACACCGCCACGGACCTCAACGGGCACCACGGCCACCAGACGGTGAGCGAGGGGACGGACGCGATCGTGGAGCTCGCCCAGGTCGGGCCGGACGGCCCGACGGGCTCCTACCGCGACCGCCGCGGCGTCCTCCCGTGGTGAGGCGGAGCCGGCGCGGGCTCCCTCAGCCGCCGGAGAGGAAGGTCAGCAGCACGTCGGTCCAGCGCTCCGCGGCGTCGACGTGCGGCCCGTGCCCGCTGCCCTCGAACATCTCGACGGTCACCCGGCCGCCCGCGGCGGCGTAGGCATCGAGCACCCGGCGGATCTGCGTGACCATCGGCTGCGCCGGGAAGGCCTCCTCACCCGGCCAGCCCGGCACCGTGCCGCTCGCGCCGAGCACGCCGAAGTCGAGCGGGGAGGCGTCGGACACCACCAGGTCCGCCGTGCCGTGCGTCCACAGCACCGGGGGCTTGCGGTCCAGATCCACGATGTCCGCCCAGCGGCAGTACCGGGGGGACAGCGCGTTGAGGATGCCGCGGGTGCCGGGGGCGATCCCGGGCCAGTGGGGCGACGGGGTGTGGTCGCCGGGGTAGCCGTCGTCGCCCACGAGGGTCTTGAGCACCTCCGCGACCAGGACGTCCTCGCGGTCCGGCGGCAGCGTGAAGGTCGGTGACCAGTACAGCGCCCGCATGATGCTGCGGATGGAGAAGGCGCTCTCGTCCGAGGCGTCCTGCGCGGCCAGCCGCGCGACGACCTCGGGGTTCGCCGATCCGCCGCCGGAGCCGGCGACGTCCGGGGTGACCGGGGTGCCGTCGGGGCGGGCGCCGCCGTAGCCGTACGGGGACACCGGGTCCAGGAAGGTCAGCGAGGCGACGGGGTGGTCCTTCGCGAAGGCGGCGATCGCCGCTCCGGCCGTCGACCACCCGACGAGGTGCGGGGGCCGGTCGATCCCGAGCGCGCGGAGCAGCGCGGCGGTGTCGTCGGCCCAGTCGCCGAGCCCACGGGTGGCGTCGAGCGCCTTCGGCTCGGTGTCGCCGAACCCGCGCATGTCCGGCGCGAGCACCCGGTACCGCTCGCCCAGCGCCGGCATCAGGTGCTCGTAGAACCGGCCCGTCGAGAGGTTGCCGTGCAGCAGGACCAGCGGCTCGCCGTCCTCGGGACCCGCGGCCAGCAGGTGCATGCGGAGGCGGTCGGTGTCGACGGTGGCGGACCGCACCCCGGGCAGCAGCGTCATGGTGTGATCCTCGGGGGCCCGTGGCACCCGGTCAACCCGCCGTCCGGCAGGGTCGGGCCCGTGCGCGCCGTCCTGGCCACCCCGCTCCCGGAGGATCTCTGCCGGCTCGTCGAGGAGCGCGAGCCCCGCCTGGCCCTCGTCCGGGACCACGGGCTGCTGCCGCCCGTGCGCTGGCCGTCGGACCACACCGGCGACCCCGCGTGGCGCCGCTCCCCGGACCGGCAACGGCGATTCGAGGACCTGCTCGACTCCGCCGACGCGCGCTACGGCCTCCCGGGCGAGCACGACGCGGCCGCCCTCGCCCGGACGGTCGCGGCCAACCCCCGTCTGCGCTGGGCCCAGACGAGGGCGGCCGGGGGAGGGGCCACGGTCCGCGCCGCGGGGCTCTCCGAGGCGCAGCGCGAGCGCGTCGTCTTCACGACGACGGCGGGAGTCCATGGTGGACCGCCGGCCGAGCGCTGGACGGGGTCGCCGAGGAGCCGCTCGACCCGGCCAGCCCGTTGTGGGACCTGGAGAACGTACTGATCAGCCCGCACACCGCCACCCTCGATCGGCAGGAGGACCGACGGATCGCGGAGCTGTTCGCGGACAACGCCTCCCGGCTGCTCGACGGCCGGCCGCTGCGCAACGTCGTCGACCCGGTGGAGTTCTGCTGACGGGCCGGTGCGGCTCACGCCGTTCGCGGTCGGGCTGCTCCTGCTCGCGGTCCTCGTGCGCCGCCGCGGTGTCTGACACGCCCGACCGGCGCTCGCAGCGCAGTCGTGGCTGCCGTGCGTGGTGCCGGACCCCCGGGGTGGGCGCTACGCCGTGACGGAGCGGTCGACGGCGTGTCGCTGCCGCAACCGGTACCGCTGCACCTTGCCGGTGGCGGTCTTCGGCAGCTCCCCGATCACGACCACGGCACGCGGCCGTTTGAAGGACGCGAGGCCCGCCCGGCAGAAGGCCACCACCTCGTCCGGGTCGACCGTCGCGCCCGGCCGCGGCACGACGTAGGCGACCGGCTTGTCCAGGCCGTCGGCGTCCGGCACCCCGACGACGACGGCCTCGGCCAGCGCGGGGTGCTCCAGCAGCCGGGACTCCACCTCGGCCGGCGCGACCCAGATCCCGCCGACCTTGAGCACGTCGTCCGTGCGGCCGAGGCAGGTGAGGCTGCCGTCGTCGTTCCGGACGTACTGGTCCCCGGTGCGCATCCACTCGCCCTGGAAGACCTGGCGGTTCACCGCGGTACGGCACCAGTAGCCGGTGCAGATCGAGTCCCCGGAGATCCACAGCATCCCGGACTCCCCGGTCCCGCTGATCACCGAGCCGTCCGTGCGGCGCAGCTCGATCTCGTAGCCGGGGACCGGGAAGCCCGAGCTGCCCGGGACGACGGCGCCGGGCCGGTTGGAGATGAAGATGTGCAGCGCCTCGGTGGAGCCGATGCCGTCGAGGATCTCGACGCCGAAGCGGTCGCGGATGCCGGTGAACATGCGGGCGGGCAGGGTCTCGCCCGCCGACACGCCCTGCCGGACGCCGGCGAGGGCGTCGTCGGGCACCTCGTCGCTCGCGAGCAGCGGGCCCCAGAAGCTGGGCACTCCGAACAGCAGTGTGGCGCCGTACTTCCGCACGTCCTCCGCAACGAGGCCTGGCGTCGGTCGCGCCGGTTCGAGGACGGCGGCGGCGCCGACCGAGAGGGGGAAGAAGAGCGAATTCCCGATGCCGTAGGCGAAGAAGAGCTTGGCGACGGACAGGCAGACGTCGTCCGGCCGGATGCCGAGGACCTGCTGCCCGTACGTCTCGGCGACGTACCGGATGTCGGCGTGCCGGTGCATCGCGCCCTTGGGCTTGCCGGTGGTGCCGGAGGTGTAGAGCCACAGCGCGGGAGACTCGTCCCAGGTGGGGTACGCGGCCTCGAGCGGCGCGCCCGCGGCGAGCATCCGGTCCCACGTCAGCGCGGTGACCCCGGGTGCGGGCGTGACCGGGTCGGCCCCCGCGAGGACGAGGTGCCGCAGGTCGGGGGCGCTCGCGGCGGCGCTGTGCACGGCCTCGGTGAACTGGTGGCTGCCGATGAGCACCCGGGCCCGCGAGTCGGCCACGAGGGTGCCCAGCTCGGCCCCGGTGAGCATCGTGGAGCACGGCACCGCGACCGCGCCGAGGTACATGGTGGCGAGGATGCCGGTGAACAGCTCGACGTCGTCGGCCATGCAGAGCACGACCCGTTCCTCGGGGCGGACGCCGATCCCCGCGAGCCCGCCGGCCACCCGGCGGACCTCCGCGGCGAGCTCCGCGTAGGTGACGGTGCCCCGCGGGTGGTGGACCGCGGTGCGGGCGCCGTCGCCCGCCGACACCCGGCTTTCGGTCAGGTACTCCGCAGCATTGAAGAGTGTGCTCATGACCGGGCTCCTGTGCCTGTTCGGGTGGTCGAACTCTACAGTGGGATCACGCACCGTCAACGACGCGTAGAAGATCACCTCTCCCGTGCGCCGCGGCGATTTGCTACCAATGGTCCGGGGCCCGGCGCCGCTGCCCGCCCCCTGTGTAGGAGGTACGCGTGGCGACTGCCCCTCCGACGCCCGTCGTCGGACTCCGTCGTGAGCGGGAGGTGCTCACGGTCGCCCTGGCGACCGGCCGGCACGTCGTGCTCGAAGGGCCGCCCGGCACGGGCAAGTCCACCCTGCTGCGCTCGATCGCGCGGGAGGCCGGGCAGCACGTCGTGTTCGTGGAGGGCAACGCCGAGCTCACGCCCGCCCGCCTGATCGGCGCCTTCGACCCGGCCCAGGTGCTCAACGAGGGCTACCTGCCGGCGAGCTTCGTCGACGGCCCGCTGCTGACCGCCATGCGCGAGGGCGGGCTGCTCTACCTCGAGGAGCTCAACCGGGTCCCCGAGGAGACCCTCAACGTCCTGATCACCGTCCTCACCGAAGGTGAGATCGCGGTGCCGCGGCTCGGCACGGTCACGGCCGGTCCGGGTTTCCGGCTGATCGCCGCGATGAACCCGTTCGACGCCATCGGCACCGCCCGCGTCAGCCAGGCCATCGCCGACCGGATGTGCCGGGTGGTGCTCGGCTACCAGTCCGAGGACGCGGAGCGGGCGATCACGACCTCGGTGAGCGGGGTGGACGGCTGGGTGAACGAGCTGTCCGTCGGACTCACCCGCGCCACGCGTGACCACCGGGACCTGCGCATGGGTTCCTCGGTCCGCGGCGCGATCGACCTCGCGCACGTGCTCACCGGGCTCGCGCAGCTGCGCGGCGAGGACAAGCCCGCGCGGGAGACCGCCCGGGACGCGGCGCACGCCGCCCTCTCCGGCCGGATCAAGGTCGTCGACGGGCTGGACCGCACGCCGGAGTCCGTGATCGACGAGCTGCTGGAGCGGCTGTGGCCGGAGGACGCGCCGGAGCCCCCCGACCGGGAGGAGTCCGACCCGGGAAAAGCTGACGGCCCTCCTCCTCCTCCGGGATCGGGGGGCCGGTCCGGGCGGGACAGGCCGTCGCCCAGCCGCGGGCAGCGGACGATGGGCCGCGGCGAGCTGGGCTCGCGGCACGAGCAGTTCGAGGAGATCTCCCCGGAGGTCGGGCAGCTCGACGAGCAGGCGTTCGACGCCGCCCTCGCCGAGAACCCCGAGCAGGCCGCGGCGCTGCTCGCCGACCTCGCCGTGGCCACGGACGCGACGCTGCGGGCCCAGGCGCGCACGCTCGCGGGCCGGGTGTTCATCCAGCTCGGCAAGGTCGGGCCGGCCAAGGCGCGCGGCACCCGGAAGATCGCCCCGGCCACGGGCGGCGAGGGCGACCTCGACCTGGACCGCACGCTCGACAACTGGCAGCCGACGGCGAGCCGGCGGCCGCGGCCGGACGAGATCGTCACCCGGGGGTGGACGGCGCACCGGCGCGCGGTGTCGCTCGTCGTCGACATCTCGGGGTCGATGCAGGGGCTGGCCGTGGCGCTGGCGGCGGTGTCCGCGGCGGGCGTCGTGCTGGCGTCGGAGTCCGGCTCGGGCAAGCTCGAGCCGGGCGTGCTGGCCTTCGGTGCGCAGGTGCGCACCCTGCAGCGGCAGGGCGTACGCCGGCCGCCGGACGAGCTGATCGGCGAGCTGGTCGCGCTGCGCGGGCACGGCACCACGGACGTGGCCGCGGCGCTGCGCGAGGCGTCGGTGCAGCTGGCGGGAGCGGTGGCCGACGAGCGGATGGTCGTGCTGCTGTCGGACTGCCTGCACACCTCGGGCGCGGACCCGCTGACCGCCCTCGGCGGCATCGACCGGCTGCACGTGCTGTGCCCGCTGCCGGACGACGACGCCGAGAAGGCCGCCCGCGCCCTCGCCGCGAAGGGCGGCGGCAGCTACCAGGCGGTGCGCCGGCTGGCCGACATCGCCCCGGCCCTGACCGCGGTCCTCTGCTGAGGCGCAGTAGGGAACCATGATGCGCGTCTCGCGCCTGATCTCGCGCGTTGTGGAACCATAATGCGTAGAGCAGGCCGTGGAATGCGCATCATGGTTCCATGACGGGGGTCGTCCGGGCGGCGCGGTAGGGTCGGCGCCGTGGGGACCATCGTCAGTTTTCACGCCCATCCCGACGACGAGTCGATCACCACCGCCGGGACGCTCGCCAAGGCCGCCAAGGCCGGGCACCGCGCGGTGCTGGTCTTCGCGACCCGCGGTGAGCTGGGCGAACCCGTTCCCGGGGTGCTGACCGACGGCGAGCAGTTGTCGGTCCGGCGCTCCGCGGAGTGCTTCGAGTCGGCCAAGGTGCTCGGCGTCGCGCGCGTGGAGTTCCTGGGCTACGTCGACTCCGGGATGATGGGCGAGTCGACCAACGACGCCCCGTACTGCTTCTGGCAGGCGGGCGTGGAGCACGCCGCGCGGCGGCTGGCGGTCATCCTCGAGGAGGAGGAGCCGGACGTCCTCACCACCTACGACGACAACGGCGGCTACGGCCATCCCGACCACATCCAGACCCACCGGGTCGGGCAGCGGGCGGCGGAGCTGGCCGGGGTCCCCGTCGTCGCCCAGAACACGATCAACCGGGACTGGATGCTGCGCGGGATGCGCGGGATGCAGGCCTCCGGGGAGATCCCCGAGGGCTGGGACGCGCCGGACGAGACGGTCCCGCCGCCGACCTTCGGCAAGCCCGAGGCCGAGATCACCCACCGGGTCGAGGCCGTGGACTTCACGGAGCAGAAGCGGGCGTCGATGCGGGTGCACGCCAGTCAGATGGGCCCCGAGCACTTCATGCTGGCCATGCCCGACCCGATCTTCGCGATGGGCTTCGGCACGGAGTTCTACATCGTCGCCGACCCGCCGAGCCCCGCCGCCGCACCGGAGGTCTTCACCGACCTGTTCCTCCCGATGCGGCCCTGATCACGCCGGGCGGGTGTGGGCGGCCGGGCGAGAGCGGCGCGACCGGGGGCGAGGGAGCGGCGCCGGGGTGCCTACGTCCGCACGAGACCCCGGCAGACCAGCTCGACGGTGAGGGCCACCGCCACGGTCTCGACCGCGAGGAGCAGTACCAGCACGAGCAGCTGCACGGCGCCGGCCTCGATCGGAGAGGCGCCGCCGAGGAGCATGCCGACGTAGGCGCCCGGCAGCGTGACGAGCCCGACGGTCCGGGTCTGGTCGAGCGCGGGCACCAGCGCCTGGGCGGCGCTCGGCCGGGCGATCTCGACGTTCGCGTCCCGGAGGAGGAACCCCAGGGACAGGGCCGCCTCGACCTCGCCCCGGCGCGCGGTCAGCTCGTCGCGCATCCGCCTGCCCGCCAGGGAGGTCGCCGTCATCGCGCCGCCGATGAGGATCCCGGCCGTCGGGATCAGGGCGATCCCGGTCGCCGGCACCACCCCGCCCGCCACCAGCAGCGCGACGACGGGGAGGGGCCCGGCCGCGATCGGCAGCGCCACCCACCAGCCACTCGGGTGCCGGGTGAGCCGGCGGGCGGAGGTGAACGCCGCCACCGCGACCATGAGCATCACGAACAGTGTGCTGGTCCCCAACGACCGCACCACCACGCCGATCAGCAGCGACACCGCGCCGAGCTGGACCACCGCCCGCGCCGACGCGAGCACGGCCGCCCGCGCGGTTCCCAGCCGGGCGAGCAGGGCGACGGCCGCGGCGAGCAGCACCGCGAGCGCGGCGGCCACGGCGAGACCGGGCCCGGCGTCGAGCGTCATGATCGGATTGTCCTCGATGACGACCGGCGACCGTCGTCGCCGAACGGCCCGGCCGACCAGCCGGCACCCTGTCGCCGCGTCGGCCGTGACGGCGGCCCGAGTGGTCCTGGCTCACCTGCCCAGATCGACCACCACCCCGTCGTGCAGGAGTACCGCGCCTCACCCTGGTCGTCGAGCCCACCTCTGGGGTGCCGAGGGCGTGGTCCGGACGTCGTCGAGCGCGGAACCGCGACCGCGGTGGTGGGGGACGTCCCTCCGGCAGGCGTGCCGCATCGGAGTCGTCGCCCTGGTGCGGAGACCGGTCCTCATGACCAAGAAGGATGGCGCCGTCCGGTCGATCCCGGAGGTCGCACGGCCGGGGCGGCCCCTGTGGCCCCCCGCGGTTGGTCGTTCTACCCTCCGTAGAGCACAATGCCCGTGCGAACCGTGCCCGCTCCCCTCGGCACAGCCCGAGGGCGTGCGGTCCGGTTGGCGGGAGATAGAGTCCGGACCTGGCCCACCACCTTGAGCCAGCGAGGTTCAGCGAGGTCCAGTGCAGGAGGCACAGTGACAGCCGTCGCGCCCAAGCCGATCACGACGCGCCCGTACCCGGCGCGTCGGACGGGTAAGGGTTCCACGTTCCTGAAGATGCTGCGGACGACGGACCCCAAGGACATCTCGATCCTGTACATGGTCACGTCGTTCGCCTTCTTCATGGTCGGCGGGGCGATGGCACTGCTGATCCGGGCGGAGCTCGCGCGTCCCGAGCAGCAGTTCCTCTCCAGCGAGCAGTACAACCAGCTGTTCACGATGCACGGCACGATCATGCTGCTGCTGTACGCGACGCCGATCCTCTTCGCGTTCGCGAACTACATCGTGCCGCTGCAGATCGGCGCCCCCGACGTCGCGTTCCCGCGGCTGAACGCCTTCTCCTACTGGCTGTTCCTCTTCGGCGGCCTGACCGTGCTCTCGGGCTTCCTCACCCCGGGCGGCGCCGCGGACTTCGGGTGGTTCGCCTACACCCCGCTGTCCGACGCGATCCGCTCGCCGGGCGCCGGTGCGGACCTGTGGATCATGGGCCTCGCGGTCTCCGGCCTGGGCACGATCCTCGGTGGTGTCAACTTCGTGACGACCATCGTCTGCATGCGCGCCCCGGGCATGACGATGTTCCGGATGCCGATCTTCACCTGGAACATCTTCATCACGTCGCTGCTGATCCTGATCGCGTTCCCCGTCCTCACCGCGGCCCTGTTCGGCCTCGCGGCGGACCGCCACCTCGGCGCCCACGTGTTCGACCCCGCCAACGGCGGCGTGATCCTCTGGCAGCACCTGTTCTGGTTCTTCGGCCACCCCGAGGTCTACATCGTGGCGCTGCCGTTCTTCGGCATCGTGTCCGAGATCTTCCCGGTGTTCAGCCGCAAGCCGATCTTCGGCTACAAGACGCTGGTCTTCGCGACGATCGCGATCGCGGCCCTGTCCGTCGCCGTGTGGGCCCACCACATGTACGCGACCGGCGCGGTCCTGCTCGCCTTCTTCTCGTTCACGACCTTCCTCATCGCGATCCCGACGGGCATCAAGTTCGTGAACTGGATCGGCACGATGTGGAAGGGCAAGCTCACGTTCGAGACGCCGATGCTGTTCTCGGTCGGCTTCCTCGCGACGTTCCTCTTCGGCGGACTGACCGGCGTGCTGCTGGCCTCCCCGCCGATCGACTTCCACGTGTCCGACACGTACTTCGTGGTGGCGCACTTCCACTACGTGCTGTTCGGCACCATCGTGTTCGCGACCTACGCGGGCATCTACTTCTGGTTCCCGAAGATGACCGGCCGGATGCTCGACGAGACGCTGGGCAAGTTCCACTTCTGGGCCACGTTCATCGGCTTCCACATGACCTTCCTCGTGCAGCACTGGCTGGGCAACGAGGGCATGCCGCGCCGCTACGTCGACTACCTGGACACGGACGGGTTCACCGCGCTGAACACGATCTCCTCGATCGGCGCGTTCGTCCTGGGTGCCTCGACCCTGCCGTTCATCTGGAACGTGTTCCGCAGCTACCGGTACGGGCGGGTCGTGACCGTCGACGACCCGTGGGGCTTCGCGAACTCGCTGGAGTGGGCCACCTCCTGCCCGCCGCCGCGGCACAACTTCACCGAGCTGCCCCGCATCCGGTCGGAGCGCCCGGCCTTCGAGCTGCACTACCCGCACCTGGTGGAGCGGATGCGTCACGAGGCCCACGTCGGGGGCCACGCCGCCCCGTCCGAGGTGGCCGCCCAGGGCGTCTCGCGGGAGACCCAGCCCGACGACGACCCGCGCTCGCGGTAGTAGTGCCGCAGCACGATCGGGCCCGGTCGACCGTCCTCGTGACGGTGACCGGGCCGGACCGTCCCGGCGTCAGCTCGGTGCTGTTCACCGTCCTGACCCGGCACGCCGTCGAGCTGCTGGACGTCGAGCAGGTCGTGATCCGCGGCCGGCTCACCCTCGGGGCCCTCGTCGCCGTCGCGCACGATCCGGAGGAGCTGCAGGAGGCCGTCGAGGCCGCGATGCACAGCATCGGGATGCAGGTCCACACGTCGCTCGGCACGAACGGGCTGGAGCGGCGGCAGTCCACGCACGCCGTCGTCGTGCTGGGCCGACCGATCACCGCCCGGGCCTTCGGGATGGTGGCGCAGGCCCTCGCGGACGTCGGGGCGAACATCGACTCCATCCGCCGCGTCGCGGACTACCCGGTCACGGGCCTGGAGCTGGAGGTGTCGCCGAACCCGGACGACCCCGAGCAGCCGCACGGCACGTTGCGGGCCAAGCTGGTCGAGGTCGCGCGGGAGGCCGGGGTCGACGTCGCCGTCGAGCGCGTGGGGTTGTCCCGGCGCAGCAAGCGGCTCATCGTCTTCGACGTCGACTCCACGCTCGTGCAGGGCGAGGTCATCGAGATGCTGGCCGCGCGGGCCGGCGCCGAGGACGAGGTCCGCCGGGTCACCGAGGCCGCGATGCGTGGGGAACTGGACTTCGCCCAGTCCCTGCGGGCCCGCGTCGCCACGCTGAAGGGCCTGCCGGCCTCGGTGATCGACGAGGTGGCCGCCGAGCTGGAGCTCATGCCCGGTGCGCGTACCACGATCCGCACCCTCAAGCGGCTCGGGTTCCGCACCGGCGTCGTCTCCGGCGGGTTCACGCAGGTGATCGAGGGCCTCGTCACCGAGCTCGGGCTGGACTTCTGCGCCGCGAACACGCTCGAGATCTCCGACGGCGTGCTCACCGGTCGGGTGGTCGGCGAGATCGTCGACCGGCCGGGCAAGGCGGAGGCGTTGCGCCGCTTCGCCGCCGAGCACCAGATCCCGGTCGAGCAGACCGTGGCCGTGGGCGACGGGGCGAACGACATCGACATGCTCTCCGCCGCGGGGCTGGGGATCGCTTTCAACGCCAAGCCGGCGCTGCGCGAGATCGCCGACACCGCGCTCTCGCATCCCTACCTGGACGTCGTGCTGTTCGTCCTGGGCATCACGCGGGACGAGGTGGAGCGCGCCGACGCCGCCGAGGGCGTGCTACGGCGAGTGCCGATCACGTGAGCGCCGAGCCCGAGCAGCCCGCACGTCACGAGCCGGTGCTCGCCCCGCTCCGCGCCCGGTACACGGGTGCACCCGCGGTGATCCCGCCGGAGGCCGACGGCGTGGTCCGGGCGATGCCCGTGATCCTGCGGATCGAGCGCGAGCTGCCCGGGAGGACCGCGCTGCTCGAGGCGGCGGCACAGGCCGCGCTCGCCGTGTGCCTGGACCCGCGGGCGCAGGACGAGTGGCACGAGCCGCTGCGCACCTGGGTCGACGGCCGGATCCGCAAGATCGCGCGCCGGGCCCGCGGGGCACACTGGTCGGCGGTGCAGGAGCTGCCGGGCGTCACGGTCGAGGTCGACGGGGCCGAGGCCCGCGCCCTGCTGCCCGGCCCGGTCGACGACGTCCCGCGGATCGTGTCGCGGCTGCAGATCGGTGGCACGGACCTCCCGCCGGAGGACCCGGGCGCCGTCCCCGAGGGCGTGCCGCTGATCGTGCTCAATCCCGCCGTGGACATGACCGTCGGCAAGGCCGCCGCCCAGGTCGGGCACGCCTCGATGATCCTCGGGGCGGTGCGCGGCTGGTCCGCCGCGCCGCGGTTCGCGGTACGCCGGGACCCGGCGCTGTGGGAGGCCCTGCTGGCGCGGGAGGACGTCGTGTGCGTCCGCGACGCGGGCTTCACCGAGGTCGACCCCGGCACCATCACCTGCGCCGCCGCCGACTGACCGACGACGACCCGACGGGCTCGCTCGACCGCGTGTGTGATGGAGCCATGACGCCCTGCAGGGGCCGGGTGCGAGAGCGTTATGGAGCCATAGTGCGCTCCTGGTCCCCGTGGGAGAGCGTTATGGAACCATACTGCGCTGCGGGTCCCCGCGGGAGAGCGTTATGGAACCATAATGCGCTGCAGGGGCCAGGTGCGAGAGCGTTGTGGGACCACACTGCGGGCCGGGCGCGCGTGAGGGAGCGTGCTGGAGCAGAGTGCGGCCGTCGCGCCTCGGTTCGCCGGACGGAGGCAGGTCTCAGGCGTCGCGCAGGCGGGACAGCGCGGCGCGGACCTTCTCCGGGTCGTGGGTCTGCCAGAAGGGCGGGAGCGAGGCGCGGAGGAAGCCGCCGTAGCGGGCGGTCGCGATCCTCGGGTCCAGGATCGCGACCACCCCGCGGTCCGCGGTCCCGCGCAGCAGCCGGCCGGCGCCCTGGGCGAGCAGCAACGCCGCGTGGGTGGCGGAGACCGTGAGGAAGCCGTTGCCGCCCCGCGAGTCCGCGGCCTTCTGCCGCGCGGCGACCAACGGGTCGTCCGGGCGCGGGAACGGGATCCGGTCGATGATCACGCAGGACAGCGAGGGGCCGGGGACGTCCACGCCCTGCCACAGCGAGAGGGTGCCGAACAGGCACGTCTCCGTGTCCTCGGCGAACCGCTTGACCAGCAGCATCGTGGAGTCGTCGCCCTGACAGAGCAGCGGGACCGACAGACGCCCGCGCAACGCCTCGGTGGCCTGCTTGGCGGCGCGCATCGAGGAGAACAGCCCGAGGGTGCGCCCGCCGGCGGCCTCCACCAGCCCGGCGATCTCGTCGAGGTACTCCGGCGCCAGCCCGTCCCGCCCCGGGGGCGGCAGGTGCCTGGCGACGTAGAGGATCCCGCTGCGCGCGTGCGCGAACGGGGAGCCGACGTCGAGCCCCTTCCAGCGCGGGGCGTCCGGGTCCCGCACCGGATCCTCGGAGTCGCCGCCCGCCGACTCGACCCCGCCCCCCGGCCGGGCCGAGACGATCTTCTCCGGCGGCAGCCCCCACTGCCGGGCCAGCGCGTCGAACGACCCGCCGAGGGCCAGGGTGGCGCTGGTCAGCACGGTGGTGCGCTGCCCGAACAGGCGCTCCCGCAGCAGCCCGCCGACGGACAGCGGCGCCACCCGCAGCACCTTGTGCCGGGCGCCGTCCGGACCCTGCTCGGCCAGCCACACGACGTCGTACCGCGTGGCGGGGTCCGGCTCCTCGAAGGCCTTGAGCACCCGCACGACCGACTCGGAGACCTCGTCGAGCAGCGCGAGCGCGAGCTTGCGCCCGGTGGCGCCCTCGGGGTCCTCGCGGCGCTCGCCGCCCAACGCCTGGCGGCACATGCCGGCCGCGTCCCGGATCACCGTGAGCGCGCCGGTAGCGGCCTGCGGGATCGCCTCCCACCGCCCGGTCGGTAGGTCCTCGAGCACCATCCCCAGGCCCTCGCCCGCCTCGGCCAGCCGGTCCGCCAGCGCCTGGTCGACGAGCTTGCCGCAGCGCCGGGCCGCCGCGGCGACCGTGCCGGAGGTGAGCTCCCCGGTGGCGGCGCCGGTGACCCGGTCGACCAGCTCGTGGGCCTCGTCGACCACCACGACGTCGTGCTCCGGGAGGACCTGGGCCTCGCCCATCGCGTCGATCGCGAGCAGCGCGTGGTTGGTGACCACGACGTCCGCCCGGCCGGCCTCCGCCCGCGCCTTCTCGGCGAAGCAGTCCTCGCCGACGGGGCAGCGCGCGACGCCGAGGCACTCCCGCGCGGTGACCGAGACCTGGCGCCAGGCGTTGTCCGGCACACCGGGGACCAGCTCGTCCCGGTCCCCGGTCTCGGTGTCCGACGCCCAGTCGTGCAGGCGCTTGACGTTGCGGCCCATGGCGGAGATCGCGAAGGCGTCGAACAGCTGCTCCTCGGCGGGATCGGCCATGTCCTCGTCGCCGTGCAGCTTGTTGAGGCACAGGTAGTTCCGCCGACCCTTGAGGATCGCGAAGGTGGGCTCGCGGCCGAGCGCGGCCTTGAGCGCCTTGCTCAGGCGCGGGAGATCCCGGTCCACCAGCTGCCGCTGCAGCGCGATCGTGGCCGTGGAGATCACCACGGTGGTGTCGCGCGCCATCGCGTGCCGGATCGCGGGCACCAGGTAGGCCAGCGACTTGCCCGTGCCGGTACCGGCCTGCACGGCGAGATGCTCGCCGCTCGACAGCGCCTTGCGGACGGCCTGGGCCATCGCGTCCTGTCCCTCGCGGCGGGTGCCGCCGACGGCCGCGACGGCCACCTCGAGCAGCTCGGCCACGCCCGGCAGGTCCTGGGACCGGACGGGCGGAGAGGCGGGGGCGAGGGGCACGGCCCGACGATAGCCGCCGCCACCGACAGGACCCGCCGACCGGCCCGGTCGGGCGCGGGGAACCGCGCGCGGGTCGGGATGGTCACACGTGATCTCGTCCCGTCCGGGCGGCTCACGCGCGGGTAGGTGGGCATCATGAACCGGGTGACGTCCATGCAGACCCGACCCGAGGCCGACCGGTACCCCATGGTGCTGGAGGTGACGCCGCGCTACAGCGACCTCGACCCCAGCCGCCGCGTCGGCCGGGAGGCGCTGGTCCGCTGGTTCGAGGACGCGCGCGTGACCACCGAGCACCGGGCCTTCCCCGAGCGCACCTTCGGCAACCGGCGGGCCGGGACGGGGCAGCTCCTCGCCTCGATCCACGTCGACGTGCTCGCCCCGCTGCGCATCGCCGACGACTACCGGGTCGGCATGGCCGTGAACCGGGTCGGCGGCTCGTCCTTCAGCTACGGCTACGGCGTCTTCACCGGCGAGGAGCTGGTCGCCACCGGCGAGTCGACCAGCGTCTGGGTGGAGGGCGGCCGGCCCGCGCCGCTGCCCGAGGAGATGCGCACCGCGCTCGCCGGCCTCGTCCTGCCCGAGGCCACCCCGACCGGGCGCCGGGAGTTCGACGCGTCGCGGCTGGTGCGCGAGAACTACCCGTTCCGCTACGACGTGCGGACCCGCTTCGGCGACCTCGACACCAACCGGCACGTCAACAACGTGGCCCTCGCCGGCTGGTACCTCGACGGCCTCGCCGAGCTGCACACCGACGTCCTCGGCTACCCGCTCGGCGGGCCGCTCGACGGGCTGTCCCCGAGCTCGCTGCGCGTCGAGTACCGCGACCAGGCGCACTACCCGGGCATCTACCAGCTCCGGGTCGGTGTCCTGGAGCTCGACGACCACGAGGTCCGCTACGCCTGCGGGCTCTTCGACGGGCACCGCTGCGTCGGGCTGGCCGACGCCGCCGGCGCCGTCCGGGCCGTCGACGCCGAGGGCCGGGACGTGGACCTGCGCGCCGCGTTCGAGCCGTTCCGCATGCGGGGCTGAGCTAGACCGCCCGGTAGAAGGTCAGGGTGCCGAGGCGGGTGCGCCCCCGGCTCACCGCCGTCGCGTCGGTGAAGCCCGCCTGCGCGAGCTGGTCGAGCACCGACGGCCCGTGCCCGTGGCCGTGCCCCTGACCGTGGCCGTGCCCCTGACCGTGGCCGTGCCCCTGCCCGTGGCCGTGCCCCTGACCGTGGCCGTGCCCCTGACCGTGCCCGGCGCCGTGGTCGCGTCCGCCGCGCAGCCGGAGCAGGAGCCCGTGCAGTCCGCTGACCACGGCGAACGCGCCCCCTGACTCCCGCGGGTCGTGGTCCAGGTCCATGAGGTGCAGGCTCCCCCCCGGCGCGAGCACCCGGCGGACCTCGCGCAACGCGCCCACCTTCTCGTCCTCGGGCAGGTGGTGGAGCATCAGCGAGGACAGGACGCGGTCGACGGTCCCGTCGGCGTACGGGAGCGACTGGGCGTAGGCCTCGTCGAGCTGCAGGGCCAGGCCCGCCCGCTCGGCCTTGCGCCGGGCCAGGGCGAGCGCCTCGCCGTCGGGGTCGGTCCCGATGACCGTCGCCCCGGGCACCGCGCGCTTCGCCAGCACGAGCACGTTCCCGGTGCCGCAGCCGATCTCCAGCACGGTCGCGCCGGGCTCGATCGCGGCCTGCGCCACGAGCTGCCAGTAGGAGTCGCCGATCCCCGCGAGCTTGCCGAAGCGGTCGTAGAAGGGCAGGAACCGGGGGTTGATCATGGCGGGCAGGTAGTCCCGCGTCTCGGCGGTCGGCACGGTGCGCTCCCGGACGGTACGAAGTTCGGTGGTTCCCTGCTAGGTTTCCCACGTCGTGAGCTGCGGACAAGGGACGATGTGTGGCAGCAGGTGAACGTTCTTCGGGTGAGGGTGCGCGGCGGACGGCGCAGGGCGTCCCGCTCCTCGACTACGTGCGGACGGCCGGGCTGCCCGCGGTCTCCGTGCACCACTGGGCGGGGATCGGCGCCGGGGCGCGGATGCTGGAGATGCACGCCCACGACTACCTCATGCTCGTCTACGTCGCCCGCGGGACCCACGTCCGCCGGGTGGACGGGCGGGACTGGACCCTCACCGTCGGCGACGCCTTCGTGATGGCGCCCGGCGTCGTCGTGGCGCCCTCGGAGCCCGAGCCCGACGTCGAGATGTGGGCCGTCGCCTTCCCACCCGACGCCGTCGACCCGGCCGCCGCCGCACCGCTCGTCTCCTGGCGCGGGCACCCGCTGCTCGCCCCGTTCGTCGGCGACCACCGCGGGGGCGTGCAGCGGCTGCGGATCCCGGTCGAGGACCGCCCGGCCTGGCTCGGCCACCTCGCCGACCTCGACGCGGAGTTGCGCGGCCGCCGCGACGGGTACGCCGACGCCGCACGCGCCCACCTCACCCTGCTGCTGGTCCGCCTCGGCCGGCTCGGCATCGACGGCCCGGCCGAGCTCGCCGTCGACCCGCTGGTCGCGGAGGTGCTCGGGATCGTCGAGGACCGCTACCACGAGGCGATCTCGCTGCGGGACGTCGCCGCCGCGGTCGGCCTGACGCCCGGGCACCTGACCACCGTCGTCGGCCGGGCCACCGGCCGGACCGTGCAGCAGTGGATCACGGAGCGACGGATGCGGGAGGCCCGTCGGCTGCTCGCCGACACCGATCTCACGGTCGCCGACATCGCCCGCCGGATCGGTTACCGGGACGCCGGCTACTTCGTCCGCCGCTTCCGCAGCGCCCATCGGGTCCCGCCGACGGCCTGGCGCCGCGGCACACCGTGAGCACGCTAGGCGAGCACCACTCCCGCCTCGCGCATCTCGACCACGGCGAGCTGGGTGGTCGCCGGCAGCACGCCCGCGCACAGCTCCAGCAGGACGCCGGTGTCGAGACCGGCGCGGCGGGCGTCGAGCGCGGTGGCCTTCACGCAGTGGTCGGTCGCGAGCCCGGCGATGTCCACCGAGTCGACGTCGTGCGCGCGCAGCCACTCCTCCAGCGAGCGCTCGCCGGGCTCGTGGCCCTCGAAGCCGGAGTAGGCCGCGGTGTGGTGGCCCTTGTCGAACACGGCCTCGATGCGCGCGACGTCGAGCGAGGGATGGAAGCTCGCCCCCGGCGTCCCGGCGACGCAGTGCACCGGCCAGGTGTCGACGAAGTCGGGGGTGTCGCTGAAGTGCCCGCCCGGGGCCACGTGGAAGTCCCGGGTGGCGACGACGTGGTCGTAGTCGGCCTGCCGGAGGTACTCGGAGATCGCGGCGGCGGCGGCCGCCCCGCCGGTCACGGCGAGCGAGCCGCCCTCGCAGAAGTCGTTCTGGACGTCGACGACGAGAAGCGCGCGCATCTACTGCTCCGGGAAGACGGTCGGGATGGCGGGTTCGCCCCGGGAGAGCTTGAGACCCTCCCAGGGCACGGAGACCAGGGCGGCGCGCAGCCGCTCGCGGCCCGCCTCGAGGTCCGGCAGGTCGGCCACGGGCTCGCCCTCGCGGACCATCGGGATCGGCAGGGCGCGGTCGTGCGGCCCGGGCTCGGGGGTGACGGTCACGGGGTGCACGACCTCCTCGACCGCCGTCCCGGTCGGCTTGTGGCGGCGCAACGCCGACTTCCGCCCGCCCCGGGACTCCTTGCTGTTGGAGCGTTTGGCGACCGGGCGGCCGTCGACCTCCACGAGTTTGTAGACCATGCCGGCGGTGGGCGCACCGGAGCCGGTGACCACGCTGGTGCCCACTCCGTAGGAGTCGACCGGCTCGGCCCGCAGCGACGCGATGGCGTACTCGTCCAGGTCGCCGGACAGGACGATCCTGGTCTCGGTGGCGCCCAGGGCGTCGAGCTGCTCGCGGGCCTGCCGGGCGAGCTCGCCGAGGTCGCCGGAGTCGATGCGGACCGCGCCGAGCTGCGGCCCCGCGGCCTCGATCGCGCGCTCGATGCCCTGCCGGATGTCGTAGGTGTCGACCAGCCGGGTCGTGTGCACCCCCAGGGTCTCGACCTGGCTGCGGAAGGCGGCCGTCTCGTCGTCGTGCAGGAGGATCCAGGCGTGCGCGGCGGTGCCGGCGGTCGGGACGCCGTACCGGCGTCCGGCCTCGAGGTTCGACGTGGCGCCGAACCCGGCGAGGTAGGCCGCGCGGGCCGAGGCGACGGCCGCCTCCTCGTGCGTGCGGCGCGAACCCATCTCGATCAGCGGGCGGTCGCCCGCGGCGGTGACCATCCGGGCGGCCGCCGACGCGACCGCGCTGTCGTGGTTGAGGATCGAGAGCAACAGCGTCTCGAGGACGACGGCATCGGCGAAGGTCCCCGTGACGGTCAGGACGGGGGAGCCGGGGAAGTAGAGCTCGCCCTCCGGGTAGCCGTCGACGTCGCCGGTGAAGCGGTAGTCGGCGAGCCACTTGAGCGTGCGCTCGTCGAGGGAGCCCTGTAGGGAGGCGAGCTCGGCCTCGCCGAAGCAGAAGTCGCGGAGCGCGTCGAGCACCCGGCCGGTCCCGCCGACGACGCCGTAGCGGCGGCCGTCCGGCAGGCGCCGGGCGAACAGCTCGAACACGCACTGCCGCTCGGCGGTGCCGTCGGCCAGGGCCGCGGCGAGCATGGTCAGCTCGTACATGTCGGTGAGGAGCGCGGTGCTGGCGCTCGAACCCGAGTGGCCGCTCATGCGCAGAGCCTATGCGGCGTTCTGCGCGCGTGCGTGCGCGTGCCACCATGGGCACATGTCCGCGCCGCTGAGCTCGCCCACCACCCAGGTGGACCCTGCCCTGGACGAGGACGTCGCGGGAGACACTCCGTGGCAGGCCGTCGTCTGGAACGACCCGGTCAACCTCATGTCGTACGTCACCTATGTGCTGCAGAAGGTCTTCGGCTATCCCGAGCCGAAGGCCACCGCGCTGATGCTCGACGTCCACCACAAGGGCAAGGCGGCGGTGTCCGCGGGGGACAAGGACAAGATCGAGGGCGACGTCGCCAAACTGCACGCGGCCGGCCTCTGGGCCACCATGCAGCGCACGTGAACGGCTGGAAGCGTTCGGGGCGCGGAGCGCGTGTCCGCTTCGTCACGACCCTCGAGGAGCAGGAGTCGACGGTCCTGCGCGGGCTCGTCACCGAGGTCACCCAGATGCTCGACGGGCGCGCCGCCGACACCCCGCAGGACGAGCTCGCCGAGCTGACCGGCATGCGCACCGGCGCCACCTCCCGGCCCGACGACCGCATCCTCGCCCGACTGCTGCCGGACTTCACCTCCGAGGACGCCGACCTCGCCGCCGGACTCCGGTCGCTGCACGAGCCCGAACTGATCCAGGCCAAGAAGCACGTCGCGGACGCGGTGCTCGCCGCGCTGCCCTCGCGGGGCGGGCGGGTCGAGCTGACCGTCGAGCAGGCCGACGAGTGGTTGACGGCGTTGAACGACGTCCGGCTGGCCCTCGGGACCGCCCTGGACGTCTCGGAGGAGACCCCCGAGTCCTTCCCGGACGACGACCCCCGCGCCCCGCACCTCGGGGTGTACCACTGGCTCACCTTCGTACAGGACTCGCTGGTCCAGGCGCGGATGCAGGTGCTGTAGGGGCTCGTGCCGGTGTCGCCGGCCAGCGATCGGCCGTGGGGTTCGCGGCGGTGATGCCGCCGGCCGCCGCGGAGTGATCGTCCGTGGTGGAGGGGACGGTCGGATGCCGACCGTGCTCGTCCATGACCGGTGATCGACGGGCGGGAGGGCACGCCGGTGGTCGAGGCCCCACGGGGAGCGGGAAGGGCCGGGCGCGACCCGATCGTGTTCACGATCGCAACGGGTTCGGCGCGGACCGGCCCGTCCGGCGGCGTCCGCTGCGATCATCCCGGCATGACCGCTCCTCGGTGGGACGAGCCGGAACCCGTACCCACCCGCCTGCCTTACACGATCAGCTACTCACCGGTGCTCCGGGTCGATCCGGAGATGGTGGAGGGGTTGGTGGGGAGGTTGGCGGGGGTGATCGAGGAGATCGCTCTTACGGAAGCTCGGCTGCAGTCTTTCATGTCGGTGACTCCGCCTGGAAATGATGAAATTAGTCGGAACGCGGCGCGACAGGCCGCGAAGATGGTGGAGGGTGCCACTCGCTATTTGGCGGACTGGCGGTCGAAGCTGATCCAGGCGGGTGCTGCGCTTCGGGTTCAGTCGAAGAGCTACGTCGGATCGGATCGGAGCGCGTAGCCTGATGCGCCAGAGGCTGATGCTAGCCCTCCATAGCGCGCTTGCGAGCGTCTTGTTGACTGGGTGTTCATCGCTCGACTCTCAACCGGCGGAACCTTCAACTGCGGCGCCTCCTCCTGCAGCCCTGGAGGCTCCGTCGGTAGAGCAGCCGCTGAACGCTGTCGGCTTGAACTCGTGTGCGACCCTAGATTCGGTGCAACTGCAGCACCTAGGGTTGGATGAAAGATCTGCAACCGATTACTCCACAAACATCGCTACCGGGTGTGCGTGGACGGCGAACAGTGGCGCGTTCCTTGCGACGGTTGGGCTCCGAACAGATGCAGGAGTACAGCTAGCGTACGATATTCAGGACTCGTTTCCTGCGTTTGTGGTTGCGGAGATTGAGGGCTATCCGGCCGTGTATCTAGATCAGGCGGACGCGATAACTTGTCGTTTCTGGACTGGCGTAGCTGACGACCAGTCCTTCATCGCCGAAGTGCGTAGCCTCGACTTCACTGCCCCGCCACTCTGCGAGAAGGCGGAGGCGCTGGCCTCCGAGGTCATCGACGCGCTTCGTGAGCGGTCCTGAGGGGGAGTCGTGCAGGGGCAGACCTACAGCGGGACGGCGGTGGCGTTCGAGGGGATGACGTTGCCCCAGATCCGGGAGCCGGTGGCGGCGGGGCCGGGGCCGGGGTCGATGCGGGCGGCGGAGCAGGCGCTCGTGGAGGTGTCGCGCACGCTCGCGGACATCAACGCCGAGCTCGAGGCGCTGACCCGTGACTACGCGGAGGCGCACGAGGGCGAGGCGGCCGAGATCACCCGGCTGTACCTGCGGAAGCTGGGGGAGCCGGGTCGGGTCGGGACGGTGATGTTCGAACTGGCGGCGCGAGCGCTCGCCGACCAGGCCGAGTACTACACCGTGGCGAACCGGGAGCTCACGGCCCTGCAGACCACGGCCTCCTACCTGGGCAGGACCGGTAACCCGCACCAGGCCGAGGAGCGCCGGCAGTCGGCCGCGCACGTCGCGAACCGCTACCAGGAGAACTCGAACGCGAACCTGGCGGGAGCGTTCCCGGCGTTCGCCCCGCTGGACCTCCCGACGCCCCACTCCGCCCCGGTCGCACCCGCCGCGGCACCGGGCTGGCCGGGCGGCGTCGCGGCGGCGGCCCCGCCCGTGTCCGCGGCGAGCGCGGCTGCCCCGCTTCCCGGCACAGCCGCGGACGCGCCGGCGACGCCGCCCGTGCCCGTCGTGCCTGCGGCCGCGAAGGCCGGCGGCCCGGCAGGGGGCGGTACGGGCGCGCCCCCGCCCGGCGTGGGTGGCGCGGAGCCCTCGGGCGCACCACGCGCAGCGCGGTCCACGCCCCCCGGCGCCGGGCCCCCGACATCGTGGGCCCCGGGGGCCGTCCCCACGCCACCCGCAGCCCTCGGCGCCCCGCGGGGCGCCGCGCCGGCCGACTCCCTGCGACCCGCCAGGACGCCTCCGGCGCCGACCGGTGACCGGTCGGCGCTCCGTCCGGCACCCGTCGAGCTGCCACCCGGCGTGCTCGGTCCCACCGCCCCACGGTCGCTCGGGCAGCCGACCCCGCGTGTGCTCGGTCCGGGCGTCCTCGGCGGCACTGCTGCGCGGCCGTTCTCCGCGGCGAAGAGCGGTCGCACCGCCGTTCCGGGCGGTCCGGAGCCGGGCCCGCGAGGGGTTACGGGAGAGCGGGTCCGGGTCGGCGAGCCGTGGACGGAGCCGGCGCGGGGCGGTTCGGTGGCGCGGACCCCGTCGTCACACCTCCCGTACCTGCCGGCGGGCGTGGGCGGCGGCCGCCGCGGGGAGCCGCACCCGCGGCCGGACTGGCTGGTCGAGGACGACCCCGACGGGGTGTGGCTGGTCGACGTGCCCGAGTACGGGCCGGGCGTGCTCCGCGGCGGGGACGGCAGCGCGGACGGCAGCACGGACGGCAGCACGGACGGCAGCGGTGATCCCGGTCACCTCGCTCGGCGCTCGTCGGGCGTGTGAAACTCGTCGGGCGAGTGTGCTCCGGACGGACGTGTTACGTACGCTTGTCACGTGCTGGTCATCCGGAAGGATCTCCTCGACGAGATCGTCGCCCATGCCCGCCGGGACCACCCGGACGAGGCGTGCGGCGTCGTCGCGGGTCCCGAGGGCTCCGACCGACCCGAGCGGTTCATCCCGATGCTGAACGCGGCGCGCTCGCCCACGTTCTACGAGTTCGACTCGGGTGACCTGCTGCGGCTGTACCGCGAGATGGACTCGCGCGACGAGGTGCCGGTGGTGATCTACCACTCCCACACGGCGACCGAGGCCTACCCGTCGCGCACGGACATCTCGTACGCCTCCGAGCCCGAGGCGCACTACGTCCTGGTCTCCACCCGCGACTCGGCGGAGACGAACCACACGGGCCACGAGTTCCGGTCGTTCCGGATCGTCGACGGTGTGGTGACCGAGGAAGAAGTCGAGGTCGTGGAGACTTATATGTTCGCGCACACCGGCGCGGACGACGTCCCCGACCTCGGCTGACCCGTCCTCGCCACACCCCCACCGAACGAACCCGAGCAGGAGCTTCGAAGAACCATGGCCGTCACCGTCTCCATCCCGACCATCCTCCGCACCCACACCGGGGGCGAGAAGGCCGTCGAGGCCAAGGGGGGCACCGTCGCCGAGGTGATCGACGACCTCGAGTCGCGGCACGCCGGCCTGAAGGACCGCCTCATCTCGGACGGCAAGCTGCACCGCTTCGTGAACATCTACGTCGACGACGAGGACGTCCGGTTCGCGGGCGGCCTCGAGGCCCCCGTCAAGGAGACCTCCACCGTCACCATCCTGCCGGCCGTCGCCGGCGGTATGCGCTGAGCTGACGGCACCGGGCGGCGGGCCGAGAACCCGCCGTCCTCTGCCCGCTCTTGGAGGAGCGATGGCGCGCTACGACTCACTTCTGCAGGCCGTGGGGGACACCCCCCTGGTCGGTCTGCCGTCGCTGTCGCCCGCGGAGAACGTCCGGCTCTGGGCGAAGCTCGAGGACCGCAACCCCACCGGCTCGATCAAGGACCGCCCCGCGCTGGCGATGATCGAGAAGGCCGAGGCGGACGGCGTCCTCGCGCCCGGCTGCACCATCCTCGAGCCGACCTCGGGGAACACGGGCATCTCGCTGGCGATGGCCGCGAAGCTCAAGGGCTACCGCCTGGTGTGCGTGATGCCCGAGAACACGTCGGAGGAGCGGCGGCAGCTGCTCGCGATGTACGGCGCCGAGATCATCTCCTCGCCGGCCGCGGGCGGCTCGAACCAGGCCGTCGCGATGGCCAAGGAGCTGGCCGCCGAGCACCCGGACTGGATCATGCTCTACCAGTACGGGAACCCGGCCAACGCCGACGCGCACTACCGCACCACCGGCCCGGAGATCCTGCGCGACTGCCCGGAGATCACGCACTTCGTCGCGGGCCTCGGCACCACCGGCACCCTGGTCGGCACCGGCCGCTACCTGCGCGAGCAGAAGCCGGACGTGCAGATCGTCGCCGCCGAGCCGCGCTACGGCGAGCTGGTCTACGGCCTGCGGAACCTCGACGAGGGCTTCGTCCCCGAGCTGTACGACCCCTCGGTCCTCACGGGCCGTTACTCGGTCGGCAGCTACGACGCCCTGCGCCGCACCCGCGAGCTGGTCGAGAAGGAGGGCATCTTCGCCGGCATCTCGACCGGTGGGATCCTGCACGCCGCGCTCGCGGTCGCCGAGAAGGCCGCCGGGTCGGGGGACAGCGCCGACATCGTGCTCGTGGTCTGCGACGGTGGGTGGAAGTACCTCTCCACCGGCGCCTACTCCGGCGAACTCGACGACGCGGCGGAAGGCATCGAGGGCCACCTCTGGGCCTGACGCCCCGCCACCGGAACGTGCGTCGTGGCTCCACGACGCTGGTCCCGGAGGGCGCGCCCCGGCCCCGTGACGGCGGTGCCGAGGGTCCGGGCGCGCACGATGGCTGCATACCACGGTGCGGGGCCGGAAGAGCCTGCGCCTGCCGGGCAGCCGCGCCCGCCGAAGGCGACGGTGGCTGCGATCCACGGGTCCTGGCCGACACCGTTCACGGCAGGGTGACGATGTTTCCGCGTACTCTCGGCCCCATGGCTGCGCCGCAGGTACCGAGCTCCCTCCCCGCCTCGCGGTCGTCGCGGGGCATCGCGCGCATCGTCCCGCCGCACCCGCTGCGGGCCGCCGTGGTGATGCTGCTGTTCACCGCGGTGCTCTACGCGGTGGAGTTCTACGACCAGATGTCGGGGCAGTACCTCGACAACGAGGGGATCATCTCCCGCAACGCCGACGGTGCGTGGGGGATCCTCTGGGCCCCGCTGCTGCACGGCGGCTGGCCGCACCTGTGGGCCAACACCCTGCCCTTCCTGGTGTTCGGCTGGCTCGCGATGGCGGGCGGGATCCGGCAGTGGGTCGGCGTCACGGCGCTGATCTGGCTCGGCAGCGGGGCGGCCGTGTGGCTCGTCGGACCGAGCATGGCGTCGACCATCGGCATGTCCGGCGTCATCTTCGGCTGGCTGCTGTTCCTGCTGGCCAGGGGCTTCTTCGCGCGGTCCGGACGGCAGATCGCGCTGGCCGTCGTCCTGCTGTTCCTCGAGGGTGGGATGCTGTTCGGCGTGCTCCCGGGCAACCCCGGCATCTCCTGGCAGGCGCACCTGTTCGGGGCGCTGTTCGGGGTGCTGGCCGCGTGGCTCGTCGCGCGGGCCGACCGGACACCCACACCGAGCTGAGGCCGCGCCCCGCCCCGCCCCGCTCCACCCCCCGACCACCGCAGGACACCCGTGACCGATCGTGACGCCCCCATCGGCATCTTCGACTCCGGCGTCGGCGGCCTGACCGTCGCCCGCGCCGTCATCGACCAGCTACCCGCGGAACGGATCGTCTACGTCGGCGACACCGCGCACGGCCCGTACGGCCCGCTGAAGATCGCCGACATCCGCCGGCACGCCCTCGCCATCGGCGACGACCTGGTCGACCGAGGGGTGAAGCTGCTGGTCGTCGCGTGCAACACCGCCTCCGCCGCCTGCCTGGCCGACGCGCGCGAGCGGTACCCCGTGCCCGTCGTCGAGGTCGTCCTCCCGGCCGTCCGGCGGGCGGTCGCGGCCACCCGCAACGGGCGGATCGGCGTGATCGGGACCCGGGCCACCATCGCCTCCGGCGCCTACACGGACGCGTTCGCCGCGGCCCCGGACGTCGAGGTCACCGGCGTCGCCTGCCCCCGGTTCGTCGACTTCGTGGAGCGCGGCATGACGAGCGGGCGGCAGGTTCTCGGCCTCGCCCAGAGCTACCTGGAGCCGCTGCAGCAGGCGCGGGTCGACACCGTGGTGCTCGGGTGCACGCACTACCCGCTGCTGACCGGCGTGCTCCAGATCGTGCTGGGCCCGGACGTCACCCTGGTCTCGAGCGCCGACGAGACGGCCAAGGACGTCGTCCGGACCCTGATGGCGTCGGACCTCGCCAGGGACCCGGAGACGGACCCGCCGCCCGGCCCGCACGAGTTCCTCGCGACCGGCGACCCGGAGCCCTTCCGCCGGCTCGGGCGGCGCTTCCTCGGCCCCGAGATCGGCCGGGTGCAGCAGGTGCCGGCCGACGCCGTGGAGGCGCTCCGGTAGCGTCGGAGCGTGATCGGCGTCCTGGAGGTCGTGGCGTACGTGGCCGCGGCGGCCGTCGCGCTGTACGGCGTGTTCACCACGGTCCGCAACCGTCCGCCGGACCGCACCCACCGCCTCGCGGTCGGGGCGTTCGAGGCGGTCCTGGTCATCCAGGCGGTGATCGCGGCGGTCCGCGTGTTCGGCGGCGTGCAGCTGCCCGAGCAGTCGACCTTCCTCATCTACCTGCTGGTCAGCGTGTGTGTCATGCCGATCGCCCTGCAGTTCGCGACTGCCGAGCCGACCCGCTGGGGCGGCACGGTCATCGCCGTGGGCGCGATCGGGACCGGGGTGGCCGTGTGGCGGCTGCACGACCTGTGGGTCGCCGGGAATGCCTGAGCCGACGGGCGGACCGGGCCGCGGGCCGCGCGCGACGGCGACCGGGCCCGGCCGGGTCCTCATCGCCGTGTACGCGATCTTCGCCCTGTCCGCGACGGCCCGGGCCGGCGTGCAGATCGCGGCGAGGTTCGCCGAGGCACCGGTGGCCTACGCGCTCTCGGCCCTCGCCGGCGTCGTCTACCTCCTGGCCACGATCGGGCTGGCCGGCCACGGGCCGGGGTACCGCAGGCTGGCCTGGGGCGCGGTCGTCTTCGAGCTGGTCGGGGTGCTGGTGGTCGGCACCCTGACCGTGTTCGACACCGGGGACTTCCCCGACGACACGGTCTGGTCCGTGTACGGGCGCGGCTACGGCTTCATCCCGCTGGTGCTGCCGTTCGTCGGGCTGTGGTGGCTGCGGCGCACGTCGGCCGAGGGTTAGCCTCCTCACCATGAAGGTCGTCGTGCTCGGCTGTTCGGGGAGCGGACCGGGGCCGGACTCGCCGGCGTCCGGTTATCTCGTCGAGGCGGGCGGGACCCGACTGACCCTCGACCTCGGCAACGGCACCTTCGGGGCGCTGCAGCGCTCCCTCGACCCCTGGGCGCTCGACGGCGTGGTGTTCAGCCATCTGCACCCGGACCACTGCGCGGACCTCTCGGCGCTCGCCGTCTGGCGCCGCTACCACCCGAGCCCGCCCGTCGACCCGACCCGCACCCGGCTGCCCGTGTTCGCGCCGGTGGAGGCACCGGAGCGACTCGGGGCGGCCTACGCGCCGTCCGCCGCCGAGCGCGCCGACACCGACCTGTCCGACGTCTTCTCCTTCCGGGTCCTCGCCACGGGCTGCGAGGCCACGGTGGGCGGCGCGGTGCTGCGCGCGGCCGCGGTCGACCACCCCTGTGAGGCGTACGCGCTGCGGGTGGAGCACGGCGGCCGGAGCCTCGTCTACAGCGGGGACACCGGGCCGTGTCAGGGGCTCGTCGACCTGGCCCGGAGTGCCGACGTCCTGCTCTGCGAGGCGTCCTGGCCGCACACGGACGACATGCCGACCGGTGTCCACCTCTCCGGCCGGCAGGCGGGGGAGCACGCCGCGGCCGCCGGGGTCGGGCGGCTGCTGCTCACGCACGTGCCGGTCTGGACGGATCCCGAGCCGATCCTGGCGGAGGCCAAGGCGGTGTTCGACGGGCCGGTCGAACTGGTCCGGTCGGGCGGCGAGTACGAGGTCTGAGTACGCGGTCCGAGGGCCTCCTTAGGATGTCGGGGTGACGCGAGCAGACGGCAGGACCGACGACGAGCTGCGCCCGGTGCGCATCACCCGCGGTTTCCAGAAGCACCCGGCGGGCTCGGTGCTCGTCGAGTTCGGGGACACCAAGGTGCTGTGCGCGGCCAGCGTGACCGAGGGTGTGCCGCGCTGGCGCAAGGGCTCCGGGCTGGGCTGGCTCACCGCGGAGTACGCGATGCTGCCGTCGGCCACCAACACCCGCTCCGACCGTGAGTCGGTCAAGGGCCGGGTCGGTGGCCGCACGCACGAGATCAGCCGGCTCATCGGACGGTCCCTGCGCGCCTGCATCGACCTCAGGGCGCTCGGCGAGAACACGGTCGCCCTCGACTGCGACGTGCTGCAGGCCGACGGCGGCACCCGCACCGCGGCCATCACCGGCGCCTACGTCGCGCTGGTCGACGCGGTGACCTGGCTGGGCGACCGAGGCAGGCTGGCCGACCCCAAGCCGATCTCGTGCCAGGTGGCGGCGGTGAGCGTCGGCGTCGTCGACGGGCGGGTACGGCTGGATCTGCCCTACGAGGAGGACTCCCGCGCCGAGGTCGACACCAACGTCGTCGCGACGGACACCGGCACGCTGATCGAGGTCCAGGGCACGGGGGAGGGCGCCACCTTCACCCGCAGCACGCTCGACGCCATGCTCGACACGGCGCTCACCGGCATCGCCCGGCTGACGCGGCTGCAGACCGAGGCGCTCGAGTCGTGAAGGTCCTGCTCGCCACGCGCAACGCGGGCAAGCTCGTCGAGCTGCGGCGGTTGGCCGAGGGATCCGGTGTCGAGGTGCTCGGGCTGGCCGACGTCCCCGAGTTCCCGGAGGCGCCCGAGACCGGCGCGACCTTCGCCGAGAACGCCCTGGCCAAGGCCCGCGACGCCGCGGCGGCCACCGGGCTGCCGTCCGTCGCCGACGACTCCGGGCTCGCCGTCGACGCGCTCAACGGCATGCCGGGCGTCCTCTCGGCGCGGTGGGCGGGCCGGCACGGCGACGACCTCGCCAACCTGAACCTGCTCCTCGGCCAGCTGGGCGACGTACCCGACGAGCGCCGCGGCGCCGCGTTCGTGTGTGCGGCGGCGCTGGTGGTGCCGGGCGGTTCGGAGGAGGTGGTGCACGGGGAATGGCGTGGACGACTCGTCCACGCGCCGCGGGGGAGCAACGGCTTCGGCTACGACCCGATCTTCGTTCCGGAGGGCGAGGCGCGGACCTCCGCCGAGCTCAGCCCGGCGGAGAAGGACGCGGCCAGCCACCGGGGCCGGGCCTTCCGCGCCCTGCTGCCGCACCTCGAGGCACTGTCGACCTGAGCCGTCCCGCGAAAGCCCACGTCGGGAGCGCATCATGGAACCAGAGTGCGCCGAAGCTCGGCGTCCGGAACGCGTTATGGAACCATAGTGCGTCGTAGTCCGCGTCCGGAGCGCGCTATGGAACCATAATGCGCTAGATGCCGGCGTCGAGAGCGCATCTCTGGGACCATGACGCGGAGGGGTGTGGTCCTGCTGCGACGTGCAGCCGTCGTGCGGTGGCTCAGTCGCTGGGGGCGTCCTCGGCCAGGACCTTCCTCGCGCGGGCGAAGGCGCTGTTGGCGGCGGGGACGCCGCAGTAGACGGCGCTCTGCAGCAGCACCTCGACGATCTCCTCACGGGTCAGTCCGTTGCGGCGGGCGGCCCGCAGGTGCAGTTCCAGCTCGTCGAGGTGACCGTGGGCGACGAGCGCGGTCAGCGTGATCGCGCTGCGCATCTTCCGATCCAGGCCGGGCCGGGTCCAGATCCCGCCCCAGGCGTACCGGGTGATCATCTCCTGGAACTCGGCGGTGACGTCGTCGGCCTTCTCGAGCGAGGCCTCGACGTGCATGGCGCCCAGCACCTCGCGGCGGACGGCGAGGCCCGCGGGGTCGAGGTCCAGCTCGCGCTTCTCGGTGCTCACGGCGGCACCGTAGCCCGGGAACAGGGCCGGGGCCGGGCGGGTTCCGGTGATCGGAAGGCGGCGCGCGATGCGTGTTGTCCGCGACCGTGGACCTGTCAGATTCGTCCCTCTCCGGTCGAAGCCGCGATCATGGGTTCGGGGTCCGGGAGCGGCGATCATCGCTCGGGACCGAGGGGCGCCAGATGTGGCGCTGTGTGGTCCGGGACGGCGATCGTGGACGCACGGCGGGTCGTGGGTCCTCGCCTGATCGTTGTTTCGGACCGGCCGCCGCCAGATGTGGCGCTGTGTGGGCCCGAACGGCGATCTTGGCCGCGGCCGAGTGGTGGCTCGGCGCGCGCGGACTGATCACCGCGTGCGACCATGGGCCCGCCAGATGTGGTCGCTCCTCGGTCGTGAGCGGTGATCATCGAGGTGCACCGGTCGGTCCCGGTGATCATCGGTGCGGACCGGTGGGCGCCGTGTGCGGCCCTGGACGGCGGTCAGGGGTCGGGTGTGACGACGTGCGGTCGGCCGTCGTCGGTACGGTCGGCGGATGTGAAGTGGTGGCGACCCGTGCTGGCCGGGCTCGGCGTGGTGGTACTGGTTGCGACGGTGCTGGTCGTGTCGCGGGTGTACGGGATCCCGGGGGTCGCGGACCTGCGGCGGCTCACCGCCGAGGCCGGGCCGTGGGCGCCGCTGCTGTTCCTGGGGCTGCAGGCGGGGCTGTGTGTCGCGCCCGTCCCGCGGACCGTGTTCACTCTGGCGGCGGGCGTGCTGTTCGGGTCCCTGGTCGGGCTCCTCGTCACCCTCGCCGCCACCACGCTCGCGGGGGTGCTCGCCTACGTGCTCGTCCGGGCGACGGGCGGGGCCCTCGTCGAGCGGTACGTCCGCGGGTCGGCGGTGACGTGGGTGCGCCGGCGGCTCGACCACCACGGCACGCTGGCCGTGACCTCGATGCGGCTGGTGCCGCTGGTGCCCTTCGCCGCGCTCAACTACGTGTGCGGGCTGTCGAGGGTGCGGTTCGTGCCATACCTGCTCGGGACCGTCGTGGGGATCGTCCCGGGCACGGTGGCGATCGTGGTGCTGGGCGATGCCGTCGGCGGACGGCCCTCCCCGGCCCTGGTCGCGGTGTCGGTGGTGTGCGGGCTGATCGGGTTCGCGGGGGTCGTCGTGGCGGCCCGCAAGCCCCTCCCGGAAGACGTTCCGGCGGACGAGGTCGGTGAGCGGGCCCACTGAGCCTCGACCGTCGGCTTCACCAGCGCCCTTGCTGGTCGGGAAGACGTACCGGCGGCGGGATTCGAACCCGCACTGTCGACCACCTAAAGATCGTGCCTCCTGCCAGTTGGGCTACGCCGGCTCCCCACCTTCGTCCTTCCGCCGGCACCAGGTGGCGGTGACGGCGTGGCAGTTCGGACACAGGATACGGAGGTTCTCCAGCCGGTTGTCGGTGTGGTCCCCGTTGATGTGGTCGAGCTGCCAGCGGCAGTGGGACCCCACGCCACTCGGCCAGCCCGCACTGCTCGCAACGGGCGGGCCTGAGGCCTTCCCTGATCAGCCGCCGCCGCAGGTTGGAGGTCCGGTAGAGGGGCCCCCGCACGAGAATCTCCGACAGCGGACGCTTGCGAACCAGTTCAGGTCGCGTCGTCGGCCAGCGGGCACCGACGAAGTGCGAGGTGTCGAGCCCCAGCCGCCGGATGTGGCCGTTGAGCAGGCGGTGGACTCCGCCGTTCGGCGTGTAGCCCAGCCGCCGGCTCAGGTCGGACACCGAGTCGCTCGCCGCCACCGCAGCGGTGAGATCCTCGTCCGTCCACCTGCGCGCTCTCGGCATGATCCGACCGTAGCGAACATGTGTTCGATCGCGCGGACGTCGTCCACAGGGGTCAGATCTTCAGGTCCTTCCGCAGCTTGGCGACGTGGCCCGTCGCACGGACGTTGTACAGCGCGGCCTCGATCCGGCCCTCCTCGTCGACCAGGAAGGTCGAGCGGATCACGCCGGTGACCGTCTTGCCGTACATCGTCTTCTCGCCGAAGGCGCCCCACTCCTGCAGGACCTTCTTGTCCGGGTCGGACAGCAGCGGGAAGGTCAGCCCCTCCTCGTCCCGGAACTTCGCCAGCTTGGCCGGCGTGTCCGGGGAGATGCCCAGCACGTCGATGCCCGCGTCGTTCAGCTCGGCGAGGTTGTCCCGGAAGTCGCACGCCTGCTTGGTGCACCCCGGCGTGGACGCGGCCGGGTAGAAGTACACGACGACCTTGCGGCCGCGCAGGTCGGCCAGCGAGACCGGCTTCTCGTCGGCGTCGGGCAGGGTGAAGTCCGGGGCGGTGTCGCCCGGCGCGAGGCGTGTCGTCATGCCCCGATCCTGTCAGTTCCGCCCGACCGCGGGACGTCGGCGGGCCCGTGTCCGACCGCTCGTCTACGGTGTGCCCGAACCCGAGTCCGATGACGAGCACCGAGGAGTGTGTCGTGACCCGCGACCCCGAGAGCATCCAGAGCGAGATCGAGAAGACGCGGGACGCGCTCGCCGACAGCCTGGACGCGCTGACCGACCGCGCCAACCCGAAGCGGTTCGTCGACTCCGGCAAGCAGCAGATCGCGGTCAAGCTCGAGGACCCGAAGATCCGCTACGCGCTCATCGGTGTCGGGGCGATCCTCGCCCTGGCCGTGTTGAAGAAGCTGTTCTCCTGACGAGGCCGGGGTCCCGGAATCCTCACCGCTG